>CALFHF010000203.1 GCA_937875855.1 uncultured Flavobacteriales bacterium
CAGGTGGTTCTAAATACATTCTAAGAAAGGTGGATCCTGAAGTGAAAAAAGAGAAAATCAATCCGCTCTATAATCTCTTCTGGTCCTCGCTGCGTATGGGCATTAATCCTACTTATGTAAAAGATGACAATGCCCATATGGCCCTTGCAGTAGCCACATCTGGAAACGGTTTCAAAAAGAACACGTACAGGAAATTAAGCAAGCGTGCAAAGGCAAATGACTGGTATGTGTACCCGCTCCTCAACCTAGCACTATACCCTGATAACCGCAGGTTCAAGAAAGAAAATCAAGGTATGGCTAGAAGCAGAGCATTGCTGGATATAGCTCCTACTCGTGGACCTCATTCAACGTACCCCGACCCGAACACACACGGCTGGACGGTGAATAACAGATTCATGCGATCTTACAGTGAATTATTCATGAATAAGCCGCATACAATAGGCGCTGAATATGCAGGACTGGATTATATGCTTCTGCATAATCTATACCTTATGCATCTGAAAGGATTAGTCAAATCAACCGATAAAAAATAATGCCCATGAGCTCTTGGAAAAAGCTCTTTAGTTATATCCTCCCAATAAAGGAAGCCGAGTTCAGAAGCAAGATTTCTGGAACCCTAGAATTGACATGGGAAAAAGGCAGATTAGTACTCAATTCGAGGAATGCCAATCTGTCCTTCAGTCACCTACACAAGGTCCTGAGAGGGGCAATGGAGCTGGCAGGGTTGCGCAAGAGAAGTGTCTCTCGTGTGCTTAATCTGGGTCTAGGAGCTGGCAGCAGCGTTCATATACTGCGCAACGAGATGAAGAAAAATCCCTTCATCAGGTCCATTGAAATAGATCCGGTAATTATTCAGATTGCCGACCGCTTTTTCGATGTGAATGAAGACCCTAGACATGACATAATTCTAGCCGATGCGATAGAATATTTGGAGCTAGAAAAGGAGTCTTATGATCTTTATATCGTGGATCTATTCATAGACGACATAGTGCATAGCGAAGTGATGTTCGTTTCCTTTCTGCGCGGGTTAATGCATCAGGCCGTGCCCGATTCAACTATCCTCATTAACAGCTTGAAAAACGAGCGTTCTGAAGGGTATAAGAAAAGACTAACTGACGCTGGAATTCAGTATGATATCTTCGCCTCTCAAGAGAACGAGGTCTATATTTTTCAAGGCTTTAACTGATAGCCTGAACAGCGTATATCAAAGGTTATATTCTCTACAGATTTGAAGGGAATATCCCATTCTCCATCGTATTGAATGTGCATAGGAACCAGTTCCCCGTTGCGCATTTCATTGTCCACTTTCATCCAGATATCGAAGTCAAATAAGAAGGTGTTGTTCTTCAAGACATACTCCCTATTCATCACCTTCATCGTCTCCTTATCAAAGTAAGAAATCATGCGCTTAATCACCGTCTTGTTCTTTGACATGCCCTGCTTAGCTTCTACATGAAACACATAACACCACACTGAATCAGCCGTGTATGCAGAGTAGACCGTGTAGTCATAATAGGGAATCATCTCAGTAGAAAAAATGTCCATGCGATCGCCTATAAAAGGCACAGAAGATATCTCCTGACCTGGATTGAACATCATCTTTTTAAGCTGGGATTTATATTCTTCCATGCGGCTTCCCTTTACTTCTTCTTGCTCCATTTTAGAAATGCTTCGCGAAGCGGGCTCTGGATGCTTGGGAAAGAAAAGCTCGTCATACATCTCGGCAGTGAGGTAGTTGTGCTCGCCCTTTCGGTCATATAATTTCCCTGTGATCTCTTCAGTTTCTATAGTGACCCAACGCGTGTTCTTTGCCAAATGTTGGGTGGCATTTCGCTTCAGCTTCGCCTTTTCTTTTTCTCCTTTATTGCGCACCTCCAAGAAACTATTCATCTGATGCGGATAGTATTTCAGATTCAAGAAAGCTTGATAAAAAGAAGAGTCGGTGATGACTTTTTCCATGAAGGCCTGGGCATCCAGATCGTCTTCAGCCGTAATAATGAACTCTTTAAGCTGCACCGCTCTGAACACCGCATCGTCCTGAGCATAGCTACAAAAGCTGCTCAAGAGAAAAAGAGATACTATTAGAAAGGTGCCTTTCATTTTGCGTAAAATTACCCTATGCATATCAGACCAGCAGAACGCGAAGACGCTTCACAGATTGCCGAGATAGGAAAAAGGGCATTTATCACTGCTTTCTTGAACGAAGGAAACCGTGAAGAAGTTCTGTCCTATTTGGATCATATCTACGGATTAGATTATGTACAAAAACGAATTGCCCAAGCTGATATACGCTTCATAGTCATCACATCAGAAGATGTTTTCATCGGCTTTGCCGAACTGAATTTTGAGATTCCTGATACGTTCAAGGGAGAAAAATGCCTTAAGCTTGAGCGTCTATATCTTGATCCTGGGCAGATAGGAAAAGGGGCTGGTGCTGCATTGATGAAGGCTAGCATTGAGCTTGCCAAAAAAGAAAACTGCTCTTGCCTATGGCTACAAGTACTGCGAAGCAATGAAGCTGCCGTGAATTTCTACGAGTCATGGGGCTTTCAGATTTTCGATCGCTCCCCTGCTAAGTTTAAGGCTGATATGGAGTTGGATTTGTGGATGTGGAGTGATGTGAAATGAAGGAGGGGGGATGGGAATCAAAATGAAAATCTAAATAGAAATAGAAATGCCCCCAAAGAGCGTGGATCCCCGTGGGGAATAAAAGGGTGTGCGTGGAGAAATGAAAATTTGAATAGAAATGAAAATGACCCCCCATGGAGCGAAGAAATACACATGCCCTGCGGCTTTTGCTTAGGCTTTAATCTCCTTCACTGCCGCCTCCATAATCGTATTCGCTTCTTGCTGGGAAGGAGCTTGTACATAAACACGTAAAACTGGCTCTGTACCTGAAGGTCTAATCATGACCCAAGCGTCTTCAGTGATGAAGTATTTATAGCCATCCATGTCTTCTATGGAGCTAATCTTGAAGGTCCCGAATTGCTTGAATTCCTGTTTTTGGCATTTCTCTACTACTGAGGTTTTCTTCTCCATAGTCAGATGAAGATCATTGCGCATGAAGACAAATGGCCCCACGAGGTCATATACTTCTTGAATCAATTCGTTGATACCTTTTCCTGTCTTCGCCATGAACTCCATGAGCAATAGCGCCATCCATATTCCGTCACGCTCAGGAATGTGCCCTTCTACGGCCATTCCTCCGCTTTCTTCTGCAGCGAATAGCACGGGTTCATTTACCATGACCTCACTGGCATACTTGAATCCAATCTTTACCACATCAAGCGGAAGTCCGCATAGGGCGCAGAGTTTCTTCACTTTCGTAACCGTAGAAAAGGCTGTGACAATCTTCCCTTTCTTCTTTTTATAGGCATACAAGTAATGAATGATGAGCAGCATAATGTGATGGGAATCAATGAAATTCCCATCGCCATCCATAAGGCCTATGCGGTCTGCGTCTCCATCCGTGACAAAGCCACAGATCAAGGCAGGATTTGCCTTCAAATGTTCTCTGAAGGCAGCTAGATTTCTCTCAATAGGTTCGGGTGAAATGCCTTGAAAAGTAGGATCCACTACGGCTCTGAAAAAGTCCATCTTGGGGAAGAGTCTCTTCATCACGAATTGGCCAGATCCATACATGGCGTCATAGGAATAGCTCGCGGTTTTCTTGCGCAATAATTCCATATCAAAACTCGCTTCAATGGCCTTCACATATGGCGTCTCTATGTCTATGAGCTTGAATTTTGATTGTGCTTTTAGGTCAAATGCCGTGGGGTCAAAAGCAACAGAGGGGTACTCAGGAATGAGCGCTTCTATCTCCGTGAGGTCAGTGCCTCCCATAGGCCCACCAGCAGCTGTCTTCAGCTTATATCCATTGTAAGAGGAAGGGTTATGACTGGCTGTTATCATTACTCCTGCTGCGCATTTTAGGTCACGTGAAGCAAGAGCGAGCATGGGTGTGGTTGCAATGCTATCAGCAAGAAGAACTTCAATATCATGCGCTAAAAGCACTCTGGAAACTGTCTGGGCAAATAGCTCTCCCGCGAAGCGACAATCATAACTAATCACGATGCGCTTCGGCATTCCTTTTCCATTGACCCAAAGCGCCAAGGCTTCTGTCATGCGCGCTACGTTGAGCACCGTGAATTCCTGCGCTATGATGGCGCGCCATCCGTCAGTTCCGAATTTTATCTTGTCCATGGTAAAGAGTTTTAGTGGTTCAATTCAGCGCATTGCTCAATTGAAAATACCTCGCTTGTTCATGCTATTTCTGTACTCCCTTGCATATTGATTATGCTCTCTCAAGGTCTTGCTGAAGTGATGGGTACCTGAGCCATCGGGCTTTGCGCACATGAAGATGTACTCATGTTTCTCAGGCGAAAGAACCGCATCTATTGCTCCGCGATCAGGCATGCGAATAGGTCCAGGAGGCAGTCCTGAATTCAAATACGTGTTGTACGGGCTTTTCCTTTTCAAATGCTCATTAAGCACTCTTCGTATCCTAAAATCTCCCACTGCAAAGATTACCGTAGGGTCTGATTGCAAGGGAATTCCTTGTTCTAATCTATTGAGATATAAGCCAGCAATCGTTGGCCATTCCTCCGTATGTTCTGACTGCTCTGCCTGAACAATAGAGGCTAGCGTTACGACTTCAGATTGAGTTAGATTTTTCTTTTTGGCTTTGGCTAATCGATCGTCTGTCCAGAAACGTTTGAACTCGCCAGCCATGCGATCTATGAATTTAGCTTCTGAAGTGTTCCAGTAGAGTTCATAGGTGTTCGGAATAAAAAGCGCAATGAAATTCTCTTGCCTGAATCCGTAATGGGCTATGGTGCTGTCATTTGTAAATGCCTTCAGAAAACTCAGGGAATCTCCTTCTAATTTCTTGGCAACTTTGCCCGCTAGCTGTGCTAAATTTCGCACATTATTGAAGGATACTTTTACGGGAGTTTGCTTTCCCGAACGGAGCAAGTTCACGAGTTCATTGTTACTCATTCCATTCTTCAAGATGTACCTTCCCGGCTTAACCATCTTGTCATAGTCTTTCCTCTTGGCCACCCAATAAAAGGAGTCCAAGTCTTTCAAAACCTTTGATCGCTCTATGTCCTTGGACACACGTGAGAAGTCAGAACCGGTATGCACGAAGAACTCCGTGCTCTCGTCTACTTGAACATTAGCCGCATAGATAGACTGATACTTCATCCATGCCCAATACGCAGCAAATCCGAGTAAGGTGAGTGTAATGGCGAGGCGAAGTTTTTTCACTTCAACGTTCGAATAAAGAGAAGGTCTCCCTTCTTGTTTCTACTTTTGTATACGTATGAAGCCTTTGAGAATAGACCTTGACTGGCCACATTGTCCGCGTGAACCCAAGCCAATAAAGTCTTTATTCCGGCAAGCTCTTTTGCCATTGTATCCAACACTTTCAAAGACTCCAGAGCCAAGCCATTTCTGCGCTCTTCTGATTCAGCGATAAGTATGCCTACTTGTGCCGTTGCTTCTTTTTCATCCCATAAGAAAAGATCCAGAGCGCCTACTTCTCTTTCTTCTTCTCCTGCCAAGATGACCCAGCGCTCTTGGCCATCTTTTTTAAAGCCTTTTTTATCGGCTAGATAGTCCAATAGGTCTGACGCTGACAATGCGTGTGTTCTATTCGCAGCGCGCCAAAATGCAGGGTCATTCTCCCATTCAAGAAGTAGGTCTACATCCTCTTCTTCTGCAATACGTAGAGTAATTTTCTCAGTCATATAAATTCATTTCTCCACAAAAGACCTCCTCCGCGGGGCCTTCTAATTCAACATATTTAAACCCCTGCCCAGCTCTCATGAAGCTCACGCTGAGCAGTCCTCCAAGCGCAGAGACAGTAATCTTCCCTTCGCTCATTTTCTTGTCAAAGGCATGCGCCAATGCTGCAGCCGTCACTCCTGTTCCACATGCTAAGGTCTCGTCTTCTACACCACGTTCATACGTGCGGATGTTTATGAAGTCATCCTTGATCGCATGCACATAATTCACATTGACCCCTTCTTTCTTATATTGATCATTATAGCGAATAGCAGCTCCTTCCTTCTTGACATCCAAACTATCAAGGCCGCTTTCTTTCTTAATGATCAAATGAGGTGACCCTGTGAATAGGAATTGTCCTTCAGCATGCTCTTCAATTCCTGCCACATCATTCATACTGATGCGCACATTCTTCTCCGTTAACCATGCTTCATGATTCCCATCAACAGCCTGAAATGTACAGTAATCCTCTGATATCATACCTAATAGCTTTGCAAATCGCACACCGCAGCGGCTTCCGTTCCCACAGAAACTTCGGCTGCCATCAGGATTTAAGAAGTCTATCCAGACATCAGCTGTTTCGGATTTCTTAATCAATACGATACCATCAGATCCTATTCCGAATCTGCGGTCACAGAGTTTTTTTATCAATGCCTTGTCCTGATCAGGAAAGCTAAGCTGCCTATCGTCAAAGAGAATGAAGTCATTCCCTGCTCCTTGATATTTAAAGAAGTAGTGTTTCATGGGAGGGTGCTAAAATAGGATTTGGTTGGGATTATTGGGGTTTTGGGATTCTGTAATTCTGTAGTTCTGTAGTTCTGGAATTCCAAGACTATGAGGTTCTGGGATTAGCTTAGCTGAGCTCCCTTCGGTCGGTTCTGGGATTGACACAGTTTTGACATTTGAAATTGAGTTTATGTTCTCTTAACAGATTTTAACGTGCCGTTATTTCAATATCGGCAAATCTGGGACGTTATTTGATGGGAACAGGAAGTGGTCATCTGAACCGTTAAACGTGAAATTCAAATCAACACATATGAAAAAGATTTTTGGAACACTCGGAATCGCCATACTGGGAGGATTATTCTCAGTGGCTATTTATACTTCAATCATAGATAAGCCTGAGGCAGTTAAGGTCATGAGACAAGCTCCTGTTCGCTACGCTTCTCTTCCGGCAGACGGAGAAGGTCATGTGCTGGATTTCACGCAAGCTGCTGCCGCGAGCTTGAACACAGTCGTTCATATTCAGACACAGACCATGAGCCCACCTGCCTACAATCCCTGGATGGACATGTTCAATCAAAGGATACAACCTCAGTTTCAACAAGGCTCAGGTTCTGGAGTGATTATATCTCAAGACGGATACATCGTCACAAATAATCACGTCATCGACAAGGCCAGTAAGATTACCGTGACACTAGATGATAACAGAACCTTTGAAGCAGAAGTCATAGGAGCGGATCCCGCTTTTGATATTGCTTTGCTGAAAGTGAAGAGCACAAACCTGCCTTTTGCCACCTTCGGAGATTCTGACGCCATCAAGGTGGGAGAATGGGTGCTTGCTGTGGGAAATCCATTTAACCTTACATCTACAGTCACAGCAGGAATCGTGAGCGCCAAAGGGAGAAACATCAATATCCTCGCCCAAGACCCTAACCAAGAAGTTTTCCCTGTAGAAAGTTTTATTCAAACCGATGCTGCTGTGAACCCTGGAAACAGCGGTGGCGCCCTGATCAACACTCGTGGTGAGCTCATAGGAATCAATACCGCCATTGCGAGCAGAACAGGATCGTATTCGGGATACTCCTTTGCCGTGCCTAGCAGCATTGTGCAGAAAGTGACCCATGACCTCTTGGAATATGGGAATGTACAAAGAGCGTATATAGGAGTGAGTATTTCTGATTTGAATCAAGAAATAGCCGATCAATTAGGAATCAAAGATGTGGCGGGCGTTTATGTACGTGGACTCGTTTCTGGAGGGGCTGCTGCTCATGCTGGAATCAAGGAAGGCGATATCATCTATAAAGTGGGACCTCGAAGAGTGACGAATGTTCCAGAGCTTCAAGAACAAGTAAGCCAGTACCGCCCAGGAGATAACGTCAAGGTGACTGTGAAAAGGAGCAATGATCTTCTCGAATATGACGTTATTGTCACAGATCGAGAAGGGGGTACCAGTTTGACTAGCTTACCAAAGGTGAAAAAATCCGAAGGTTATGGTGCTATATTTGAGGCGGTCAACGCAGAGGACCTAAGTCGATTAAGGATCCCAGCGGGGGTCAGATTGAAGGAAGATGCAGAAGGCCGATTCAGCAGAGCTGGTATCAAAGAAGGCTTCATCATCACGCGAATCGATAAGAAGAATATAACGAGACCTGAAGATGTCGTTTCGCTATTAGGCTCCAAGGAGGGAGGAGTATTAATAGAAGGGGTTTACCCCAACGGAACGGTTGCATACTATGGTTTTGGGATGTGAAAGGAAAATATTAGTAAACCTGCATGAATCAAAAATAGAGACCGCGTTCATCTGTTAATCTGTTTTGAATCAGCTTATTAGTACACCAATCGCATCCACTGCAAGGGGTCGGCCAAGGTCGGCCCTTTGTTTTTTTCATGCTATGCAGGTTAAATCTTCCTTGTCTGCAAGCTAACAAAAGCTTACCTTTGTGGACTGCCTAATTAAGGTGGAACACGCCAAGAACAGCACACCTTTTAAAGCAACTACATGCGTCATGAGACAGCTTAAGATAACTAAGTCCATAACAAATCGCGAGAGTCAGTCACTAGATAAATACCTACAAGAAATCAGCAAAGAAGAGCTGATTACAGCCCAGGAGGAAGTCGAATTGGCTCAGCGAATCAAGCAAGGCGACCAGAGAGCTTTGGACAAGCTTACCCGCGCCAACCTGCGTTTCGTGGTATCTGTTTCGAAGCAGTATCAGAATCAAGGATTGAGTCTTCCTGACTTAATCAATGAAGGAAATCTAGGATTGATTAAAGCAGCCCAGCGTTTTGATGAAACCCGTGGTTTCAAGTTCATCTCTTATGCAGTTTGGTGGATCCGTCAGTCGATTCTTCAGGCTTTGGCAGAACAATCTAGGATTGTACGTCTTCCTTTGAACCAAGTAGGTTCTTTGAGCAAGATCAATAAGATGTTCTCTAAACTAGAGCAAGAATTCGAGCGTCCACCATCAGCTGAGGAACTAGCCCATGCATTGGACCTTCCTACTGAGAAAGTAGCTCAATCCCTAAAAGTGAGCGGAAGACACATCTCTATGGATGCTCCATTCACCGATGACGGAGATAGTAACTCCCTTCTCGATGTATTGATTAATGATGATTCCCCTGATGCGGACAGCAATCTTTTGAATGAGTCCCTTCAGAATGAAGTCGAACGCTCCCTCGCTACCCTTTCAGGTCGTGAGCGTGATGTGATACGTCTATTCTTCGGTATAGGAATGAATCATGGATTGACCCTGGATGAGATCGGAGAAAAATTCGATTTGACTAGAGAACGTGTTCGCCAAATCAAGGAGAAAGCGATTCGAAAGCTCAAACAGCAATCTAAAAGCAAATTGTTAAAAGCCTATCTTGGATAGGCTTTTTTCTTTTTATAGCCTTATTGTCATTTTCACACTTTGACCCTTAACCCCCGATAACATATGTCACTGGAGATCCTCACTCAGACCAACGAGAAATGGATAGATAGAAAACGTTCAGGAGTTGAGCTCTTGAATTCCATAGGTCATCTTATGTATGACAAAAACATAGAGTTGGTTTTATTCAGGAACCCCCTCATCGATGAGAGCGTTCCTGAATTGCTCAATCTACACGAGTACGCTCAAGATATCGTGAATAAGCCCATCGATATTCACATTACTTCCCAATTGGCCACTCAGCTGACTAAGATGGACCTTGCTCCTTCTAAAATAGACATAGGTCGCCTTTCTAGCGAATGGATGACCGAAGGGAAGAACTATCCAAGTCAAGAAGCGTTTTTGAATGATAAACTTAGTAAGTTAATTGGCCGTCAAGCCAGTCATGACATTAAGCCTAAGGACGTGGTTCTCTTTGGTTTCGGTCGTATTGGAAGACTGTGCGCGCGTGAACTCATTCGTATGAGTGGCGTGGGCCAACAGTTGAGATTGCGTGCTATTGTACTTCGCACCGTCAATCCTACAGAGGTCACTAAGAGGGCTGCGCTATTCCGCATGGATTCAGTGCATGGCCCTTTCCAAGGTGTAGTCAATGAAGTTCCTGAAAAAGGACAATTAATCATCAATGGACAAGTCGTTCAGCTCATAGCAGGCAACAATCCTGAGGATATTGACTATACCGTGTATGGCATCCATGATGCTCTCGTAATAGATAATACGGGTGTCTATAGAGATGCCGAACAGCTCGGAAGACATCTAAAAGCTAAAGGAGTGAACAAAGCATTGCTCACTGCGCCTGGAAAGGATATGCCGAATATCGTGTATGGTCTGAATCATGCCGATTCTGACGTAGATAAGACTGATTTATGGTCAGCGGCCAGCTGCACCACGAATGCGATTTCTCCTGTGCTTGCTGTGCTCGACAAAGAGTTTGGTGTACAAAAAGGACATATAGAAACTGTTCATGCCTATACGAATGACCAGAACCTATTGGATAATTACCACACTAAGGAACGCAGAGGAAGGTCAGCTGCTATCAACATGGTAATCACAGAGACCGGTGCCGGAAAGGCTGTGACAAAGGTGATGCCTCATTTCAAAGACAGGCTAACTGCTAATGCGGTGCGTGTTCCAACTCCCAATGGCTCTCTTGCCATTATGCATCTAAGCTTGAACAACAAAGTGGACCGAGATGCAGTGAATGCTGTCATGAAGAAGGCGGCCTTAGAAGGTGAACTCGTGAATCAAATCAAGTACAGCATTGAGCCTGAATTAGTCTCCAATGACATTATTGGCAACTCCTGTTGTGCTGTCTTTGATTCTCCTGCAACTATCGTCTCTACTGACGGAATGAACTGCGTGGTCTATGTATGGTATGACAATGAATTTGGATACACGAAGCAAGTCTTGAGATTGGCCAAGTACATTTCCAAGGTGAGACGCTTGATTTACTATTGAGCCTTAGTCCTTAAAAACATGAAAGCCGCCTTGAATACAAGGCGGCTTTTTTAATTTCAAATATTTTCCTTTCTCAAAGGCGTAAGCTGCTTTACCCTTGATACTTCTGCTTGTACTTGGCGTTGAGCTGCTTCTGGAAGTTATCTAGGTCTATATCTCTCCCTTGAATAAAGGCTCTTACCACGTTATTCGTGCGCATGTCCAGTGCATCCCCGCTGGAGATAAATAAGGTAGCGTCCTTGTCCATTTCTATGCTTCCACATCGCTTGTCTATTCCCAGAATCTTTGCAGGGTTCAATGTGATAGCGCTGATGGCTGCTCTTTTATCTAAGCCATAGGCCACGCATGTTCCTGCATTGAACGGAAGGTTCATAGTGTTCATTTCAGGCATGCGATCTGAGTTTTCTAGACAGAATAAAATTCCCGCTTTTTCCAAGATGCCTGCTAGTTTATAGTTCTGGTGCACATCATCCTCCGGATAAGTAGGAAGCCCATGTATGCGACCTATCATGACAGAGACTTTTCTATCCTTGAGCAATGGCGTAATCAAATGTGCATCATATCCTCCTACAATCACCAGATTGTCAATTCCAAGGTCTTGGGCCATGTGTATGGCAGAAGTCATTTCTACTGCCCTATCCGTGTGGACATAAAGTCTTTTCTTTCCATTAAAGAGGTCTTTGCATGCATCAGCGCGAATGTCGTATGCTGGTTTAGACTCATTGGCATACGAACGGGCACGTTCAAAGAAAGCTCTTAAGTCAGCTACCTTCTTTTCATAATCAGGGTCAGCCGCTCGTTCTCTGGTTTCCCAAGACCACTTGGTGGTTTCGGGCCAATTCACGTGTATTCCATCGTCTTCTTTCAAGACTGCATCTTCCCAATTCCAGCCATCTAGCATCATGACTGAAGAGGTGCCAGAAACTCTACCTCCTTGTGGACTTACTTGGGCCATGAGAATGCCATTGGCACGCACTGTTGGCGTAACTCTACTGTCGGTATTATAGGCTATTAGGCTTCGTACATGAGGATTGTATTCCCCTGTTTCATCCATGTCCCTGGTGGCTCTCACAGCGCTTATTTCATTCAATCCTAACGTGGAATTGACCGCGATAAACCCTGGATACAGATGCTTTCCTGTTTCCTGAATGACTACTTGATAGCCTTTAGGCGCTAGCGCAGTGCTGCCCACATAATCAATCTTTCCATCTCTAAATCCCACCGCACCGTCTTGGATTTCTTTTCCATTCCCGATATGTACCGTGACCTCTGTGATGAGGATAGATTTCTTCTGCGGTGGCGCAGGAACTTGCGCCATCCCGAATGCCGCGCAGAGCAGGAATACGATTCCTAGTCCTCTTTTCTTCATCTCAATGTCCTTCATGGTCGCAATGGTATCTGTGTTTATCATCAGCCGATGGCTTTTTCTTGTCCTTTCCATCTTCTCCTGCCATGCGCTCTATAATCTTAGCTCGCTCTAGGGCCATCTCTTTCATGTTCTTTTGGTCTAGCTCTCTGTCATAATAACAGACTCCATCTACATAGGTCTTCTCTACCAGAGCATAAATGGATAGCGGATTATCAGACCACATGACGATGTCGGCATCCATTCCCGCTGCTACTTTTCCCATACGCTCGTCCAAGTGCAAAAGTTTGGCAGGGTTAAGCGTTACCATTTTCCAAGCTTCTTCTTCGCTCATTCCTCCATACTTCACCCCTTTGGCAGCTTCTTGGTTCAGTCTTCTTCCCATCTCTGCATCGTCAGAATTAATGGCAACGGTGATTCCTTGGGCGCTCATCAATGCTGCATTGTAGGGAATCGCTTCTCTCACTTCGAATTTGTACGCCCACCAATCGCTGAATGTACTTGCTCCTGCTCCGTGCTTTTTCATTTTGTCAGCCACTTTATAGCCTTCAAGAATGTGAGTGAAGGTGTTAACTCTGAACCCCATAGAATCAGCTACGTGCATGAGCATGTTGATCTCTGATTGCACATAACTGTGACAGGTAATGAAGCGCTTAGATTCTAGAATCTCGCTCAAAGCTTCCATCTCCAAGTCTTTGCGCAGAGATCCCATACCGCCTTTGTTCCTTTCTTTCTGTCGTCCTGCAAGCATGGAAACTTGTGAAGCTCGATAGTCTCTTGCTCGTTGGAAATGATCATAATAGAGTTGCTCTACTCCCATGCGTGTCTGGGGGGAACGGCTGGTGTATTCATTGCCCCAGTTACTTTGTTTCACGTTTTCTCCTAATGCAAATTTGATGAATCCTGCCGCGCCTTGAATCTTCATCTCTTCAGCATTGGAACCCCATCTTAGCTTGATCAATGCTGATTGTCCTCCAATGGGATTAGCCGATCCATGCAGCAATTGCGCAGCTGTCACTCCTCCTGCCAATTGATAATAGATGTCCTGGTCCTCAGGGTCTATGACATCACCAATGCGCACCTCAGCACTGGAAGCCTGTCCTCCTTCATTCACGCCACCCGTGATAGCAATGTGGCTGTGTTCATCTATGATGCCTGAGGTGATGTGTTTTCCATAGGCTTCAATGCTATTGAAGGAGGGTCTGTTTCTGTCTTTAGGGAAGACATCTTCAATGTTCAGATTATGTCCAACCGCAATGATTTTTCCATTTTGAACGAGTACGTCACAGTCTTTCATTATCCCTGAATCGGTGTTCGTCCAGACGGTGGCGTTGCGGAAGACTACATTTTCAGATCTGGGTGCTTCTGTCCAGCCTTGGCCATGATTAGGGTAATGGAGTATAGCGCTTTTCATCACGGGGTCTTCCTTAGGTTGTGCAGTTATTTTCTCTGCCTCCTTCAGCTTAACGGCATGCCAGAGCACGGTTTCTCCATCTGCGTTGATCCCTGTTCCTTCCCAAAGGTTCAATCTGTTATTCAGATTTCCATGTAGGCGATAGAGTCCTTGGTCCTTGACTTTAAAACTCATATTAACCTGACGGTCAAATTCTTTCAAATCCACTTTCACCTTGCTGGTATCTGCAGATCTGTCTCCTCTGATGAAGGCTTTATCTCCTTCCAATACACTCAGCGTAAACTTTCGGCCTTCAATCTTAAGGTCGTACTCTCCCGTAATATCCGTAGCATCTGCAGACTGAACTACATAGGATTTTCCTTGCACCCAATGCTCTATAATCTTAGCCTGATCTTCTTTCATGGGGGCATCCATCACTAGAAAATCAGCTAGGCTTCCGTCTCTGAGTGTTCCAATGAGTGCTTCCATCCCCAGGGCTTTCGCAGGGCTCAATGTCAATGCATTCAACGCTTGAGACTCAGTGAGGCCTTCGTTCATTGCTCTGCGCAGGTTTTTCCAGAAAGTAGCTGCATCCTTCAGTCCATTCATGGTGAGAGCTATCTCCACTCCTGCTCCTGCGAGGTAGGCGGCATTAGCTGGGGCGATTTCCCAAGTTCTTAGTTTTCTGAGTCCAACATAGCGACTTGTATAGGGGTCGTTCATATCCATGGCGGCAGGAAAGTCCAGGGGCAAGATGACCAAGGCTCCTGCTGACTTGATGTCCTGCACCCGCTCGAATTCATTTCCTGATCCTACAAATGCGAATCGGAACCCGAATTCATCTGCGATTTTCTTTCCTCGAAGTATGTCGTTCTTCTCTTCGGTGACTAAAAATCTAGGAAGATTTGCGGTCTTATTGATAGCCTCTAGAGAGGCATTCAGTTCTTCTTTTCCATTGGTGGCCGCATACCATTGAGCATCATAAAAAGTTTGCCTCATAAGTGCGATGGCGCCCATTTTAGACCCTGCGTAATCCTGGGCAGTGAGTCCTTTGTCAAAAGAGAAAAAAAGTGCTGCATCTTCTTTAAGAATGCTGATGTTATTCTTCTCATCGCTAAGCGCTGCCAAGACCGCTGTTCCCCTTACGATTCCATCCATCTGATGCGAAAGGGAGACTCCGAATCCTGCTTTGCGCATCTCTTCAGCGCGGCCGCTGTTCTGCATGAAAAGTTGGGATGCACTTTTCTCAGGATGCACAGAGGCATGCCAAGCAGGTGCACCTGCATCTTTTCGCTCATACATAGGTCCGCGATGTTCTTCCTTCTTGCCATCAGGAAGTCCATAGGAGCTATACAGCTCAATGAAGGAAGGATAAATATGCTTACCGCTCATATCTTTCACGATGGCATTTCTTGGAATGGATTCGCCCTGCGTCACTTTGATGATTTTTCCGTTTTGAACGAAAACATCCGCTTTAGACTTTGTGGTTACTGGATCCACGTGAACTGTGGCTCCACGCAGCACATAGAGGCGATCATCTTTGATTAAGGCTCCATTGCTAGGAAAGGTTTCCTGGCCGCGCACGCCATAAGCGATGAGCGTTAGCAGGAGAAGGACTTTTATTCTCATATTGCCTCGAAGGTAATTCCAAGTAAAGCCCAAGAACTAGATCCTCCAATCTCTTGTCAACAGGCCGTAGGGAATAGCTAACTTTGAAGCATAAACCAAACAAAACATGGAAACAGGCTTTCAACACCTCCACTCCTTACTCAGATGGATGCTCCTGATCCTTATGCTTATCTCCGTGAGTAAAGCTATGCTGAGCGCTGGCAGAAGGTTCTTTGGAAAAGATAGAAAAATGGCCCTTTTCATCATGATTATTGCTCATGTGCAGTTGATTCTGGGACTTGGACTTTATTTCATGAAGAACTATCACCTGAATTGGTCTGATATCGGGGAGCTTAGTTCCTACTTGCGTTTCTTCACCATGGAACATCTCATGGGAATGATTATCGCTATTGTCCTTATCACCTTGGGCTATGGCAAAGTAAAGCGCGCTGAGACTGACGCGCTCAAGTTCAAAGCGGTGAAGGTGTATTTTGGTATTGCATTGATTATCATTCTCGTATCCATCCCATGGCCTTTCCGTGAAGGATTCGAGGCACTGGGTTGGTTCTGATGGAACAGCTTATTTCATACTTCGGAGAAATTCCTTCTAGCCATCGCACCTTGCTATTGATGGCTGGTCTCCTGTTCTTCTGGCTTATAGAAGGCGTCATTCCTATCACTCGTTTTCATTACAAAAAATGGAGGCATGCTCTTCCGAACCTCTTTTTCACCCTGACAACTGCTATTGTAAATTTCGCCTTTGCTTACCTTATTGTGAAAGGCAGTGATGCTGCGGTGGATGGTTCATGGGGAATCTTGAATTGGATTGCCCTTCCCATTTGGATGGAATTGCTTCTTGGACTTATGCTGCTAGATCTTATAGGAGCATACTTTATCCATTGGCTAGAACATCAGGTGCATTGGATGTGGAAATTTCATGTGATTCATCACAGCGATGAGCATGTGGATAGCAGCAGTGCCTTGCGTCATCATCCTGGAGAGAGTGTATTCAGGGCAGTGTTTACGCTGCTAGCCGTCCTCGTCAGCGGTGCGCCTATGTGGCTGGTCATGGTGTATCAGACTTCAAGCGCCTTACTTTCCCAATTCAATCACTCGAATATTAAACTCCCTTCTTGGTTCAATAAGAGCATAGGACTGCTCATTGTCACACCTGTGATGCATAGGGTTCATCATCACGATGAAGTGCCTTATACAGACAAGAATTATGGAAATATCTTCCCTTTTTGGGATAAGATTTTCGGGACGTATGATCACTTGGATGCAGAGAAGATTCATCTTGGATTAGATGTTTACGAGAAGCGGGAATCTCATTTGGGAGACCTTTTGGGACTGCCTTTTGATGGTAAGAGATATAGAAAAGAGAAGTAGTACATGGACGCAAATAGTACAGATAAGAAGCAAGAAACCTGCATACTCGTAGGCCTGATTACACAAGACCAGGATGAAGAGCATGTCATAGAATACTTGGATGAATTGGCATTTCTGGCCTTGACGGCAGGTGCTCTGACCAAAAAGCGTTTCACACAGCGCATTGACAAGCCGAACACAGCCACCTTCGTGGGTTCTGGAAAACTGGAAGAGATAGATTCGTATTGCAAAACGCATGACATTGACCTCATCATTTTCGATGATGAATTGAGCGCTACTCAGCTAAGGAATATTGAGAAAATCTTGGAACGCAAAGTATTGGACAGAAACAATCTGATCCTTGACATTTTTGCAAGTCGTGCCCAAACAGCCTCAGCTAAAACCCAAGTAGAACTGGCCCAATACCAATACATGCTTCCTAGACTAACCCGCATGTGGACTCACCTTGAGCGCCAAAAAGGTGGAATAGGAATGCGCGGCCCTGGAGAGACGCAGATTGAAAGTGACCGAAGGGTAATCCAAGACAAAATCTCGAAGTTGAAGAAAGACTTAGAGAAGATAGATAAGCAAATGGCCACGCAGCGCGGAAACCGAGGTGCGCTTGTGCGCGTAGCTCTCGTGGGATACACGAATGTGGGAAAATCTACGCTTATGAATCTCCTGAGCAAGAGCGAAGTCTTTGCTGAGGACAAGCTCTTCGCAACCTTGGATACCACAGTGCGCAAGGTGGTCATAGATAACGTCCCTTTTCTGATGAGTGACACCGTAGGTTTCATACGCAAGCTTCCTCACCAATTAGTAGAGTCCTTTAAATCTACCTTGGATGAAGTGCGTGAAGCTGATGTTCTGGTTCACGTTTTGGATATTTCACACGCTTCCTTCGAGGATCAATTTGATGTGGTGAAAAGCACCTTGGCTGAGATAGGTGGAGCAGATAAAGAGACCATAGTAGTCTTTAATAAAGTAGATGCGTATCGTAAGCAACACAGCGATATTATTCCTGAGGAACATCACGCTGAACTGCTTGAAGAACTGAAGCAAACCTGGATGTCTAAGTTGGACGGTGATACGGCCATCTTTATCTCAGCTACTGAGAAACTCAACATAGAAGAGCTTCGAGCGGTGTTGTACAAGAAGGTGAAGGCTATTCACTCGGTGAGGTTTCCTTATAACAGTTTTTTGTATTGAGGGTTGTCCTCCCATCTCGGCTGTCGCTCGATGTGCGGAAGGGAAGGGTGAGTCTTCGATGTACCGGTAAATAGCTGTGCACATAGATTATCCCCATAAATCTCCATCTTAGCAGAATATGTCTTCTCTCAAGGAATGGTTTAATGGGCTGCTTGCTAGTCGGTCGCTGAGGCAAGTGCTGCTGCTCTTCGGGTCTTATCTCGGTCTTATCGTGCTGGGATTTGCGCTTAAGTATGAGCAGACACATATTCTGAATGAGATAGAATATGGGCGATATGCCTTGGTCATCAGTATTGCCGGTCTTCTTGCCTTGATCTTCCACTTCGGGTATTTCGTGTCGCTTCAGGTCTTGCTTGCTCAGAATGTGAATAGGCTCAGGGAGAAACGCATCCTCGCTGCTGGCTTCTTAATGGCTCTTATATGCGGAACACTTCTGGCCCTGAGTATGTGGCTTTTCGCGGGGCCATTGGCTAACTTCTTTCATGAAGATATCGCAGGGCTTTTAACTGTTCTCGCTCCGCTTTTTCTCATTCTTCCGTTTAATAATCTCTTAAATGCCTATGGAAGTGGGAGCAATAAATTATGGGTGAATATGCTCGTAAACCTCATCCCCAAAGCGCTTTTCCTCCTCACGCTCTTGATTTGGGAATTCTATGATGGGCCTTTGGGCGTTGAGATTCTCCTTGCCATGAACATGGGAAGCACCATGCTCACCCTCTTCGCTTTGGTCTTTATCTTACGTCCTGACTTCCATGATTTCAAACGCAGTTTGACGTTGCTTCATTGGAAGAACAAGAAATTTGGGATTCAGTATTACTCAGGTTCTATCGCGAATCAGACCACCTATAAACTGGATGAAATATGTATTGGATATTTCGTGAATGCGGGTGCTTTGGGAATCTATAGTTTGGCGAATATGGTGGTTTCTCCTATGCTGCTCATGAGCCAGTCTTTGTCTTCTTCCATGTTCAAGCGATTCAGCGGAATGAAAAGAATTCCTTCGCAGATTTTCGTGTATAACAGCATTTGGCTTTTAGGATGTGTGCTGTTTTTCTTCTTCACAGGAAGCTATATCACTTCCCTCCTTTTCTCTGCTGATTTCATGGAAGTGGCTTTGTATCTGGTTCCTATAAGTTTGGTTTTGCTGGTACATGGATCCATCAGTCCTTTTTCTTTTCTGGCCGCTAAATCTATGGGCAAGGAGATTCGCAACATCGCCTGGGTAGAAGCCGTGCTCAATCTCTCAGGAAACCTCATCCTTATTCCCATGCACGGAATCTATGGTGCTATTCTGGCAAGTTTCATAGCCAAGGCAGTGAACTTAGGAATGATGGTCTTTTATTATAGAAGGTATTTGGAGAGGGGGTGATTCGGCTCAGCTGAACCCTTGCATATCACAGAGCTTCTTGTATTGCCCTTCCAAGGCCAGGAGTTCCTTGTGAGTGCCTTGCTCTACGATTCTTCCTCCTTGAATGACGAGGATTTTATCAGCATGTTGAATGGTAGATAACCTATGCGCAATGACTAGTGAGGTTCTGCTCTCCATCAGGTGTTCTAGCGCGTCTTGAACGAGTCTTTCGCTTTCGGTATCCAAGGCACTCGTGGCTTCATCCAAAATCAAAATCGGGGGATTCTTGAGCACGGCTCTGGCTATGCTTATGCGCTGGCGTTGGCCTCCGCTGAGCTTGCCTCCTGCGTCTCCAATGTTCGTCTGATATCCCAGAGGCAATGCCATAATGAAGTCATGCGCATGGGCAATCTTAGCTGCCTGATGCACTTCTTCTTCCTTCGCTGGATGTCCTAAGGTGATGTTCTCCCATATGGTATCGTTGAACAAAATAGCTTGCTGCGAAACCACTCCCAGCATATCACGCAGATCCGTGAGGCGCATATCTCTCAAGGGTACACCATCAATGCTCACCTTCCCATTCACGGGATCATAAAAGCGGGGAAGCAAATCTGCTACAGTAGATTTTCCTCCTCCTGATTCTCCTACCAACGCAACCGTTTGCCCTCGTCCTATTTTAAATGAAATGTCATGCAAGACCGTTTCTCCACCATAATTAAAGTTCACGTTTTCATAGCTCACTTCCTTCTCAAAGGCCTTGATCTCAGTAGGAACTTCTGGGTCTGTAATGTTAGACTTAGCCGAGACTATGGCGTCAATACGATCTACGGAAGCCATTCCTTTATTGATGCTCGCTATGGCCTTGGAGATGCTTTGAATAGGTCTCAAACTCTGAGAGAAAATGATGATGAAGCCTATGAATTCACTTCCGCTCAGGGCGCTTGCGTCACCGCTGAGGATTAATCGGCCTCCGTACCAGATTACGCCTACCATGACACATGCACCCAGGAATTCGCTGAGCGGTGATGCCGCATCGCGCTTATTGAGCAAGCGTATGCTGATCCTACGCAGGGAATCATTCATCTTGAAAAAGGAATGCCTGATGGCTCCTTCTGCATTGAATGCTTTGATAATTCTTAACCCCGTAATGCTTTCTTCCAAGAAACTCAACACTTCTCCTTGTTTATCTTGCCCTTTTCTGGAGGTGCGTTTCAAACTCTTGCTTATGCGCCCTATAATCAATGCGCTTATAGGCATGAGGATGAGTGAGAACATGGTCAAAGAAGGGCTGATCATGATCATAGCAGTGAAAGAGAGGATGATGTTCAATGGGTCTTTGAACAGCAATTCCAAGCTTCCCACGATGGACTGATCCACCTCGTTCACGTCTATGGTGTTGCGGGCTATGATGTCTCCCTTGCGTTCATCAGAGAAGAAGGACAAGGGTAAGGTGATGACCTTATCGTAGATGGCTGCGCGTATGTCAAAGCTGATTCCTTGGCGCACTTTGGCCATGCAGAGGTATCCCAGATAACGGAAGATATTCTTCAGGAAAAATAGCAGAATGGTTATTCCGCACACAAAAGACAGAGCCCCCAGCTTTCCTGATTCTTGGATGCGCGAGGCCATCTGATTATTGAAATAGTAACTGAGGTATTCCTTACTCAGCTCAAAGTCCATTCCTGCAGTGACCACTTCTTTCCCTTCGCTGAACAGCAGGTCCAAGAATGGAATGAAGAGCAGCAAGGAAAGTATGTCGAAGAGGACGTAAAAAAGATTGGCCGCGATATTGAGCCCCACTAATTTCTTGTAGGGTCTCACATAGGACAGGATATGGATGAACTTGTTCACGTGCGGTTCGACTGCGGACAAAGAAACGATATTATGGAGTTCTGAGATTGACGGGATTCCAGAAAAGGAGAACGGAAATTAATACCACAACCCCAGACCTTGAACTTGGAATCTTGAATCTTGAAAAATCTAGGTCAAGTGGCCATTGAAGTGACGATTGTATGTGAGATAAAACACCCTATGGTCTATGATGGTAATTCTCAGCCTATTGTCCTACCTTCGCAGCCATGTCCAGCATTAGATTAGAAAAAGTGAACGGGCTGCTCCAGAAGGAGCTCAGCATCATCTTCCAGCGTAAAAGCAAGGAGCACTTCGGGGGTTTATTCATTACCGTGACCGTTGTGCGTGTAAGCCCTGACATGGGTGCCGCTAAGGCGTATCTCAGCATCATGGATAAGGTAGACAAGAAGGCTGTGGTCAAAGAGATCAATGAGCGGTCAGGGCTGATTCGTAAATATCTAGGCGAGTCTGTGGGTAAGCAATTGCGCAGAACTCCTGAGTTGTTCTTCTATTTGGACGATTCCTTAGACTACGCTCAAAAGATCAACGAACTTCTGGATTCTTAGCATGCAGTACGATCCTATTAAACGAAGCCTTGGCAAAGTCTTCAACAGGAATCCCTTCCTCAGAAAAATCTTTTACAGCCTTCTTGACTTATTATTGCTTAGAGCATGGCATGTTCATCAAGAGCTGCGCTCCTTCAGCGGCTGGAAAAAACCCGGCTTGAACGTTCTCGATGCTGGCGCTGGTTTCGGGCAATACAGCTTCTGGATGGCCAGAAAAAACAAGGATTGGAACATCACTTCCTTGGATGTCAAAGAGGAACAAGTAGCTGATTGCAACACTTTCTTTCGTCAAGCAGGTATGGCAGAACGTGTACATTTTCAAGTAGGTGACCTCACTGAATACAGGAAGGAAGATGCTTATGACCTCGTCATCTGCGTTGATGTGATGGAGCATATAGAAGAGGATGTTAAGGTCTTCCAGAATTATCATGCTTCTATGAAGCCGGGAGCTATGTTGCTCATCTCTACGCCATCAGACCAAGGCGGAAGCGGCCTGGATGAACATCATGAGGATGGAGAAGTACATGGTTTCATAGATGAACATGTTCGCGATGGCTATAACATCATTGATATAGAAGAGAAGTTGATAAGCGCTGGATTTAATAGCGTGGATAAGCGCTATCAATACGGACGCCCAGGGAAGATTGCATGGAAACTTTCTATGATGTATCCTCTTACTATGCTGAACAAATCAAAGCTCTTCTTCATCATCCTGCCTTTCTATTACCTTATTACCTATCCTATTTCTTTCGTGCTCAACATGCTTGATGTGAATGAAGCGCATAGCTCTGGATCAGGCTTGATAGTCAAGGCATGGAAATGAGCCCGAGGGCATCATTCAGCTTAAATCCTTACTTCTGTATCTCAGTTCATAGATGAGATTTCATTTTTACATAGCAGGACGTTATCTGTTCTCCAAGAAATCACGTAATGTGATTAACCTCATCACGGGAATTAGCGTGGCAGTAATTGCTTTCGTGACGGCTGCTATGATTGTCGTGTTAAGTGCCTTTAATGGCATTGACTCCTTAGTTGATGAGCTCTATTCCTCCTTCGATGGTGATGTGATGATAGAAGCGCCACGCGGCAGGTATATCAGTATGGACAGTCTTTCTGTTGACCAATGGAAGGATGATTCCCGAGTGAAAAACATACATGAAGTCCTTGAGCAAAGTGTTCTTATTCAATATAAGGAAAGTCAACGCGTAGCCACTATGAAAGCTGTTCCGCTGGGGTATTTGGAACAGAATGGATTGGACGCGAGCATACATGAGGGCTCTGCTCTGCTAGAAGATAATGAGGCCTTCTTGGCTGTGATTGGGTATGGAATTCAACTGGATCTGGATGCTCCGCTTTTCTCTAAAAGTCTGACCCCTTTGTTAATCCATGCTGCTCAGAAAGGCAAGCGCATTTCCAAGCATAAGGACAAAGCCTTCAAGACTGAACCCATCATGATAGGTGGTGTCTTCAGCATCAACATGGAGTATGACTCAGAGTATCTTCTGGTGCCACTCCCCTTCGCTCGTGACCTTCTTGATGTGGGTCCTGTGTGCAGCTACATAGAGATCCAAGCTGCTGATGGTATCTCTTTGGAAGAGCTTCAAGAATTCATTACAGAGGCCACAGGAGGGAAATATAAAGTGAACACACGTGAAGAGAAGAATGCCTTGATCTATAAGGCCAATGAATCAGAGCGCCTCGTGACCATTCTCATTCTGAGTTTCATCATCCTCATCGCTACATTCAATATCCTTGCCTCTATCACCATGCTTATGATGGACAAGGAGCAAGACTTGAAAGTGATCCATAGCATGGGCGCTACCATGATGCAGATTCGTAATATCTTCTTCACTGAAGCCATGCTTATCTCCATGGCCGGAACGGTGATAGGACTTATTCTAGGGCTTGGAATATGCTATTTGCAGACAAGTTTTGGGCTGGTGCGCTTGCAAGGCGGGATCGTAGATTATTATCCCGTGATTGTGGATATGGCTGATGTGATTTTGGTCTTCAGCATCGTCTTCACCATCGGACTGCTCTTCTCTTGGTATCCTGTGAAGAGACTTGCCGTTGGTCTTATCCACAGGGGGAGACAGTCTTAGATTTTGAAAAGGTCAGAGGCGAATCTATCAGCGAATAAGAGTCCTTTTCTGTTCAAGATAAGGATGTTTTTTTCGATGCTGAATTTCCCTTCGTACTTGGCCAATACTTCCCTTTGATCCTTAAGTAGATCTACACCGAATTCAGACTTCAAGTAGTTCAAATCCAAGCCCCATTTCGTGCGGCTTCGGGTGAGTAGGTATTCATTCAATGCCGTGCGGGAATCAATACGCTCTTCTTCCCAATAGCTTTCTC
This sequence comes from uncultured Flavobacteriales bacterium, assembly GCA_937875855.1. GTDB lineage: Bacteria > Bacteroidota > Bacteroidia > Flavobacteriales_D > JABDKJ01 > JABDLZ01. Next base: position 23,963 of record CALFHF010000203.1, read on the forward strand.
CCTTCCTCAAGGCATCCATGTACACTCTGTTATTGGAGATATTCCATCTGCGAGTTTTGCCATTGTACGAATGTGCTGAAGGGCCTATTCCTAAATATTTTTTTTCCTTCCAATAGGAACTGTTATGCTTGGAAATATGTCCATTTCTTGCAAAGTTAGATACCTCATATTGCTCATATCCTGCCTCAGCTAAGCGATCTATCAAATAGATAAATTGGCGTTCTACTTCTTCTTCGTCAGGCAGGCGGAGTTCTCCTTTTATTACTTGATGAGCATAGGCGGTTCCTTTTTCTATGGTTAATGCATAGGCCGAAATGTGATCTACATCCAAGGCGATAAATCGCTCTACTACTTCATCAAAAGGCATGAGTCCTTCTTCAGGCAATCCAAAGATGATGTCAACAGAGATAGAATGGAACCCGAGTTGCTTGGCCAAGACAATAGCCTGTTCTGCTTCGTTAGCATTGTGGCTCCGGTTCATAGAGGTTAATAGGGCGTCATCAAAGGACTGAATCCCTACACTCAATCTATTTACTCCGCTTTCTTTCCACTCCTTCAGTTTGTTAGCGCTCATATCATCCGGGTTAGCCTCTAAGCTAATCTCTGCGGTATCAGATACTGCATGGGTATCTCTAACGTGCTGAATGAATTTTTGAATAGCTCCTGATGGAAGAATGCTAGGTGTGCCGCCACCGAAGTAGATGGTGTTTAGGATCTCCTTAGAAAGCTCGATGGCTCTGCTCTTCCATTCTTTATGCATGGCTAGGAGCATTCCTTCAGTCTGATTCAATTGCACGGTGAAGTGGAAATCACAGTAACTGCATTTCTGCTTGCAAAAGGGAATGTGGATGTACAGACCGGCCATAGAGGAACCAAAGGTAGTCCTCTATCACATCTTAACTATGGTGAATTCAGTTCTTCTGTTCAGCTGATGTTCTTCTTCAGAACAATCGCTCTTCACTTCGCCTTTACAAGCGCAGTCATTGAACAACTTCTTCTCCCCTGCTCCTTTTACAGTTAGACGCTCAGGATGCGTTACGCGCTTACATATGTATTTAGCAGTCGCCAAGGCTCTGTTATTCGAAAGCCTATCGTTATAGCCCATAGATACTCTAGAATCAGTAAGAGAAGTCAACTCGATGGCTATTAAGGTTTCCGTCTTAGACATGCTGAACACTGATTTTAACCGATTTTTTCTCAAAGCGTGTAACTTCATGCTGGACTCGTGCGTCCCCATATAGAATCCGGCCCTGTGGATACGAAAAGCTATAACCAATGTGTTGACCTATACTCTGACAGAGTGTATCGTTACATCCTTAAGAACTTGAAGGATGCTGATGGTGCTAAGGATGTAGTGCAAGATGCCTATGCACGGCTATGGGAAGTTCATGACACGATTGATCTGGAGAAGAGTAAGTCTTGGCTTTTTACTACCGCGTATAGGGTCATGATTGATGGAATACGGAAGAATTCTAAGCAGAGTCCTCTTACTGAAAAACATGCTGAACCTATCCATTCCACCGGGTATTCAGATTTGCAGGAAATTCTGAATGAAGCTTTGGACCTGCTTGTTCCCATACAAAAACAAGTGGTTCTGTTAAGAGACTATGAAGGTTACTCCTATGAAGAAATAGGAGAAATAACTGCGCTCAACCCTTCACAAGTAAAAGTGTACCTCTTCAGAGCTAGAAAGAAACTGAAAGACTATCTCGTTAGCATGGAAAACATCATAGGATGAGAAAGAAGATAGACAAATCGAATTACGAGGAATGGTTCATGGATCATCTTGATGGGATATTGAATTCACTAGAAACAGAATCACTTCAGTCTTTCTTAGTCTTGAACCCAGACCTCAGTGCAGAACTAGAGTCCATGTCTTCATTTCAACTTCATGTACCTGATTCTATCGCGCTTTCAGCCGACATGAAGGCTTCCATGAAAAAAGAGGAGCTAGAAGATGAGTTTATCATCGGTATGATGGAGTCTGACAATAGAGCTGGCATATCACTTTCTTCAGAGGATCTATTGCTGCTTTATGAGTATGAAAAGACTAGGTTAAAAGCAGACTCAAAGATTCTCTTTCCTGATCATGAATCTTTGAAGAAGAACGATGGGATTGTCATTCCACTATGGGTTAAAGTCACTGCTGCAGCCGCTTCCTTATTCTTTGCTTTTTTATTGATTAGCCCTGAAGATGTTGATCGCTCATATCAAGCTCGTGGGCCTGAGATTATCAAATGGAATTATGCCATAGAAAACATCCAAAAGCCTATTCAACTTGCCTCTGAAGAGCAATCTCTAGCGCCAGTTCAAACTATTGAAATTCATGAAAGACCACTGCTCGTTCAAGAAAAAGTGATTCCGAAAAAAGAGTCTCCTCCTTTGGCCAAAAAAGAAAAAGATACCCTGCAAAATAAAGCGCCTATTCCTGTCATTGAAGAAGAAAAAATATTGACTCAAGAACTCCCTGAGGAAACTCCAAAGCAGGTAATCGAAGAGCCTCTTTTTGTGCAAGAGAATCCCTCAGTAAAAAGCCATCCACATCACGTTCCTGTAAGTAGTTCATTGAAGGAAGGAAAGACCGCTAGCTCTGCTCTGGATATATTGAAAAAAGTAACGGCTAATAGCGAAATACTTGCCATTCAACAAGTCAACGAAGGAGATCCATACATAGAAGGATTCCTGTTTTTAGGCTCTTTCTCCCTCTCTGTCAAAAGAAAGCGCAAATAAATTTTCTCTTTCTGTAACATCTATAGAGTGCGGCACGTCATAGCTGCAGAACAAGAAACCCTGATTATGAAAAACTCATTACACATAGTATTCGCCCTTATGCTCACCGTTCCTATGAGCGCATTCTCTCAAGAAGGAGAAGAGATTCGAAAAGATGATTCTATAGATAAAATAAGTCTTCCTAGAACTAAGGAAGACGGACTCCAAGTCAAAGTATATACGATAGATTCAATAAGCGGAGATGTTAAGGACACCACTACGATAAAGTTCAAGCACAGCACGGTATACATCGTTTCTGAAAATGACAAAGACTCGCTGGACCCTACAGAAGTAAGCCGCGAGCGAAAAAAAGACCTCACCTATTGGGCTGGTATAGACCTAGGTATTAATGGTTTCCTAAGCCCAAGTGGAGATATAGACCTGGGCAAAGAGAACGATTATATGGAGTTAGATTATCCACAATCACGTTCATTGAGCATCAATGTCTTTGAACAAAAACTCAGGCTATTCAAGGACTATGTTGGTGTCACAACAGGTGCTGGAATTCAATGGAACAGCTATAGACTTGCCAATGATTACACATTATCCACTACCAAGGATACGCTATTCGCTGTAATGGACAGCAGTATTAATCTAAAGAAAAACAAATTCAGAACTACTTGGATTAACGTTCCCTTACTCCTTGAGTTCAATACAAGCCAGACGCAGAAGAACAATGTTCACCTATCTGCAGGTGTCGTGGGAGGGCTTCACCTAGGTACTATGTACAAGCAAAAATACACGAGTGAAGGAGCGAAATCACGCTATAAAACCAAGAATGACTTCAATGTGGCTCCTTATAAACTCGAGGCTATGGTCAGGCTCGGTTATGGTTCTTTCAATGTCTATGCAACATATCAGCTCACTGAACTTTTTGAAAAAGGAAAAGGGCAAGAACTTTATCCCTTCACTTTAGGTGTGACCTTGGTAGCATTTTAATGCTTCTACTGAAAGCAATTACTTCCCGTAGTTTAGGATGTCAAGACACGTCCGGAATGGGTCCAATTTCATAGGAGATTGGACTCTTCTGTATATTGATGAGCCAATGTCTATTTTTGATCCCGATCAATACGAATGACATGAGCACTGGAGCCCAGATCCTACAAGAGAAAATAGACCAAGCCTTAACAGGTGGTGGCGAGAAGAGAATCGCCTCTCAGCATGCCAAAAACAAGCTTACCGCAAGGGAGAGAATTCACTTTCTACTTGATGAAGGAAGCTTTGAAGAAATAGGCATGATGGTCACTCATCGCTCTACTGATTTCGGATTGGATGAACAGGTCTTCCTTGGAGATGGAGTCATCACAGGATACGGTACTATCCATGGACGACAGGTATATGTCTTCGCTCAGGACTTCACCGTGCTTGGAGGTTCCCTCGCTGAGGCTCATGCTCAAAAGATATGTCGTGTGATGGATTTAGCCATGCAGAATGGTGCTCCTATCATAGGGTTGAATGACTCAGGAGGTGCGCGTATTCAAGAAGGCGTAGTTTCTCTTGCAGGATATGCAGACATATTCTATCGCAACGTGCGGTCAAGTGGTGTCATTCCTCAGCTTTCAGGTATCATGGGACCATGTGCTGGTGGAGCAGTATATAGCCCAGCTCTCACTGACTTCATTTTTATGGTGGAGAACAGTAGCTATATGTTCGTTACAGGCCCTAACGTAGTGAAGACTGTAACGCATGAAGATGTGAGCTCAGAAGAACTTGGTGGAGCAGCTGCACATAGCTCTAAATCAGGTGTTTCGCATTTCTCTTGCGAGAATGAACTGGCTTGTATCGAGCACCTGAAGAAAGTGCTCTCCTACATCCCTCAGAATTGCGAAGAAGAGGTTCCGCGTCTTACTTACACTGCAACTGACGAAAGCCGTATGGCTCTGAATGACATCATTCCTGATTCCTCCAATCAGCCCTATGACATGCACGAAGTGATTTCTTCTTGCATGGATACTGAGAGCTTCTTAGAAGTTCACAAGGCCTTTGCGGAGAACATCATTGTTGGCTTCGCTCGTCTGGCTGGCAGAAGTATAGGGGTTGTTGCGAATCAGCCTGCACACCTAGCTGGTGTGCTTGATGTGAATTCCAGCATCAAGGCGGCTCGTTTCGTGCGTTTCTGTGATTGTTTCAATATTCCTCTTGTTGTATTTGAAGACGTTCCTGGATTCCTCCCTGGCACAGATCAAGAGTGGAGTGGTGTGATCAATCATGGAGCTAAACTGCTCTACGCTTTCAGTGAGGCTACTGTACCTCGCGTGACCGTGATCACGCGTAAAGCATACGGAGGTGCATATGACGTGATGAACTCCAAGCACATTGGCGCAGACATGAATTACGCTTGGCCTACCGCTGAGATTGCGGTCATGGGTGCCAAAGGTGCAGCTGAAATTATCTTCAAGAACGAGATTAAATCTGCGGCATATCCTGAAGCCAAATTGAAAGAGAAAGAAGCGGAATACGCAGAGAAATTTGCCACTCCTTATCGTGCTGCTTCACGCGGTTATGTAGATGAAGTGATCCTCCCGTCAGAAACGCGAAAGAAGCTCATTAGCGCAATGAAGATGCTTGAGAATAAGGTGGCAGAACTTCCTCGTAAGAAGCACGGGAACATTCCCCTTTGAGCCTAGTATGGTTCGTTACATAATTTGTGTGTTTCAAATTATTTGGGCAGTCTAGCAAAGGACTGATTAGGCCTTCATGAGATTACTCCCATCTCCTCTCCTACTTCTTTGAAGGCCTTAATTGCTTTGTCCAAATGATGCTGTTCATGTCCAGCTGATATCTGCACTCGTATGCGTGCTTTTTCTTTCGGAACCACAGGGAAGAAGAATCCTATAACATAGATTCCTTTCTCTAAAAGCTTATCAGCCATGATCTGCGAAAGCTTCGCATCATAGAGCATAACAGGAACGATGGCCGAATCTCCTTTCACGATATCAAATCCCAATTGGCCCATTCCTTTTTTGAAATACTCTACATTCCACATAAGCTTATCACGCAAGCTCGTTGAGCCTGATATAATTTCTATGACTTTCAAACTTGCTCCAACAATGCTCGGAGCTAAACTGTTTGAAAATAGATAAGGACGAGAGCGTTGACGTAGCATTTCTATAATCTCTTTACGTCCTGTAGTGTATCCGCCCATCGCGCCTCCCAGTGCTTTTCCCAAGGTTCCAGTAATGATGTCTACTCTACCCATTACTCCGCAGTGCTCAGGAGTTCCTCTACCTGTTTTTCCAATAAAACCAGAAGCATGACACTCATCTACCATAACCATGGCGCCATATTCATCGGCCAAATCGCAGATTCCTTTCAGATCAGCGACTACCCCATCCATAGAGAAGACACCATCAGTCACTATGATTTGATTTTTGCATCCGTCTGATTTAGCGCTTTCTAATTGTTCTCGCAAACTAGACATGTCATTGTTATCATACCTATAACGCTTAGCCTTACTCAAACGCACACCATCAATAATAGACGCATGGTTCAATGCATCAGAAATAATCGCATCATCAGGTCCTAGCAGGGGTTCAAAGACTCCTCCGTTCGCATCAAAGCAAGCTGCGTAGAGAATGGTGTCCTCAGTGCCATGAAAGGTTGCAAGTTTTTCCTCTAATTCCTTATGAATGTCCTGAGTGCCGCATATAAAACGCACGCTAGACATGCCGTAACCATGAGAATCCAGGGCATCTTTAGCGGCTTGAACCACAGCAGGATGTGAACTTAATCCTAGGTAATTATTCGCACAGAAGTTAACCACCTCTGACCCCGTGGAGACTTTGATCTCAGCGCCTTGTGCTGAAGTGATAATGCGTTCTTTCTTAAAGAGGCCAGCCTCTTGTATGTTCTTGAGTTCTCTTTGTAATTCTTGCTTGATGCTTCCGTACATGTCTTCAATGGATTATAGCGGCTAAGGTAAAAATAGAATGCCTGAAATAATTTCATACACAAGCACTCAATTGCAATCTTTAGGGTACTGCAATTTTCATGCAATAAGCCTCAGCAAATGCATCATTCTAAGAGATTATAAGTCATCTATTGATAAAAATGATGTTCTTAACTGGGAATAGATTAATCCAACTTCAAAACCGCCATAAATGCCTCTTGCGGAACCTCGACATTTCCAACCTGACGCATGCGCTTCTTACCCTTCTTCTGCTTCTCTAAAAGCTTACGTTTGCGAGAGATGTCTCCTCCATAACACTTAGCAGTAACGTCCTTTCTAAGGGCTTTCACTGTCTCGCGAGCGATAATCTTCGCTCCAATAGCCGCTTGGATAGCAATCTCGAATTGCTGCCTCGGGATGAGCTCTCTAAGTTTAAGACAGATCTTCTTTCCTAGGTCAAAGGCATTTTCACGGTGAATCAATGCCGACAATGCATCGACCGGATCACCATTTAACATCATATCCAACTTCACGAGATGCGATTGCTTGTATCCACTTGGATGATAATCGAAGGAAGCATACCCCCTTGAGATGGTCTTTAGTTTGTCATAGAAGTCGAAGACAATCTCACCCAATGGCATATCGAAGCTAAGCTCCACACGGTCTTGAGTCAGATACACTTGATTCGTCAATTCACCACGCTTCATGATGCACAAGCTCATTACTGATCCAACATAATCACTTTTAGTGATAATCTGCGCTTTAATGTATGGTTCTTCCACATAATCCAATTGGCCTGGATCTGGTAAATCACTTGGATTGTTCACTATTAACTTGACGCCCTTTATTGTATACGCTATATAGGACACGTTCGGCACCGTGGTGATTACCGTCATGTCGAACTCACGCTCTAATCGCTCCTGCACAATCTCCATGTGCAACATACCTAAGAATCCGCATCGGAATCCGAAGCCCAGCGCCACTGAGCTTTCAGGTTCGAAGACCAAGGATGCGTCATTCAATTGAAGTTTCTCCAAGGAAGCTCTCAGCTCCTCATAGTCATCTGTATCTACCGGGTAGATACCCGCGAATACCATGGGTTTCACATCCTCGAACCCCTTGATGGCTGTGGTGCTCGAATTCTCGACCGAGGTGATGGTATCTCCCACTTTTACCTCTTTGGCCACCTTGATCCCACTGATGATGTATCCAACATCTCCTGTAAAGACCTGCTCCTTAGGTAGCATTTCCATCTTGAGGACACCTATCTCATCTGCCTGATATTTCTTGCCGGTATTGATGAATTTCACCCATTCTCCTTTGCGAACGGAACCATTGAGCACGCGGTAATATGCGATGATGCCCCGGAAGGGGTTGAACACCGAGTCGAATATCAAGGCTTGCAGAGGAGCATTAGGGTCTCCCTTAGGCGCAGGGACTCTGTCAATAACCGCTTTCAGGATTTCCAATACACCTAAGCCTGTCTTACCACTTGCAGGGATTACATCCTCCGCTGCACAGCCTATGAGTTCTATGATTTGATCAGTCACTTCCTCTGGCATAGCGCTTTCGAGGTCCATCTTATTCAAGATGGGTATAATCGTGAGGTTATGTTCAATGGCCAGATAAAGGTTCGATATCGTCTGAGCCTCAATTCCTTGTGTGGCATCTACGATGAGGAGGGCTCCTTCACAAGCCGCAATAGACCTTGAAACCTCATAGGAGAAGTCAACGTGTCCTGGGGTGTCAATAAGATTGAGCACATAAGCTTGACCTTCATGCACATAGTCCATTTGGATAGCGTGGCTCTTAATGGTGATGCCGCGTTCTCGCTCCAGGTCCATATCGTCCAAGGACTGAGCCTTCATATCACGGTCAGAGATTGTACCTGTGGTCTGGAGCAGTCTATCAGCCAAGGTGCTCTTACCATGGTCAATGTGGGCGATGATGCAGAAATTACGTATGTGCTTCATTAGGGGCGCAAAAGTAGCCATGTAAAGCTATATCAAGGGAATAGATTACAATCATTTTATTTTTCAGAAAGCTCCCGTATTCCTCGACCATTCGATTATCTATTAACTTACGACATCAATCTTTGTCAATTTATAGCCCCCTCTGAGACCTGTATATCTCCCTGATTTCTTAGCTTCGATCCTTCGAGCTTAAATCAAAGCCCTTCAGACATGACCTTGAACAGATTAGTCCTTTTTATTTTTCTGCTTGTTGGAACAAGCACTTTCGCCCAAAAACCTACCGTTGACGAACGTCTCTTGAATCAGTTCTCTCAAGAACAAATCAAGGCTATGGATGCTCCACGGCTCGCGTATTGGACCTTTTACTTAGACCATAGTTTTCAAATAGTGGCCATTCCTGATCAAAAAGCAGAGTACTTGGTCGATTTACCCACTCTAAATGTTCCTTCTAAAGGATTTCACGCCTTCTCTATTAACCTTGATGAATATCAAAAAGAAGGCGCCCAACTCCTGTTCAGAGGAGAAAAGAATATGCTGCTGATCAAGCCTATGAGTCAGCTGATCGAAGAATTCAACACTTACTACCAATCTAGCAAGTAATGCGCGCATCCTTATTGACCTTACCTCTTTTCTTGATTTTCTCCTCTAGCTATTTAGCACAGGACATTCCTATCTCTGACGGTGGCACTGTGACTGTAGATTGTGGCGGAAACATCGTAATCTTAACTGATGCTGGTGGTGCCGGAGCCTACGGCTCAGGAGAGTCTTACTCCATCACTTTCTGTCCTGACGGAGGCAATGCTATCTCCTTTGTTATAGACACAGAGACTTCAGGTGATGAATTTGATATCAGACCAGGAGACTACCTCACCGTATTTGATGGGCCTGATACTGGCTCCCCTATCCTAGGTGTTTTCAATAACAACCTTATGGACTCTCCAGTTATCTCAATATTCGCTACGCTGGACAATCCTGGTGGCTGTCTTACCTTCCTCTTCGAGTCTACTTCTACCAGTGCTGGCGGTGCTGGATGGACGAGTCAGATTAATTGCGGGAACTTCTGGCAGCCCTTCAGTATGGAGTTCGAGAGTGCTCCTTCTGAGGTAGATGAACTTGGATACATTGATATCTGTCAAGGTGAAACTGTTACTATCACTGCTGACGGAGTCTTCCCTTATTCTATAGGAACCGGTTACAATCAGACCAATGAAAACAGCTTTTTCGAATGGGACTTGGGCGATGGAACTGAGCTTTCAGGATACGGCCTGACTACAGTGACAAATACGTATGCGCTTCAATTTGGCTATCCTATAGAGCTAGTAGTTACTGATACCCTGGGCATGCAACAGCGTTTTGAGCTTGCCGTGAGAGTTTCTACTACTCCTAATTTCACCGGGCTTATTGCACAATATCAAGAACAGATATGCCTTGGAAATTCTACTGTTTTAATAGGAGGTATAGCTCAGGATACGTCTCAGAGTTTCGGGGTGCTTCCAGTTCAGTCTTCTTTCATAGGTGGCGGATTCTTAGCCGGCCAGACTTTCCTTCCTGATGGTTCAGGTGCTTCATATGAAACTGTAATCACCCTTGACGATTTCCCTATCGGATCTTCATTAGAAAATGCAGAGGATGTTATCGCCATATGCGCTACCATGGAACACTCTTACCTAGGTGACTTAGATATCACCCTTACGTGTCCCAATGGAACTACCATTATTCTTCAAGACCAATCAGGTGGATCCTGTAATTTAGGGGAACCATGGGCCACTGGACCTGTCGATGGTCAAAGCTCAAATACAACTCCAGGTGTGGGCTATGAATACTGCTGGACGGCTGATGCTACTGGAACCATGGTAGAAGCTTGTGGTCAAAATAACATGGCGTTCAATAATGGAAATGGTCCTGCAACGTATAACGATAGTTTCGTGCCTGCAGGTGACTACATCCCGTTCGACCCACTTTCAGATTTAATAGGATGTCCTATCAATGGTGAATGGACTATTACAGTTACAGATAATCTTGGTGCTGATAACGGATATATCTTCTCTTGGGGAATACAGTTCGACCCCGCCATCGACCCTACAATAGAGACCTACGTGCCTCTCCTTATTGAAGGTTTCTGGAATGATGCTCCATCAATCATCTCGAACAACGATACTATCATAGATGTTTCGCCTACCGAAATAGGCTTTTTCCAATATACGTTCAATGTCACGGACAACTTCGGCTGCACCTATGACACAACCATTGTATTGGAAGTTCTTCCCCCTGTTTCAGCTTCTGTCTTCCCCCCAGCATGTAATCTCAGCTTGGAGTATGTGGTGGAGAATCAATATGCTGGAGGAACCTGGTCATACACCTCAGACTATGACTCTCTATTCGTCATTGGAGTCGGTGGTAGCGATATCGATGTCTCAGCCCCCGGATTTTACATCCTAAGCTATTTTGACAACTTCTGCCAAACCACCATCGAGGCCGATGTGGAATTCCTCCCATTCCCTCTCGCGGATATCCTCCCTGATACCACAGAGCTGTGCAGCGGCCAAGAGGAATTCTTGACAACGACCGAGCAAATCAATGGACTTCAAGTGAATTATCAATGGACCTATGATTCCTTAGGCACGCAGTACTTCCTTGGTTCTGAAGCCACTCAGGCCGTCTATTTCGGTGGGGAATATGAGGTGCAAATCATCGATGTGCTGTGTAGCAATTTTGCTGCTGATGTCAGCTATGTGTTAGAAGAACCCTGTATTATTGAAACCTATAACGTATTTACCCCCAATGGGGATGGAGAGAATGACTTCTTCTACATCCAAGCAATAGAGAAGTTCAAAAACCCTGTTGTGTACGTTTATAACCGCTGGGGCAATGTGGTCTTTGAAAAGAGCAATTACAGGAACGATTGGGACATGGCTGACATGAGTGAAGGCACTTATTTCTATGTCATCTTGAATCCTGCAAACTCAGAGAGTTTCAAGGGTTCGTTTACTCTTCTGAGATAAGCTAGACCCCCTTTATCTCTTCTTTTAATGCTTCTTGTATAAGGTCCTGCAACCTTTCTATTCGCACATCGTAGAATTATATGGTCTTAATGATCATACTCGATGTGTAAATACGTTTATATACTTAGCCTCCTATTCCTCTGCTCCTGTGCTGAAGCACCTCTAGTAGAGAAGGATACATCTAATCAAGAGACTCATGCAGCCTTGGCTTACACCTCTTTGGACCCCTACCATATAGATGGGAAGATTCATTTACCTGATGTAAGCAAGCGAGGTGTGCAACCTACCATGATATTTAATGACATCACAGGAATGCTCGATGTCAAAGTTGGACGGGGTTTCCATATCCAAATGAGAGAAGAACCTCAGGACCTTGAGTCCTTGAAGTCTGAATGGTCATTTGACCCTGTATGGACATACGCTGTGATCCAAGAAGACTCTGAACACATAGTGTATAGCAAACAGTTACCCGATGGATCCATGCAACAGTTCCATTTTTTAGCCCTCATCCAAGATGCTGATCGATCCATGTTGATCAGATCTGCCTCCATGGAGGAATTCGACAAAGAACAAGCTGAGATGATGCTCGCATCCGCTCGCACTTTTACCTGGAATTCGGCCTTGGCCGTATCTAATCGAACTAACGCTATACCTCAGTAATGAAGAGAATATTAATCATATCAATAGTCAGCCTGCTCCTGATAACGGAAGCTCGAGCTGCATCTATCGTGATCGATGGTTTCTATCAAGGGAAAGACCTTTACGTCAAGAACCCTATAGGACCTGCAGGTGTCGGGTTCAGCGTATATGAAGTTATGGTCAATGGTGAGATTACCTCAGATGAGATTAACTCTAGCGCATTCATAATAGACCTTCATAGTTTGGACCTAGAAATAGGTGATAAAGTCACTGTTTCTATCTTATATCATGATGATAGTACCCCTAAAGTATTGAACCCTAATGCGGTTCTTCCTCAAAGTACCTTCGAGATCGTAGGCATGAACCTAGAGCTGAACGGTGTGCTTAAATGGACTACCAACAACGAGATAGGCGAACTTCCTTATAAAGTCCAACAGTTCAAATGGAACAAGTGGATTACTATAGGTGAAGTGGCTGGGATGGGCCGTTTAAGCGGAAATTCATACAGCTTCCAAGCCGAATTACACTCAGGAAGGAACACTTTCAGAGTGGCACAATATACCTCTCAAGGGAAATTGAGATACTCAGAGAACGTTTATATGAACAGTGCTAAGACCATCAGCCTGATTACTGAATTAAAGAAAGTGAATAGCGTGATTCTTTTCTCAGATAAGACCAGTTACGAGATCTTCGATGCCTATGGGCGTATCGTGAAACATGGCTATGATAGCACCATAGAAGTGAAGAAACTTTCAAATGGACAGTATTACTTGAACTATGATAAGAGTTTCGGTAGTAGTTTCGATAAGAAATGAATTCCTTTGGGGCATGGAATCGCCCCACCTTCTTAAAATAGAACATATTGGTATTGCCGTGAAGGACCTTTCATCGGCTGAGGAAATTTATACTTCCTTGCTCGGGGTGGGTCCGTATAAGCGCGAAGCCGTTGAGCGTGAAGGAGTCATCACCTCTTTTTTCAAGACTGGGGTCAATAAAATTGAACTCCTCGAATCGACAAGAGAAGATGGTCCTATCTCAAAATTCATTGATAAAAAAGGAGAAGGCATTCATCACATCGCCTTTGAAGTTTACGACATCAAGGCCGAGATGAAAAGACTTGCTGATGAAGGCTTTCAGCTCCTTAGCGAAGAACCTAAGCGTGGTGCTGATGATAAATGGGTAGCCTTCATTCACCCTAAGGGAACTAAAGGAGTGCTCATAGAGCTTTGTCAAAGTATCTCAACTGAAAAGTGAGCTGATCTCTATTCCTTTTTCAAGAAGATGTGCCTTAATTCCTGCTTTCTTAGCTCCTTCTATATGCTGAGCTGAATCATCAATGAAAAGCACTTCATTAGCATTTAGTCCTTGCTCTTTCAATACCCATTTAAAGGTGCTTGCTTCAGGCTTACGCTTCTTGATTCGGGAGGAATAGTAGACCTCTACAAAACAGTCCTTGAATCGATCCAGTTGCCCTGCTGCTTCTAATTGAGTTTCGAAGTGCTTAATGTGAATCTCATTCGTATTACTAAGCAGAATCAGACCTGTTTCCATACAAAGTGTTTCTAAGAACAACAATCTGCTTTCAGGAAGATCTAATAACATGGCATTCCAGCAGCTATCTATTTCTTCATCGCTCATTTCGAATCCCAAGTTTCTCAATTCGCTTCTAAAATCTGCCGGATTTATGGCTCCTGTTTCCAAGCGATCAAAAAGATCTGATTGCTGAGCTTGGGCATAAAGAGTATCGAAATTTTTTCCTGCTTTCTCTTTGAAGGCCTTTGAAGTCAAGGAATAATCGATATTCAGAAGCACTCCACCTAAGTCAAGGAGGATGGCTTCATACTGGTTTTGATGATCTTTAAACAAAGGAATGGAATGAGATTATGGTGAATACAGGCCAAAAGTATAGATTTGCAGCCCCTGAGGCCTAATTGCACAAAAATGATTGTGCGAAATTCAGGGAATAAATGGGCCTATAGCTTCCCGCTAACGAGCGGGATTTACGCTTCGCTCCAACACAGCTTCGCCATAGGCCCAGTGACAGTTGGAACGACAATAAGATTTTTTTCGGGCCTATAGCTCAGCTGGTTAGAGCACCTGACTCATAATCAGGGGGTCCCAGGTTCAAGCCCTGGTGGGCCCACCCCCAAGAAAAGCACCTTCGTTTAATCGGAGGTGCTTTTTTTCTTTCTGCCCATTCCCTACCTTCATCTCGTGAAGGCACATCATCTCCTCAGCTTCCTGTTTCTATTTGCCTTCTCCATGGGATCGGCTCAGGACGTCTTACTTCCTAGAGATTTTGAAGAGGAGACCGTTACAGAGATTCTTAAAGTCATTAAAAAGCATCATAATGCACGTCTGGCCTATGACGTCACGAGCTTAAGAAACATTGAGCGAAGCGTGACTATTCAAGGTGATGACCTAGAAGAAGACCTCAGGGTGTTACTTGAAGATACTGGATTCGAGTTCAAACTACTCAGAACCACCTACCTTATTATTCCCCGTCCAAAACCCAATGTGAGCGTTCAAAAAGTCCAAAAAAGGAACTTCGCTCTTCACGGCCGAGTGCGCGATTTGGTCACTGGCGAAGTGCTTCCTTTTGCTTCTTTGAGCATAGCAGGAACCAGCTTAGGCACTACTACTCAGATGGACGGGAGCTTTCATCTGGGAGGTATTTCTGCCGATACCATGAACATATGCGCTTCATACTTGGGATACAGAGCGCTGTGTATGCACCTGGGAACTCTTTCTGCTGACAAAGAAGTGCAGTTCTTTCTTGAACGGAATAACACCTTCCTACCTGCAGTTGAAATCAAAGGCGCTAAGGACAAAGGCATTCGGCTCATGGAACATGGCCAACTCATGGAAATAGAGCCTTCCATGCTTAGCAGAATCACCGTGAACGGACAGCCTGATTTGTTTAAAGCTGTGCAATTCCTGCCGGGAGTTTCCTCAGGTGATGGATTAGATGCCAGTCTTAATATTCGCGGAAGTGAGGATGATGAAAACCTCATCCTTTGGGATGGATTCAAGATCTATCACCAGAATCATTTCTTCGGGGTTTTCAGCACTCTAAATCCCAATGCAATTCAGAACATTCAAGTGCATAAAGGTGCATATCCTAGTCGCTATGGAGGTAGATCAGGAGGTGTCCTAGAAGTCACGGGTAGAAATGCAGATTTTCAAAAAGCCAAAGTGCAAGTGGGACTAGATCTCATTGGTCATGATATTTCTGTGGAAAGTCCTTTGTCTAATTCTAGCTCCCTTCTCATTGATTTCAGAAGATCGCACAGTGATTATTCAGGCAGTCCACTTTTCAAAAATCTCCTAGATAGGGTATATCAGCAAAGCGTGGCCAAGGACCCTTCCTTCTCCTTGAACTTCAGTGATAATGATCCTAATTTCTATTACTATGACCTTCATCTTAAATTTCATACTGAACTGAGTAAAACGGATCAATTAAACATCAGTCTTTTCAATGGAAGAGACTTCTATTCCAACACTTCTCACAACCAATACTTTGCTCAAGATGGCACTCCCAGTGAGTTGAATGATTACTTCTTTGACGACTCTAATTGGGGCAATACTGGAGCGGGAACTACCTGGAGTCACCGTATGAAAAAGGGCAGGTTTATGCACTCCTCTTTAGGCTACTCTTCCTATCGAAGCTCCTATTTCTTCTCAGAGGAAGAACGTGATTTCTTGAACGGAAATCCATTGGCCCAGAAATTCTCTTCTACCCTGTTGCAAAATGATCTAGAAGACATCAGCTTCGAGCATAGACAGGTGTTTCCTGGAAATAAAGGAAGCACGGAACTAGGCTATTCCTTCAATTATGTACAGCTGAACTACACGGAATCAGATCGACTTCTGGTCGAAGGCGTAAGCCTCCTGAATGACTCTACTGTGAGCACAAGCAATCACGCCATATACCTTGATAGGAAATTTCAATTCAATACTGCCTGGTTCTTGGATCTTGGGCTTCGCATGACTGCGAATACTTACGCGAATAGACTTTACGGGGAACCAAGAGCTCTCCTTTCTCATCGCTTGAGTGAGGCGCTTTCATGGCGAGTAGGTGGTGGAAATTATGTGCAGACGATAAGACGCAGCAGCAAGCAAAACCTGTTTTTAAGACAAGCGGATCAATGGGTCCTCAGCACTCGTGATCTCGTCCCTGAGTCACGCACATTTCAAGGGATTCTGGGCGTTAATTGGAAAAAAGGGCCCTGGCTGTTAGATGTAGAAGGATTCTACAAGAAGACCCGCGGAGCGCTCCTAAACCAGAATCAAATTCGTTTCGTCACTGCGTATTCTAACGGAAATCAAGGACTTGTCACAGGCAAATCTGAAGTTTTAGGGGTTGATGTCTTGCTCGCTTATCAGAAAAAAGGACACGATCTGTGGATTGCATATAGCTATACTGCCTCCTTTAATTATTTCTCCACTATCAATGAAGGCAGAGCATTCAGTAGCGCATTCAATAAACCGAATGACCTGAAAATCATCTATGCCTATTCTTACCTTGATTACATCTTCTCTACAGATTTGGTTTATTCCAGCGGGTATGCCTACACTCCTATCCTAGGTACGTTCCAGAATGACCTCACCGGACGGACTTTTATCATCTATGGGGACGATCTCTCGGCCCGTCTTCCTGATTTTTTCAGATGGGATCTCAGCGTTCAGCGTAAATTCTATGGCGAACGATGCGAATGGACTGTAGGCCTAGGAGTCTACAATCTGAGTAATCATAAAAATGTGCGCAGCCGTCAATATGCTGTTGATCAATTACGCCCAAATGAGTCTGAGGAGCTGACTATCAGTGCCATAGATTTGGAACTAATGGGATTAACTCCTAACTTCATCCTGAAGTTCTCCTTTCAATGACCTTGATTTCGAACAAGCTTTCTTTATTTTTAATGCTCTGCATAGCAGGGGCATTGATTTCTTGTGTCAAACAGGTTCCTGTTCCTGAGCAAGCTGAAAAGGTTCTGGTGGTCAATGGTTTTCTTGAAACCGGTCTTCCTGTTAATCATATTCACTTAAGCGGATTAAATACTGGAGATGGCATTAATGGTGTTTCGGGTCTAGATGTTCATATTAGTGATGGTGAAACAACAGTTCAACTCCAAGAAAGAGCTGATGGTTCAGGATTCTATGATGGAGAAGATACTTTCATCATTCAGTATGGACGTAACTACTTCCTAGAATTCCTTTGGAATGGAAAAACAGTAACTGCCCAAACCAAATCAACCCCCTTGCTTCAAAACTTGAGTGTCTCCAAGCCTTATCTTGATATAGAGCAAGGCAATGACTTGATTTTCTTGGAATGGGAAGGGTTAAATCAAGGTAGTTTTAATGAGTATTTCTATCTGGTCACTATTCAGCCTCTGGCTAATGTGGATGACTTGGAATACATTAATAGAGCGTATGGAGAGCAAAGCACTCCCAGAACTATAAGCCTAACCTATAACCCTGAATTAACCTTAGTAAATGATTTTTTCAACTACTATGGAGAGCATCTAATTCAAATAAGAGCAATATCTAAGGAACACGAAGGGCTATTCAGAGCTCAGCTTGATTATTCTCAGAATGCCCCCGGAAATATCATGGGTGCGGCTGGGTTCTTTGTGGGAACTAGCTTTCTTAGCACAGTGATTGATATTCGCTGACTCCATTCTTTTCAATTTTTATTTTCACTTCTGGTAGGGTATGCCCTTTTATGCGTGTATCTATTTTGTAAACGCAGAAGAAATTGTCAGAACGCATTAATCATAAGGTAGACGATACATTGAAAGGTTGGAAAACTCCTTTTAATGATAAAGAAGCCTCTTGGAAATCCATCAATCAGAAGTTAGATGCTCAGAAATCCGATTCAGGCCGTCTAGTGTCTATGTACAGCTTCCTTAAGGTGGCTGCAGCAGTGGTCTTAGGGCTTGGGCTCACTTGGTTCATGATGCCTGGTACTCCTGATTTTCAGGCTGCCACCAAAGCTGGCGAACAGACTGAACTCACCCTTCCTGATGGCTCTACCGTCATCCTTAATGCCATGAGCCGCCTTTCCTATGATGCAGATGACTTTGCTGCTGATCGTGAATTGAACCTAGACGGAGAAGCCTTTTTCAAGGTTATTAAAGGAAGCTCATTCTCGGTACATAGTAGCCAAGGAGATGTAACGGTTCTGGGTACTTCATTTAATGTGAACAGCAGAAATGAATTCTTTCATGTGACCTGCGAAACAGGGAAAGTGAAGGTTGACAGAGGTGGAGCCAATGTAGTCCTGACTCCTGGAAAAGAAGTGAGGTCTGCAGGGAAAAAATTGACAGGTATTATAGAAAGTTCTTACAAGACAAGCTGGATGGATGGACGTTTCCTCTTCGCAGAACGTCCTACCTCTGAAGTCTTCGAGGAACTTGAACGACAATTCGGAATAGAGATAGACAACAAGGTCGAAGCGGCCGGTCTATTCACAGGAGAGTTCGAACGAACTGACCTAGAAAGCGCATTAGAAGTGGTCTGCAATACCATGGGCTTGACCTATGAGTTGGATCCAGTGGGGATGACAGTCTTAGTACGCACCAATAATTAAATACTATGGAGAATACTTTACAAGCTACTGAAGATTTTTTAAGCTGCTATGGAAATACCCCACTTTGGGATACCTACTACGCAAAAGCGCAGAACAAGAAGTTTAAGAACAAATGGGACAAAGTCAAAGATGGCTGGAGACCCCGAAAGCGAAATGCTGAGTGAACCTTGTCCTGAGACAAGTTCCAACGAATTTTTCATCTGTTAGTTGACGAATACGTCAACGTTTTGGTTAACAAGAAAGTCCCATTGCTATTGGGGCTTTCTTGGTTTTAAGCCACTTCTTCTAAGGTCAATCCTTTCACAGCCTTCACTGCTTCGTGGATGTCCCTCACGCTCTCGAATACGATTCGTAATCGATCGTTTTTCTCATACATACGCAGCCCAGGCGTGCCTTGCTGCATGCTTCGAAGAATATACGTGAACTTGGCTGATTGATAAAATGGATGTTCTTGATTCGCGATGAATTGTCCTATCATCTTTCCGCTCTTGATGGTCAGTTTCTCCAATCCTAAATCCTTTGCCAACCATCTCAATCTCAAGGAATCAAACAGCTCTGTAGTAGGCTTTGGTGGCGGCCCGAAGCGGTCTTTCAGGCGCACTATGAAATGCTGCAAGGCTTCTTCATCCTCCATAGCGTCTAGTTCTCTATACAGCTTTAGACGTTCAGTAGTTCCTGCCACGTATTCATCAGGAAGGAGAATCTCTAAGTCAGTCTCCATGATCACGTCATCGACCTCGTGTTTCTTACGTGCCAATTCCTCGGCAAAAAGCTCTTTGAAATCGGTTTCTTTCAATTCATCAATCGCCTCATTCAGGATTTTCTGATAGGTATCGAATCCTATGTCGCTGATGAATCCGCTTTGCTCGGCTCCTAATAAATCCCCTGCTCCACGTATGTCCAAGTCCCGCATAGCGATGTTCATTCCGCTTCCCAGATCACTAAATTGCTCAATCGCCTCCAATCGTTTTCTAGACTCGGAACTCACCATGTGCATAGGCGGAGCGATAAGAATACAATGTGCTTTCTTATTTCCTCTTCCCACTCGTCCTCTCAACTGATGTAGGTCGCTTAACCCGAAGTTCTGAGCACTGTTAATAATCATCGTATTCGCATTAGGGATGTCTATACCGCTCTCAATGATGGTCGTGCTTACTAGGACATCAAATGCTCCGTCAATGAAGTCTAGCATAACTTCCTCCAGTTTCTTGCCGTCCATCTGTCCATGACCTATAGCCACTTTTGCCTCAGGAACGAGACGTGAAATCATGCCCGCCATCTCCTGTATGTTTTCGATGCGATTATGCACGAAGAAGACTTGTCCTCCCCTGCTTAATTCTGTTGCGATAGCATCTCTAATGATTTCCTCCTGAAAAGTCACCACACGCGTTTCTACTGGATAGCGGTTAGGAGGTGGTGTGCGTATGATAGATAGATCTCGCGCTCCCATTAGCGAGAATTGTAAGGTTCTTGGTATAGGTGTCGCTGTCAGGGTTAATGAATCAACGTTGGTTCTTAGCGTCTTCAATTTTTCCTTGGCCCCCACCCCGAATTTCTGTTCTTCATCGATAATCATGAGTCCAAGGTCTTTGAACTTCACCTTCTCACTCAATAATTTATGTGTGCCTATAACGATATCTACTTCTCCATTCTCAAGGGCCTTTAACACTGCCGTCTGTTGTTTCTGCGTCCTGAATCTATTGAGATATTCAATCTTAGCTGGGAAATCCCTAAGTCGTGCTGAGAAGGTCTGATAGTGCTGAAAACACAACACTGTGGTCGGCACTAATACCGCCACTTGCTTGCTATCAGACACGGCTTTAAAGGCTGCTCTTATCGCTATCTCGGTCTTCCCGAATCCTACATCTCCGCAAACCAATCTATCCATAGGCATTTCCTTCTCCATGTCCGTTTTCACGTCTTGAGTCGCAGTCTCTTGATCCGGAGTGTCCTCATATATGAACGAGGCTTCAAGCTCAGTCTGCATATAGGTATCAGGAGTGTAAGAGAATCCTTTCGTGGCCTTGCGCTCAGCATAGAGCTTGATAAGATCAAAAGCTAGTTGCTTGACTTTGTTCTTGGCCTTGGCTTTCTGCTTAGCCCAAGTCGCACTTCCGAGTTTATGCAAAGTAGGCGCTGTACCTTCCTTACCAGTGAACTTGGATATCCTGTGCAAGGAATGAATGCTCACATAAAGGATGTCATTGTCCTTGTAAAGTATACGAATGGCTTCTTGAGTTTTTCCATTGACATCTACCTTCTCTAGTCCTGAGAATTTCCCTACTCCATGGTCTATATGGGTAATGAAATCTCCAGGCTGTAAATCCATCAATTCCTGCAGTGTCAAAGCTTCCTTTGTCCGCTTAAATCCTTCTTTCAGGCGAAATCGGTTATACCGCTCGAAGATCTGATGATCTGTATAAAGCACCAGCTTAGTATCGTGGTCAATGAATCCTTCTTTCAAGGCAATGACCACGGGCTTCATTTCCACCTCAGCACCTATGTCCTCGAAGATGTTGTATAGTCGCTCTATCTGCTTGGCATTACCTGCAGTAATAACATTCAGATATCCTTCGTCATGATGCTTTTTTAGGTCTTCTTGAAGCAGGTCGAATTTCTTATTAAAGACCGGCTGAGGACTTTGAGATGCTTGGATAATGTGTGCCTTTTCTATGGGTTCCCCGGCAAGCGTCACCTTGCGGAAGGACTCGATTCTCTTCATGTAATCAGCCGCACTGTGAAAGAGCTTCTCAGGTGCTGCGTGATCAAGCGGAGACTTCAATTTCTTATACGCCTTCTGCACTTTCTCCATCACTTTGTCTATACCATCAAGGCTCTCGTTGATGTCCTCAAACCAGATTATTCCTTGATCAGGAATGTGTTCCATGAAGGACTCACGCATCTCCACTATTTCAGAAGATCCCACATCAGGAAGGATGGTCAAGCGATCCATCTTCTTATCTGAAAGCTGCGTAACTGGGTCGAATTCACGGATGGATTCTACTTCCTCACCGAAGAGTTCGACACGATATGGACGCTCATTGACAAAAGAGAATATATCTACGATTCCTCCACGAATAGAGAATTGTCCCGGTTCGAAAACATAATCGACCTTTTCGAAATGCATATCTATGAGCTGGTCATTCATCATGTCCATATCATAGGCCTCTCCTCGGCTTACGGTGATGGAATGCCTTGCGAATTCTGATCTGCTTACCACATGCTCTGAAAGGGCTTCGTGAAAGCTAACTAACACCAAGTTATCATGGTTCTTTAGAGCCTGCATAACTTCAGAACGCATGGCGACATTCGCATTATCTGTCCCTTCATCTGTATAGGGAATCTTGAAAGAAGCGGGATAATACAACACAGGCATTTTTCCCTCTAAAATAGCTTCTAAGTCATTCTGTAGATAGGCTGCTTCTTCCCTATTACGTGAGATCACCAAATGCACTCCTGCAGTCTTCGCGGCAGTGGCGGCAATCATATAGGAGCGTGAACTTCCTATGAATCCTTTCATGGAAACATGAGCGGCAGTTGCATATAAAGCATCAGTAAGCTGCTGCGTTAAGGCAGCCGCTTCATAGCGTTTCAGGATATCTACTTTCTTCATTGATCAGGCATCCCCGTCATATAGGGCGATGAACTCATGGACTTTCTCCACCATGTTTTTGCTGCCTATGAATAGAGGACAGCGCTCGTGCAATTCCGTAGGTTGAAGGTCCAATATCGCTTGACGTCCGTCAGTGGCCATTCCTCCAGCCTGTTCAGCGATGAAGGCCAAAGGATTATTCTCATACAGCAGCCTCAACTTTCCCTTAGGACTCATCCCTGATGCTGGATAGAAATAGATTCCCCCTTTGATCAGGTTCCTATGAAAATCAGCGACCAATGATCCAATGTATCTGGCCGCATATGGTCTTCCCTCATCTTCTTCTTGGCAATACTTGATGTACTTTTTCACACCATCAGAGAAGTAGCGATAGTTCCCCTCATTCACTGAATAAATACTGCCGTCAACAGGCATCTGCATGTTCGGATGGGAAAGACAGAAGGTCCCTATTGATGAGTCATATGTGAACCCATTCACGCCATTTCCCGTGGTGAACACCATCATGGTCGATGAACCATAGACCACATAGCCCGCTGCGACTTGCTCTCGTCCTTTTTGGAAGAAATCCTCAAGCACAGCCTTCGTTCCAACAGGGCTAACCCTGCGATAAATGGAAAAGATGGTCCCTATAGAAACGTTCACATTGATGTTCGAAGAACCATCCAGGGGATCTATCAGAAGTACATATTTTCCATTATGCCCTTCTTCGGTGTCGAAAACAATGATGTCATCATCTTCTTCTGAGGCCATTCCACATATTTCTTCTTGTGCCATCATGGAATTGATGAATTCCATGTTCGCGTAGTCATCCAGCTTCATTTGGGTCTCCCCTTGGATATTCGTCACTCCTGACGCACCGCGTATATCATCAACAAGGCCTGCCTTATTGACCTCACGAGAAACTATCTTCGATGCTAATCTCAAGGCTGACAGCAAATTGCTCAACTCTCCCGTTGCGTAAGGAAAATCTTCTTGTTTTTTAACGATGAATTGCCCGAGGGTGACTACTTTTTTCATAAATGATAAGGCCTTCTTTTCGACAGGCCAAAGTAAGCTTTTTGAAGGGGATGAACAGGCCTTGGAATACCATAAGAGCAACGAACGCGTTCAATTAAGCACTACTTTCGCTGCAAAACACGACAGAACCCTTGGCAACTAAGAAGAAATCAAAGAAGACGGGCGGATCTAAAAAGTCATGGGTTCTCTATACTTGGCTGCTCGTTCTGAGTCCCCTTATTGGCCTTTTATTACTGACCGCTATCGCGGCTATGGGAGACCTTCCCAACTTTAAAACCTTGGAAACCCCAAAGAGCGAATTGGCTACAGAGATCATCACCTCTGACCATGAAGTCTTAGGAAAATATTACCGCAAGAACCGGACGAATGTATCGTATGAAGACCTTTCTCCTTACCTCATCGAGGCGCTTATGGCCACAGAGGATGAGCGTTTCATGGAGCACTCTGGAATAGACTTAGCGTCTCTCGTCAGAGCCGTGGTGTACATGGGAAGCAAGGGTGGTGGAAGTACCTTGACTCAGCAATTGGCTAAGCAACTCATGCACGAGCCTGCTACTAGTATCTTCCAGCGTGTTCTTCAAAAAGCCCAAGAATGGGTGATTTCATTGAAACTAGAGAAGTCCTATACGAAGGAGGAAATCCTGACCATGTACCTGAATCAATATGATTTCTTAAATCAGGCGGTGGGTATTCAGAGTGCTTCCAAAATATATTTTGACAAGAAACCTAAAGAGCTCAATATCCAAGAATCAGCTATGCTGGTGGGTATGCTTAAGAATTCAGCCTTGTACAATCCCCTGCGCAGAGCTGAGATGGTACATGATAGAAGGAATGTGGTATTGGGACAAATGCTTCGCAATGACCTTATCGCTAAAGCCGCATTCGACAGTTTGAAAACTCTTCCTCTCGATTTACATTATGTCAGAGAATCTCATGATGAAGGACTCGCACCTTATTTTAGAGAAATCTTACGCAGTGAAGTCACCACTCTTTTGAATTCCAAGGATGCTGACGGAAAATACCTCTACGCCAATCCTGAGACAGGAACTCCCTATGACTTATACAGCGATGGATTAAAGATCTATACCACCATAGATTCTCGCCTGCAAGAATATGCTGAATATGGGGTAAGAACACATTTGCAAGATCAGCTTCAAGGGCAGTTCAATAGCTACGCTAAGAATCTCAGGAGTCCTCCTTTCTCTAACGATATTGATACGGGTGAAATAGAGAAAATACTCACCTCGGCTAAGAAAAGAAGCCGCATGTATAAGGTGCTTAGAGGGGATCTCTGTAATAATTGTGAGCGTAGCAAGACTTTAGAAAAAGTACGTGTAGATGGAAAGATGGTGTTCGCTTGTACTAATGAAGAGTGTCTAAAGTCGCAACCCATTTATACAGAGACTCAAGTAGATTCCATATTTGACACCCCCAAGGAAATGGAGGTTTTCTCTTGGAAAGGGCAACTGGATACGCTGATGTCTCCTATGGATTCTATACGCTATTACAAGCGATTCCTTCAAGCAGGCATGATGTCCATGGACCCTAAAACAGGTTTCGTGAAAGCCTGGGTTGGCGGAATAGATTACAAGGAATTCAAATACGATCACGTAAAGCAAGGGAAACGCCAAGTGGGGTCTACCTTCAAGCCTATCATTTATGCAACCGCGATTCGCGAAGGGAATTCACCCTGCATGGAGATTCCTAAAGTGCCTACAACCTTCCAGAAGGGAACCTTCGGTTTGCAAAAAGATTGGACGCCTCAAGACTCAGATCATGACTACGGATTCATGGGAACTTTGCAATGGGGATTGGCTAACTCGGTGAATACGATTACCGCTCACATCATGAAACAATTCGGGCCTGACGCTGTAATTAAACTTGCTCGTGATATGGGCATAACCAGCGATTTAGCTCCTGTTCCATCTTTGTGCTTAGGAGTTGCTGACCTCTCGGTTTATGAGATTACTGCGGCCAATGCCGTTTTCGCAAATCAAGGTGTGTATATAGAACCCATTATCATTACGCGTATAGAAGATAAGGCGGGAAATGCCATTTATAACGTGATGCCTAAGACCCGCGAAGCCTTGGATCCGCGAACCTCAGCCATTATGCTTGAGATGATGAAAGGAACCATTGATGGTGCCTATAACCGCCATAAAGGACGCTCCTCTGGCACCGCGATGCGCTTACGCATGAATCTGGATTCTCGTGCCTATGACGGCTTCCCTAATGACATCCATATCGCCTGTAAAACTGGAACTACACAGAATCAGTCTGATGGTTGGTTCATAGGCATGACCCCCGATCTAGTGACAGGTGTATGGGTAGGCGCTGAGGATCGTTCAGTGCGATTCGCATCCTTGCAACTGGGAATGGGAACGAATATGGCTTTACCCATGTGGGGCTATTACATGAAGAAGGCGTATGAGGATAAGACCTTGGAGATGAGTCATAAAGACTTTGAACATCCTGAAGGGCTTAATATCCGTAAAGAGCTAGACTGCACCGTAGATCATGATCACTCTCCGAATATCTTTGAGAGTGATGAGTTGTTTGATTAAAGGTACTGAATTCCCATGCGAGCAATCTCTTCTAACTAGAACCTGAAATCCTACTTAGGCTTCAATGCCTTAGTAGAGGTTACGCTCATCTTCATGTATCTGACCAGCAGGTCTAGGTCATTAAAGACCGCAGCTGGTACCACAGCAAATTCCTTCATGATGCGGCCGTGTTGATCCATGAGTTCAGTATGATGCTCTTTCAAGAAGGTGGCCAACTCACCTGGAGCCAATCTCAATCCCATAATCCCGTCCTTGTCTAGAAAGGAAGTCATGTGGCCATTGATACTTGTGTTGGGAACACTCTTTCCTTTGAGTTCTATGCCATCTACCTTGGCGATGGCCTTTCCGTAATGGTTCAATATATCAGGAAGAGGGTAAGACATGTATGCTGAGTTTGTCGAGCTAAGTTCTGAAAAACCAACTATTCTTCAAGAACATAAAAAATTAGAGCGGCTGTCATTTCCTTGTTTTCCAAATCTGCGGATCCCTATTGACATGAAAAATGGCAATTACCTTTACAACGTTCAATTCTATGAGATAGTGGATTCCGTAAGGAAAGCGTTCTGCGAAAACAACGTGTATCTTTTTTATACTTTACTTGAAATCCCTTTGGGTTTCGTGCAATACTATGAAGACAAGCTTCTATTGACAATTCCAGTTCCAACCCAAGCCCCTTCCTTTGCATCCCATGCCAACAAAAGGCCTCAATCAAGTCAAATTCGGCTTCTTCAGAAAAATGGATGATTCGTTCCAACTACGCATTGTTTTCAAGGCGAGCTTTAACTTCTTCCCATGTGCTGAATTTCATTTCACCACTGGAGTACTTCTCTAACCTCCTATCCAGTTCTTTCTTTTGCGTAGTAGTCAATTCTACTGATTTCTTGTCAATGCTGTCCCAAATCCTTTCAACTAAAAGAATCTTCTCAGCATTACTTAATTTTCCTAGTTCTATCCTACTCATATTCACAAAAATACGTCTCTTTTATACAGATTACAACGTACCACCCAATGCCTGCGTATGATGCAGATTTATATTAGAATAATAGCTCTACTCCAATAAAGCATTAGTGCTAGATCCTCAAATCCTCACCACCTCTTTCTCTTCCATCAAGTCCAAATTCTTGAACTTCAGCATCACTTGCGCTATGCTGATTACATCCCGCTCGCAATATTCCTTGATGCGTTCTAGGTCTTGATCCTCATAATACACTCGGGCTACATCGGCCCCTGTGATGTCGCTCTTAGGGCTGGAGATTCCTAGGCAATGTGTCAACAAATCAATGGAGGTATAGTGCTTATAGTCCCCGAATTTCCAGAGATCCATAGTATCCAAGTGCTGCACTTCCCAAGGTTTCTTTCCAGCTAGATCCACTACATCAGGTAGTTTAAGCCCATTAATGATGAAGCGCCTGGCAATGAAGGGGAAATCAAATTCCTTTCCGTTATGGGCGCATAATAAGGCGTCTCTGTCTCTGAAAAATTTCTTCAGAAGTGCTGTTAAGGATTGAAGAATTCCTTTTTCCTCATGGCCGTATAAGGAGGTGAGCCTGAAGCTGCGCTCTCCATCTTGTTCGTGAAAATATCCTAAGCTGATGCAGATAATCTTTGCGAATTCAGCATAAATACCAGCTCGCTCATAGATCTCCTCTGGGCTTTTCTGTTCTCGTTCTTGAATCCAGCGTGTCTTCGCAGTCCATAAATCCATGCTGCGTGGTTCCAGGTCATTAAATTTATAGTGCTCAGGGACGGTCTCTATGTCCAAGAACAAGATTCTATTTAGGGGGATGTGTGATAGCATATTGATCTATTAATGCAGCCTAACTCTATTGGAAAGGCTGATATAAGAATAAGAATTCTATTCGAAATACAGCAGCATGCTATTATTGAACAATGGGATTAGCTCTATTCGATGATCAATTTCTCTGAATGAAAAATACCATTAGCCATGTACACTTGAACCAAATACATTCCTGGTTCTAGGCCACTTAGCTCTATCCTATCATTGGCAAGAACTCTTTTCTGCAACTTCCCTGAAAGGTCTCTGATTTGCACCTCTTGAATGTTCAGATGAGCTGTGTTCCTGATGCTGAAATAGTCTTGAGCTGGATTAGGGAAAAGCAGCGTTTGAGTGCGCACTTGTTCCATTATTCCAACATCCATGTCATCACATAAAGAAGGGTTAGATGCGAATTCGCTATACCTCTGACTCTCATCAGATGACACAGATGAAAAGAGATATAAATCTACTACATCCACAAGACAGGTTTGCTCGGTGGCTATAGGAAGAATGTATTCCTCTCCTCCATTAAATTTATGAAAAAGGCCTTTGATTACCTTTCCTGTTCCCATTTCTGTGCAATTAGCCCCGTCTACTTCAAACGCATAGTGGTAATACATTACCGGTCTGTCTTCTCCAGTGAGGTCTGTTAAGCCTACACTATCTACAGTAAATACCATCTCCCAAGACTGCTCGAGCCAATAGGTAGGTTCTATGGGAGTGGTCCATTGATCACCCACTTGTGCATTGAAATTGGCCAACAAATGCTTTTCCTCATTCTTGAAAAACCAAGTGCTATCTCCATTTGATGTCAGATAAATGCTTGGCAGTTCATCCATACCTTGGGATATAGTATCTCCGTCAAAGTTCAGCATAAAATGCCTGTAGGTTCCTTCAAGAATTTGATAGGAATCCCCTGCAATAAGCGAATCCCCTGTATAGATCCATTCTACACACCCTTGAGTATCTCCACTCCATCCACCTCCGAAAATTGTTTTCTCAAAACGGATATTCATTCCTTCTTCAACCCATTGCTGAGCTGACGCACTGAACTGGATAAAACCAATACTGATTAGTAGAAATAAATGATGCGCTTTATCCATGGGAATGAGTATTTATGATGGTTCAAAACAATCCATGTCTGAATCTAGGAACAAATACCTTTTGACCTTAAAATAAATACGTGTACTCCTTTGCAGTCCTAGTGAATTTACTCTTTGCCCAGAAAGAGGAGCTTCAGCTCCGTAGCTTCACTGGGTTTCATCCTTCCTGCAAGGATCAAGGCAAGTTGTTTTCTTCTTAATGCGCCATCGTATCTTTCCTTTTCCAGTTCTGTTTCTGGAACCAGCTCAGGCACTTCTATAGGGCCCGTGTTCTGATCTACCGCTACGAAAGTGTAAATGCTCTCATTGCTCTTGATCTGCTTGCCTGTGATGTGGTCTTCTACCCATACGTCAGAGTACACTTCCATGGAGGAATTGAAAGAACGAGAGACTTTAGATTCTATGGTGACTATATCCCCAAGGCGAATAGGTCTATTGAATGAGACGTTATTCACGGAGGCTGTCACTACTACTCTGCGGCAATGACGATGCGCAGCTATAGCTGCGTTGATGTCCATCCAGTTCAGGAGCCATCCTCCCATGAGGTTCCCCAGGGTATTCGTCTCATTGGGCATTACGATACGCGTAGCTATGGCCAAGGTCTCTTGGGCAGTCTTTTTCTTTCTCATGAATCAAGATTTATTATTGGGCATCAGCCGCTTTCCCGTCACGCAATCCTTGGATCCATGCCCTGGCATGTTCTTGATCAGGAAAGAGTCTCACAGGGCGACCAGGGCGATTAAAACGTATGAAGAAATTGGCAGCCATCTCGTGGTTGTAATCAGCCCTGATGATTGCATCAGCGAAGCAAATCTTATCGAACTCATCTGAACTGGCGTAATCTCTGGCTTCTTGCGTCAAACGCGTCCCTGGCTCGGTCTTCACTACGAGGTAGCATTTCTTTCCGGCCAAGTGTTCTACGGCCCAATCATGCAGTTGAGCTACCGTATCCTTCCCTATTTCATGCGCTAACTGAATGAAATGGAACTCGAGCAAATCCGTCTTTAGGAAGGTTGCTCTTACGTCTTCTAATATAATCTGGTCTGAAGCCAATGTTTTGTCCTTTCTAAAGGTTCCTATGACAGGAACGTTTCTCCTTACGGTTTCTTATGCAATAACCATGCATCTGATTGATGCTCTTGTTTCACGGCATACAACGCATCCAATGCGATGCCGCGATCAGGATAACTCCCGAAGACTACGCGATTCAATCCTTCCTTGTTATCAAAGATATAGGCGTCAAATCCCTGTGCTCTCAGGTCTTTCACAAATTTCTCTGCATTAGCCAGTTCTGAAAAACAACCGCCTACCACGTGGTACTCTAACAGAATAGGTCGTGGTGGTGCTACGTACGTGCTCTCAGGAGCAGCTTCTAGGTTCGTTTCTTTTAAGATGATAGGTCCGTCTGATTCTATCAATGTGATGCTGCCCTCCAAGGGCTCAGGGCTCATGTCAGGTGCTTCAAACTCTGTGCTTCCACTGCGTTCTGTGTAATGCATAGCCACACTGTCATTGAAAGGATTAAGTTCTGAGAGCTGATTTTTCATAGTAGGAACGGCATCGCTGTTCATCACGGCATAAGCTCCCAATAGAAATAGTGGAATCACTGCCGCAGCTACCCAATATCCTCTTCGCTTCTTCTCTTCTTCAGCCACTTCTATGATTGGCAAAACATCTTCCTCCATCACCGTGATAGGCACAATAGGCGTTTCTACCTTCTCCTCAACAATAGGAGAAAGTGGAATCTCTACTTTCTCTGTTTCCTTAGCATGAATAGTCTTCAAGCGGAAGGAGTCAAGCAGGAAATTCACAGATTGATAGGGATGGAAGCGCAAGCGCTCATGGCTATCCAAATACAGGACACCTACTTTTTCAAAGAGAACTCGCTCTCCCTTATTCAGTTGCGTGAAGTAACTCTCTACTGATTCTTTGAGCAGGCTGTTCGCTTCTTCATGGCTAATTTCTTTCGCACTTGCGATTGCATTGGCCAAGAGACCATCGTTTTTCTTCAAGCTGTTATTGAACCTAAGTTCCTTGCTTGGAGGATGTAACAGATTGAGTTCCTTATCGATATGAGCCGGACGGTAGTCGGTCACGAAACCGCCTAATTCAGGCACGATCACGCAATCATAATGATGCAATAGATCGTGGATTTGCTCGGCTATATGTGGGTCTGATCCCTTCACTGCGCTAAGGTAGTGATTCGCTATGTTCTAGCTCAAGATAAAAGGCTTCTTACCCGTTCTAGATCCTCAGGCGTATCTACTCCAATGGGTGCGTTAAGCACCTGAGCCGCATGGATCCTATAGCCATGTTCTAACCAGCGCAGTTGTTCTAGAGATTCTTTTTTCTCCAAAGGACTGGGCGCAAGGGCTGATATTTCCAATAAAACTTCCTTCCTATACGCATACACTCCTATGTGCTGAAAACAACCTTGAAGATTCTCTGTGTCTCCTCGGTCATGCGGAACAGGACTACGAGAGAAATACAAGGCTCTACCTTCTTTAGATAGCACCGCCTTCACCCGGTTAGGGTCTTGAAAATCTTGAATCCTTCTGAATGGACTGACCAAGGTCCCAATATCTATACCCTTCTCAAAGAGGCGAATCAAAGGCTCTAAATGGCTTGCCTCTATAGTAGGTTCATCGCCTTGGACGTTCAGAATGACCTCCGCATCACTTTGAAGAATTTCTACCGCTTCTCTAATGCGATCTGTACCTGAGATATGATCTCCTGAGGTCATCACAGCTTTCCCTCCGAACTGCTCCACAGCCTTGAAAATACGCTCATCATCTGTAGCGACTACTGTTTCATGAATTAGAGGAGAGGCGTTTGTTCTTTCCCAGACCCATTGAATCATAGGCTTTCCATGAATCATACTCAGTGGCTTTCCTGGCAAACGTGTTGAGGCATAACGTGAAGGTATGACGGCAAGGACTTTCATCAAAACTGAAAACTCAATTGGATAATTACTCTTCTATTTCTTTCCAAGGCTAATGGTCTGATGGCGTATTCCCTATTGAATACATTATCTACAATCAGACTTACCCTATGTTTCTCAGCAAAAGTATACCCGATACGCGCATCCATAATCAAGTCTCCCTTGTCATGTTCATCTCTCCACTGCGTTACACCCGTTACCAGAAGACCATCTTCATCCAAGCTCTCGAAGATTCTGTCAATGTTCTTCATGTAGCTGTTATACCTCAGGCTAATTCCCGTGTTCACCGCGCCAGTCTGCAAGTCCAGATTCATCTTGGCTATATGTTGCATACGGTATTTCAGAATTGCCCCGTCCCTATCTGAAGAAGAGGAGTAATAGGTCACCGCATTAAATTCTGAAACAGGGATTCCTGTGGCATGGCTTCGAGCATAGACGTAATCTGCATTTTTTGAAAAAGGCTTAGAATATGTATAGCCCATGAGAATGGTCAAGCTGCTCTGCTTGCTTAGATCTCCTTTGGCCGCGATGCTCAATTCATATCCATTCACTTGCGCTTTTCCTGTGTTCAACGAAGTAAAGCCCAGCCCAAGAAAATTATCAAAGGAGGACGTATCAGCCCATTGTCCGAATGTGAATTCTATGAAGTCCTTGAAGTCCTGTCTAAACATGACCAGATCTATATATCCCTTGAAATCTCCAATCGCGAAGCCCTGCTTAACTCCTACTTCCATATTTGTAGAAGTCTCTGCTTGCAAGGTCGGATTAGGATAAATAGTCAAGGTGCCCACGCTTGTAGTAATGAAACGCTCTCCTATAGTTGGGAATCTGAATCCTTGACCATAACTCGCTCTGAAGAAAGTTCCTCTTCCTACTTGCACATTGACCCCGCTGCGGAATACGGGTTTTGACTCTTCTTCTTTATCTACAGTAAATCTCTCCCAGCGCATCCCTAGGTTCAGATTCACCCGTTGCCACAGCTCTTTATCAGCTTGAACATAAGCCCCCAGGTTCGTGGATTCATGGGTGTTTTGTTGACCTAGGTTGGTAAATAATTCTGATTCGCTGGTGTTCAATGTATACGCCAATCCTGAAACCAAATGCAATCCCTTCACTCCCAATTGTTCTCCATTCAGTTGATATTGAAGCTCTTGAAAATAACTATCAGAGAAGTTTCCTTGGTTGTTGTCATTGTCATTATCTAGCTTGTTCCAATTTGCTTTATAAACCCATTTATTTCCGCCTTTGGTCAAATACTCTGCATAAGGATTCACTCCAGTTCTTACTTGCCGAGTTGTAGTAGCGCTGCCATCCACAGCTTTATAAAGACCTGTGTCAATGTTGTCCCATAACAATGCCGCCACGCTTATGCTCTTCATTCCGCTCAAGGTGATTCCGTATCGGAATCCTTTGACCAATTTACTCTTGTGTTCCAGTTTCACCCAGCCTCTTGCCCAGCGCTCGGCTGCGTAATAATTAGCTGATCCTACATTTGAACTCGCATTGAAATTTCCTAGACTGTCCACGATGGGCCCAAGGTGACCATCATCGCTTATTAGATTCACACTCGCCACTATATCCGTATTGCCAACCCGTTGTGAATGGAGAATGGTGCGCCCCGCGGTCATATTCGAGCTTCCCCAGTAGTCGTTTCCCTTACTCGCTGGTCGAGCATATGCTCCATTGAAAAAATCAAAACGGGTATACGGTTTATCCTTGGGATACATGGTTCGCAGGTGAACGACTCCGCTTAAAGCAGCACTTCCATACAGCACCGATGAGGCTCCCTTAATCACTTCTACTTGTTCCACCGCTTCCATGGGAAGACTGCTCCAGGTAGGGCGGCCTATGTCACCACTGAGCTGAGGAACGCCATCTAACAGAACGGCAACCCTGCTTCCCGCTCCAAAACTATATCCGCTCCCTGAGCGTATCTGAGGTTCATTATCTACGATAATCATCCCTGGAACTTCTCGCAAGGCTTCATCCAGAGTAATCAGATTCTTATTGCGAACTAATTGGGGTGAAAGCACTTCCATAGACACGGTAACCTTAGCCACTTCTTGATCATAGCGTCCTGCGCTCACCACCACCTGATCAAGCATCAAGGTGGATCTTTTCAATTTTATGGCGAGTTCATTGACCAACGGAAACTCCAGCTTAACTGTCTGTTTTTCATAGCCTACCATCTTGAACTGAAGTTCGGTGTTGGCTTTAGGAATATCCAGAGCGAACCTTCCCTGAATATCGGTCACAGCTCCTGATTTCTCACTTAGGAGTATGTAGACTCCTGGAAGAGCTTGTCCATCTTCTTGATCTATGACTTGTCCTTTCACTTGAACCATGTCTTGAGCCTGAATGGTTCCAAATGTTCCCACGGCTAGAAAAAGCAGTATCCAAGGGATGAATAAATGGGGGTTTTTTCTGTGCATAAGGACAATGATACAAAGGAATCTTTCATCTCATCAGCACGGGGAAAGGAATGCAAAGTGCGGATTCAGAATATCTTAGAGCTTGTGCCAGACTTGATGTGAAGATCACGCTGTGGGAAAGGAATCTGGACATCGTTCTCTTTGAATGCTTTATTGACAGCGAAGCGGATATCACTTTTCAATACTTCCACATCCCAAGAACGATAGGCCCAGAAATACAATCCAAAATCAAGTGAAGATTCCCCGAAATCCTCGAAGCGTACCGAGATGGGTCTGTTCTTGCTTACGTCTGGATGAGAGAGCGCACATTGATAGAGTAATTCTCGCACCTTTTCCACATCAGATCCATAGGCTACTCCTAAATTGATATTGAATCGGGAAAGATCACTACCATGGCTCCAGTTATTGAGGTTCTCTGAAGTCAGTTTTCTGTTAGGTACAACTATGATGTTACCATCTCTAGTAATAATCTTAGAGGTTCGCACATCTATGCGCACCACTCGCGCAATGATTCCATCAAATTCAATTACATCGCCTACTTGGAAAGTACCTTCAAAAAGGATGATAAAGCCAGAGATGAGGTCATCAAAAACGTGCTGCAATCCCAATCCAACTCCCACCAAAAGCGCTGCAGACCCAACTACGAGAGCATTCAGATTAACCCCGGCACTGTTCGCGGCAATTACAAATGCAATCACATAACCAAAGTATTTGACCAGCTTGACCATCGTGAATCGCTGTCCAGCATCTAATCGCTTATTGTTGGAAAGCGCTCTGCTTAGCAGGCTAGCAATCAACTTAATTGTCAAGCGTGCGATAATCAGAATAACAATGAACGTGAGTATGCTTCCTACGGAGATGTTTAATCCTCCTTCCATCTTGGAAGAGACCAATTTAAAGTCGAGGAAGCGTGACCAGGTCTCATCTAGATCCAGGCAATATATGACCCCTAAAGATGCCATGAGAATAACAACAAGCCTGCTGATGTTATATATCATATCAGCTCGCTCAGTATCCATCCAATCCCTTGATTTCAGTGTCTTGAAAATGAAAGCTTTGATTAATTTAAGGAATAGGCGTGTACCCACTATGATGACCACCATGAGAAATACACTGCCCATAGAAATGGGATTTCCAAGAAAATCGAAAAGGGTTTTTTGGAGAAATTCGTTGATCATAGATTCACAATTACAGATCCGAAATAACTGCTCAATTTCGCTTTCATACCATTCAAAACAGATAATCTTGTCAACGCCTCTTGCATGCCCTCAGGGTCTGATTTCAAAGAATGCATTGTAGTCTGTGTTTCCTTCATCATCTGCATCACGGTGCGCAGTCTGAGTCTGTTCAATGCTTCATCAGCCATGCGCTGAAGTTGCTCTGTTTCTGCTTTGGGATAGATTTTTCGCTCGCTCCATCTGTGAAGTGTATACTTCTCAGTGGTAAGATCAGCCACTACTTTGTTAATGCTTACATCCGGATGTCGCTCTAGATGTTGCACCATCAATTCCCGCTCTTCAACGAAGGCTGACTGGAAGATCGTCCAAATCTTAGCATACTTTGCATCCTTGAATACGATGTGCTTTTCTTCACACAGTTCTTCCAAGATATA
Organism: uncultured Flavobacteriales bacterium; assembly: GCA_937875855.1. GTDB lineage: Bacteria > Bacteroidota > Bacteroidia > Flavobacteriales_D > JABDKJ01 > JABDLZ01. The sequence continues at coordinate 59,886 of CALFHF010000203.1, forward strand.
GCGCTGAACGGTTATCTCCTCTGTTTCCTCCTCCCCCGCCTCATCCTTAAAACTCAAGGTCATTATCTTATTCCCGTGATTCAATAATATGCGGATGATATCACGCTCTTGTTCTTGCTGCTCATTTGTGTCCAGAATGGAATCTTGCACGGGCATATCCATGTCAGTAGGATATTCTTCGCTAGGTGGCGGAGGCATTTCCTCCTCTCTGTTTTGTGAAAACTGACTTGCTCTTGTGTTTTCCTTCTGTCTATCAGAATCCAGTTTTCTAAGGGCCTTGTTAATCTCATTGTTTAAAGTCTGCTGGTCAATACCCAAGCGTAATGCCATCTCCTGGGTTTTCAGATTACGCTCAATACGATCAGAAAAAAGGGCGAGACTTCGCACGATTTCTTGAATGGCTTTGCTGCGTTCAATAGGATCTTTTCCTGCAGCGCTAAGAAGACTGTCAGAGATGAACTGGAAGGCGTCTTGCGAATGCTCTTTCAGGTATTCCGTCATGCCATCAGCTCCTAATCTCTGTGAAAGTGAGTCAGGGTCTTCTCCCTCAGGAAGCTTTGTGGCCCTCACCTTCATGCCTTCTTCAAGCAAGATGTCTATTCCGCGCAAGGAGGCTTTCATACCCGCATTGTCACTGTCATAGATTAAGGTGACATTAGGTGTATACCTTCTGATAAGTCTTACCTGCTCTACCGTCAATGATGTTCCGCTCGATGCGACTACATTCTCAACCCCCGCCTGATGCATCGATATCACATCCATATATCCTTCAGTGATGTAACATAGGTCTTGCTTGACGATGGCTGATTTCGATTCGAAAAGACCGTAGAGCAGTTTGCTCTTATTGTATATCTGGCTTTCAGGGCTATTAAAGTACTTGGCGATGTTCTTATCGCTGCGTAATGTTCTAGCCCCAAATCCCACTCCGCGTCCTGAGATGCTTCGAATGGGGAATATGACTCTGCCATGAAAGAAATCAAAGATTCCATGATGGCCATCCTTGACAATCCCCGTCTGCACGAGCAATTCTTTCTTATAGCCCTTATCCATGGCCATAGCGTGGAAGGTTCGCTCAGGGCCTTCAGGGCAATAGCCAAGCACGAAGCGCTCGATCATGGCCTGATCCATTCCACGTTCTTTGAAATAACTGAGGCCTATGCTCCTTCCTTCCTCATCTTCCAACATATTATTATGGAAGTATTTCAAGGCCAAGTCAGTGATGAGCATGAGGCTCTCACGCTCATCTGAAGCTTGCCTTTCTTCAGGGCTGAGCTCTTTCTCCTCTATTTCAATCTGGAATTTTCCTGCAAGATGTCGCAGCGCATCTGGATAGCTCAAATGTTCATGCTCCATAATGAAGCCAACCGAGTTTCCTCCTTTGCCACAACCAAAGCATTTGAATAATCCTTTTGCAGGCGAAACAGTGAATGATGGTGTCTTCTCATTATGAAAAGGACAGAGCCCAATGAGATTAGCTCCCCTGCGCTTCAAGTGCACGAAGTCTCCCACCACCAACTCGATATGGGCCCTCTCGAATATTTCTTGAACGGTTTCTTGCTTAATCATGAGCGTTGACAAATATAGGTTTGCCAATTAGGGTTAAGAACTAAGAATTCAACACTCGGCCCACAATGCCGCTGATGGAATGTTCATTTCTTACTGAAATCTTCTTCTTTTTGAATCTTGCCCTCCTCATCATAGAAGATCCAATTCCCAGCTGGTTCATCATCTATATAGGTCCCTTTATACCTGAACAGCCCTGAAGGGTAGTAGGATATGGTCTTCCCATTACGTTGTCCTTCATAGTACTCGTCTTCGCTCCACTTTACTCCATTCAAATAGTAGGAGGCCCAGAGGCCATGTCGTTTATCATCTAGGAGATTCCCTTGAATGTGTGTCTGACCATTTTCATATACCTCTGAATAGGGCTTCAAATCAGATGTGTCTTTCTTTTTTTCCTGAGCAGTCTGCTCTTTAGGTGCACAGGATAGGATAAGGACGGCAAGGAGTAAGTATAGGAATCTCATGGTGTAAAATTAGCGATCACTTTTTACGTTCCACCGTGTAATTTACAAGTAATTCAAGCTTCTGTCGTGATTCTGAATCAGGGATCTTATGAAGAACCGCTAATGCCTTGTCCCTATACTCAAGCATACGTGTATGCGCATAAGACAGTGATTCTGTTTGTTTTACGAAATCAAGAACTTCGGCCACGCGCTTCGGGTCATCAGAGTGACTCTTTACTGTGCGTATGATGCGTCTGCGGGTTCGCGAATCAGTCTTGTTGATGGCATGGATTAGAGGAAGGGTCATTTTCTTCTCCTTAATATCAATTCCTGTCGGCTTTCCTATTCCTTGAGCATCTCCATAATCAAAGAGGTCATCTTTGATTTGAAAAGCGATACCTGTGAGCATTCCGAATTCCTTCATCAAGGCGATTTTCTCTTTGTCCTCGGTTGATGAATGGGCACCAGCTTCACAACAGGCTGCGATAAGAGATGCTGTTTTCTGTCTGATGATATCAAAATAGATCGCTTCGTCTAAGTTCAGGTTTCGGGTGCGTTCAATTTGCAATAGTTCACCTTCGCTCATCTCTTTGACAGCATTGGAAACGATACGGAGCAGCTCGAACTGACCTTGTTCTACAGAAAGCAAAAGGCCTTTGGACAAGAGAAAATCTCCTACCAATACTGCAATCTTATTTTTCCAAAGGGCATTGAGCGAGAAAAATCCCCTGCGGTAATTCGCATCATCTACCACATCATCATGCACAAGTGTAGCGGTGTGAAGTAGCTCTATAAGATTTGCAGCAGTGTATGTGTTCTCCGTGACCTGACCCATAGCCTTCGCTGAGAGGAAAACAAACATAGGTCTGAGCTGCTTGCCTTTTCGCTTCACGATATAGTGAGTAATCTTGTCGAGCAGGGGCGTAGAACTCTTCATGGCTTGCTTGAAACGCTCCTCGAAAAGGAGCATCTCGGCTGCAATGGGACTCTGTATCTCTTTGACTATGGACATAAAAGGGGCGCTAAGTTAGCATCAAAGCGATGTCTTGGTCGCTGCATAAAGAAATCCCTGCCCACATACCGCGAGAGCCTAGCCTTAAAGGATTTGTTGAAAACATTGCAGGAATAGTGGATTTAGTTACCTTTGCCCTCCAATTTTTCGGAGGAGTGGACCCACTGCGCACATATGATATCCCTTTTGTGGGATTGACTGAAGGTGAACACTCATTCGATTATACCCTTAACGGGGAGTTCTTTGAGATATTCGGTAATGAGGAGTTAATAGATTCCTCATTTCAAGTTGATGTTATTCTGCATAAGAAGAGCAGCTTCATGGAGTTAAGCATTATGTTCAAAGGTTCCAGCACGGTTCCTTGTGATAGGTGCAGCAACCCTTTGGAGATTCCGATGGAAGGCGATTATTTCGCGGTGGTTCGCTACAGTGACACCCCTTCTGATGAAGAAGACGTCATCAACATATTACCCAACGAGGACATCCTTAATGTGTCCCAGCCCATCTTCGAAACGATAGCGCTTACACTTCCTTCTAAGAGAAAGCATAAACGTAAAGACTGTGATCCAGAAGTGCTAAAGACCTTGGATGAACTGAGCCGAATATCGAATACAGAGAGCGACCCGCGTTGGGATGCATTGAAAGAATTGAAGAAAAAAGACGATAAATAAGAAATCATGGCACATCCTAAAAGACGTCAATCAACGACACGTAGGGACAAGAGAAGGACTCACGACAAGGCACTTATCCCGACCATCGCCACTTGCCCTGCTACTGGAGAAGCTCATCTTTTCCATCGTGCACATTGGCATGAAGGAAAGCTTTACTACCGTGGCAAGATTGTCATGGAGAAAGAAGCATTGGCTTAAGCCAATGCTATACTAAAATCATGGGAATGGCAGTCATCACAAGTGGCTGCCTTTGCTGCTCATAGCTAGTTATTTCAAGATTAAAATTGGCAGTCAGCCTGTATACAGATATACTTGTGGACTCCAAAACATGAAACCACCTTAAGATGCGTGCTGCGATTACTGGCGTAAGTGGATATGTCCCTAAGGACATCCTTAGCAATAAGGACCTTGAGACAATGGTAGATACTAATGATGAGTGGATCGTCTCTCGCACAGGTATCAAGACCCGACATATTCTTAAAGGAGAAGGACTGGGGACGAGCGACATGGCTGCTCCAGCTGTTCTTGAGTTATTAAGAAAGACGGGCACGAAGCCTGAAGAAGTGGGTGCGCTAATCTGTGCTACGGTCACACCTGACCATTTATTTCCTGCTACTGCGAATATCATCTGCGATAAAGTGGGGATTAAAGATGCGCTCTCATTCGACCTAGGGGCTGCCTGTTCTGGATTCCTTTTCGCCTTAGTCACCGGAGCTCAGTATATAGAGACAGGGATGTTCAAGAAGGTCATCGTTGTGGGTGCTGACAAAATGAGTTCCATCGTAGATTACACTGATAGGTCTACATGCGTTATATTTGGTGATGGAGCCGGAGCAGTTATGCTCGAGCCAACAAATGATGACACAGGCATCTTAGATTCCATTCTGCGAAGCGATGGATCAGGAAGGGATTTTTTGCATCAAAAAGGAGGAGGTTCGGTAAACCCCGCTACAGAGCAGACTGTAAAAGATAAGATGCATTACATCTTCCAAGAAGGTAAGACAGTATTCAAGTTTGCGGTTACTAAAATGGCTGATGTATCAGCGGAGATTATGGACAAGAATAACCTTACCGCTGATGATGTCGCCTGGTTAGTCCCTCATCAGGCTAATCTTAGAATCATTGATGCTACTGCCCGCAGAATGGGAGTAAATGATAGTAAGGTGATGGTCAACATAGACCGTTATGGAAATACGACTTCAGCAACTATCCCCCTCTGTTTGATGGAATGGGAAAGCAGACTGAATAAAGGAGACAATATAGTGTTAGCTGCCTTCGGAGGTGGTTTTACCTGGGGATCCATTTTGATTAAATGGTCCTACGATAGCAAGTAACATTTTTTTATGAATTCCAAAACCAAAGACAGATGAAACTGGAAGAAATTCAGGACCTCATCAAGTTCGTGTCAAAGACCGGTGTAACTTGTGTAGAGATTGAGCAGAAGGACTTTAAAATAGTCATCAAGACGGTGGCGAAGGAGCCTAAGCAAATGAAATATGCGGCCCAACTTCCTCAGCAGACGAGCATACAAGCTCCCCCTCCTGAGCAACAAATGGCCATACCAGTAGCGCCTGCTGCGCCAGTTGCTCCGGCTGCTGCTGAAAACTCCAAATACGTTACAGTCAACTCTCCTATGATTGGTACGTTCTATCGTTCACCAGGACCTGACAAACCCATTTTCGTGAGTGTCGGGGACGAACTAAAAGCTGGAAAAGTTATCTGCATCATAGAAGCAATGAAGCTCTTCAATGAGATAGAGGCCGAGATATCAGGTAAAGTGGTGAAGATTCTTGTAGATGACGCCAGCCCTGTAGAGTATGATCAACCTTTGTTCTTAGTGGATCCTTCTTGATCCTTTATTGAACCCTATCCTGAGATTTATGGCAAAGTTCAAAAAGATACTCGTGGCCAATCGAGGTGAAATCGCCCTAAGAGTCATTCGTACTGCTCGAGAAATGGGCATTAAGACCGTGGCCGTATATTCCACGGCTGACCGTGATAGCCTTCACGTAAGATTCGCTGATGAAGCAGTTTGTATAGGACCTCCTAGCAGTGCTGAGTCCTATCTTGACATGTCGCGTATTATCGCGGCAGCTGAAATCACGAACTCTGACGCTATACATCCAGGTTATGGATTCCTTTCAGAGAATGCTCGTTTTTCGCGCATTTGCCAAGAGAATAACATCAAGTTTATTGGTGCAAGCCCTGAGATGATTGAGGCTATGGGGGATAAAGCCAACGCCAAAGAGACCATGAAACGGGCCGGTGTTCCTTGTGTTCCTGGATCTGAAGGAATAATCGCGAATCTTGAAGAAGCGAAACGTCTGGCTAAGATTGTAACATATCCCATTATGCTTAAAGCCACTGCCGGTGGTGGTGGAAAAGGAATGAAGGTTTGTCATAATGATGCAGACCTCATTGATGCCTGGAATAAGACCAGAAGAGAAGCTAAAGCTGCCTTCGGCAATGATGCGATGTACATGGAGAAATTCGTGGAAGAACCTCGACATATTGAAATTCAGATTGTGGGCGATCAGCATGGAAAATTCTGTCACCTCAGCGAGCGCGATTGCTCTATTCAGCGTAGGCACCAAAAATTAGTCGAAGAAACTCCTTCCCCTTTCATGACCAAGAAATTGCGTCAGAAGATGGGAACGGCTGCTATCAAAGCGGCTAAAGCAGTGAACTATGAAGGCGTAGGTACTGTAGAATTCTTAGTAGACAAGGACCGTAACTTCTACTTCATGGAGATGAATACCCGTATCCAAGTAGAGCACACAATCACTGAAGAAGTGATTGACCATGATTTGGTTAGAGAACAAATCAAGGTGGCTATGGGTATTAAGATTTCAGGCAAGAACTATGAGCCTACTAAGCATAGTATGCAATGTCGTATCAATGCAGAGGATCCTTTCAATAGCTTCAGACCAAGCCCAGGAAAGATTACAACTTATCACGCACCTGGAGGTCATGGCGTGAGGGTGGACACACACGTGTATGCTGGATATACGATCCCTCCCTATTATGACAGCATGATCTCTAAGCTTATCGTTACGGCTCAAACCCGTGAAGAAACCATTGATAAGATGCTTCGCGCGTTGGGTGAATATGTGATCGAAGGTGTAAAGACCACAATCCCATTCCACATCCAATTGTTGCAGAATGAGGATTTCCGAAAGGGGAATTTCACTACTAAGTTCTTGGAAACATTTGAACTAAAGCCGGTTTAATCAGGACTCCATTCATTCCATTTCTTGAACTACTTCAGCTTTCTCAGCTGAGGCTCGTCAGCGATTGAATAAAACGCTTTGCCTGAGATTCTAAAGAGTATTTAGCCACAATAGTTTCTCGGCCTTTCTTAGCGAGCTCTTTTAGCTTTTCTGGATTTGATAAAACCTCATCTAGGCTTCGCTCCCATTCTTCCATGGTATCGCATATGTATCCGTTCACTCCGTGTTGAACGATTTGCGAATTCACGCCTAGTCCTCCAATGATGACGGGAATCTCAAGCGCCATAAATTGAATGGCCTTGAACCCACACTTTCCTTCAGCAAAGTCGAAATCAGCAATCATTGGCATGAGTCCAATGTCCATTTCTCTCAAGTCGGATATCTCTTTAGCCAAGCTCCAATCCCTGTACTCCAAGTTCTTTAATGTCATATCAGGGCGCTTGTTGGAGATAATCAGGAGACGAAATTCATGTCGCTCGGCCAATCTTTCTAATACTGGTGCGATATGCTCAATGAATCGATTTGTACTGTGTGTTCCTGTCCAGCCTAAGGTAATTTCCTTGGCTTTGCTTTGCCTATCCCCTTTTATTGGAAAGTGATAGTCCTGCGTGTCCACAATCGTTGGAATAATAATCACATTCGCATTGAATTGACGACCTCGTTCTGCCAAGAAATCATTTCCGGCAATGATCAATGAACTCCACTTCATGATGGAGTCTACTTTGCTGTACATTTTCAATTGATGCAGGCTAGCATTGGCGAGTGCATAATTGGGCAGCCATATAGCATCATCAATATCATAAATTAAAGGTTTCTTCCAAAGTTTCGTAATGACCCATTCGAAGAAAGGAGGCCCAAGGGGTGCTGCCTCTCGTTGAATAAAGACTTTAGAAAATGACCCCAAACGAAACATGAGTAAGAAGCGTAAGAAGACTCCTTTGACCACCGCCCAGATTTTCATGCCCCATGCTCCTTTATCATAGAAACGTTTATAAACCTCCTCATCCATAAAGGGATGATATTCAATGTTCAACCCAGCCTCTTCCATCGCTTTGAAATAAATATCTACACGAAATCTCTGCGATGGTCCAAGGCCCTTAGGATAAGGAACTAGAAAGGCTATGTTCTCTGATGTATTCAGCACGAGTCAGAATTTTTCCAGCGTAAAAATATCCCCGAGTTTTAATTCGGGGCACAAAGAAATAAAGTGAGTCAATCTCAAAACTATATCCATTATTTCAGTTTAGGGATTCCCTTTGCTCCAAAGAGCACTGCACACTGAACTCCAAACAAAAGTGTAGCCAATACCAAGTGCAGTGTCTGCGCCACAGCGGGCATTCCTAGGTACGCCAAGATGATTCCCACAAGCACCTCCAAAACCAAGAACATGGCGATGGTTTTCATGCCATTTTCCTTCCAAGCATGTTTGTTCTTCCAAAGAAAAAATCCATTGACCAAGAGGATGAGAATGGAAAAACTACGATGAATCTCGAAGATGTTGGACAGTCCTGCAATCCATTCACTGCGTTGAATCAATGCATCAGCCAAGTGATCTATCTCTTGTCTTACTTGTGTTCCCAGAACGACTTGAATCAAGGTTAAGAAAATCGCGAAGCCTAGCAAGCTCTTCATATGCAGTTCTGAACTTTTTCCCTTCTTGACATAGGAGATGATCTTTAGCAAGAGTGCCAGGATGAAGAAAGCAACTACCATGTGAATGGTAATGGTCCAAGGGAGCAGATTCGTAGCTACGACTACTGAGCCCAACCAGGCTTGAAAAACAATGGCAATCAAGGCTGTTCCAGAAAGTAACGCGATTCTTTTATTCCCTTTCCACATCCATAATGAAGCAATGGCTAAAGCGAGCATAGTATTGCCTGCTAAAAATCCGAAGAGTCTATTCACATATTCAATCCAAGTTCCTTGCGCATCAAAGGGTTCTGAATGCAAAAGGCTAGGATCCTGACGCATGGCCTCAGCTGTTTTTTTCATGCCCAATGCCTCTATGAGTGAGGTGTACTTGTCCAGCTTCGCTTTTCTGCCTTCCAGAAAATGAGCTTCGTATCCCTCAGGTAATTCACTTTCATCCGTTGGCGGAATCCATTGCCCAAAGCATTTAGGCCAGTCAGGACAACCCATTCCTGAGCCTGTAGTGCGCACCACTGATCCCGCGATGATCACGAGATACACCAGGACAAGCGTGGTACAAGCCAAGAAAGATGTGGTTCTAGAAGCCTTCATTTTTACAGAGGACAATGTTACGTTTTCTCTTGCTGTCCTTGGAAGATGATGGAATGAACAGGATCGTGCGCCTATTCCTTTCCAAGCCCATCTTGATCCTTATCTTTAGGCCGCAAGCAATCAAAGATCGCTCAATGAATAAGATTTATAAAAACGCAGAAGAAGCACTGCATGGCGTCCAAGATGGGATGACCTTTATGCTCGGTGGATTCGGGCTTTGTGGTATTCCTGAGAACTGTATTTCAGCCCTCGTGAAAATGGGAATCAAAGACCTTACCTGCATTTCCAATAATGCCGGTGTAGATGATTTTGGACTAGGATTATTGCTTCAGAAAAAACAAATTCGAAAAATGGTTTCCTCTTATGTGGGTGAGAACGATGAGTTCGAACGTCAGATGCTGAGCGGTGAATTAGAAGTGGATCTTATTCCTCAAGGTTCTTTGGCCGAGCGCTGCAGAGCGGGTGGCGCTGGAATTCCTGCATTTTTCACTCCAGCTGGTTTCGGAACTGAAGTGGGTGAAGGAAAAGAAATGAGGGTGTTTGATGGTAAACCTCACATCCTAGAGTCAGCTTTAACCGCTGATTATGCCATGGTGAAAGCATGGAAAGGAGACAAATTCGGGAACCTGATTTTCAAAGGAACTGCACGTAATTTCAATCCTGTTATGGCCATGGCAGGAAAGATTACCGTTGCTGAAGTAGAGCACTTGGTAGAGCCCGGAGAATTGGATCCTAATTTCGTTCATACTCCAGGTGTATTCGTGCAGCGGATCTTTGAGGGGAAAGGATATGAGAAACGCATTGAACAACGCACAGTGCGTCCAAAATCTTAAGATATGCTAGATAAACACGGAATAGCAAAGCGCATAGCGCAAGAACTAAAGGACGGCTGGTATGTGAATTTAGGGATAGGTATTCCTACCCTCATAGCGAATTATGTTCCTCAAGGTGTTCAGGTAGAATTTCAAAGCGAGAACGGCATTCTTGGAATGGGTCCTTTTCCAATAGATGGAGAAGAAGACGCTGACATGATCAATGCGGGAAAGCAGACCGTGACCTTACTCCCCGGATCGGCCATTTTCGACTCTGCTACGAGCTTCGCTATGATACGTGGAAAGCATGTGCAACTTACTGTACTAGGAGCTATGGAAGTAGCTCAGAATGGTGACATAGCGAACTGGAAAATTCCTGGTAAAATGGTGAAAGGAATGGGTGGTGCCATGGATCTAGTGGCCAGCGCTGAGAATATCATCGTGGCTATGATGCACACCAACAGAGAGGGTGAATCAAAGATTCTTCCTGAGTGCAGCTTGCCTCTCACAGGAGTAGGATGTGTGACTAAAATCGTGACGAACCTCGCTGTTCTTGATGTGAAAGACGGTGCTTTCCACCTCGTGGAACGCGCTCCTGGAGTGAGCTTGGAGGAAATCAAGGCCGCCACAGCTGGAAAGCTTATCGTTCCTGCTGAGGTGCCTGAAATGAAGCTTTAATAAAATGTCTACTTCCTCTATTCAAGAACGACAGTCAGCTTTGATCGAAGAATTCAGCCTCTTCGATGATTGGATGGATAAATACGGCATGATCATAGACCTTGGGAAAGAACTGAAGGCGCTTCCCGCAGAGGATCATAAAGAAGAAAACCTCATCAAAGGTTGTCAATCAAAAGTATGGCTTACCGCCACTAAACGCGAGAACGGAAACGTCCTCTTTCATGCTGATAGCGATGCGATTATCACGAAAGGATTAGTGGCCATTATGATCCAAGTTTTATCTGATGCTCCTCCTCAAGAAATCCTAAAGGCGGAACTTTCTTTTATCAAAGAATTAGGACTTCAAGAACATCTCAGCCTTACCCGAAGCAATGGCCTAGCTGCCATGGTCAAGCAAATGCGGATGTATGCCTTGGCTTTGTCGAGCTAAGGAGATTCCGGGGTTCTGAGATTAGGTGATAGATGTTGTTTCTAACTAAGGACTATTGACTAACATAACTCACCATCTAGATCTTATCCTCCACTCCTTGGTATAATGATTCTTCATGCGGCCATTCACCCACTTAATCCAACCTAGGGAATGTCCTTTATAGCTAGCTAAGGTCCAACCGCGGCCGGAGCCAGAAATGTTTGGTGTTTCTCTTCGTAAGTATGCCCAAGCTTCTTCCAGATTCAATTCTGTTTTCTCTGCTTCTGTCCAGCCTGGAATAAGCGCGAGTCCTTGTGCAGGTATAAAGTCTTTTCCTTTCCATTGACCCAGAGGAATACCCGGTCTTTTCATGCATCTCAGCTCTTCTAATTCCGCGACTAGTTCCTGCTGTTCCTCAGCTATGGCATATACCTCTCCTTTCCAAGTGTGAGCTGTGAAACCTGCGGGTATGTTCACATAAGGCATTTCTTCTGTGTGTTGTTCCACTGAAAAAATAGCGTGTCTTGAACGTTCTCCTATCGTACTTCTCTTCCTGTATGCCGCGAAATAAAAACCTTCTCCTTTCACCTTATGCAGAAAGGCTTGAAATGCATTTTTATTCGATGTAAGCGCTTGAAATCCCCAACTCTCGTCCATACTTAGAGGAAGTGGCTCTATGCCTTGAGCCAGCAGCTTTTCGTCCATTCCTACGTTCTCCTGAGGAGAGTATGCGCAAGTAGAATAAATCAAGATTCCACCTTCTTTCAATGCAGGTAAAATATCATCTACGATGCCTTGCTGTCGTGATGCACATGCTTGCACATGACCTGCTGTCCATTCCTGAATCGCTCCCTCATCTTTTCTGAACATCCCTTCTCCTGAGCATGGTGCATCTACAAGGATTAAATCAAAACGTTCGTTGAGTTGATTCAGAATTTTAGCATCTGTATTTGTGACCAAGTGATTCGTGTGGCCCCATTTCAATAGGTTCTCATCCAAGATATTCGCTCGGCTGCGATGCACTTCATTGGACACTAGAAATCCTTTCCCTGCCAGTGCATTTAGGATTACTAAACTCTTTCCTCCAGGTGCAGCACATAGATCCAGGCACACTGCATCCTGCTTAAATGGGTACTGTGCGAGTACTTGCGTTATCGCCATGGATGAAGCTTCTTGGGAATAATATACTCCCGCATGATACAAGGGGTCCCGAATAAATGCTGGGCGTTCTTTCAGATAGGCTCCAAAGGAATTCCAAGGAACTTGACTTTCTCTCTCATGATTAAGCGAAGCTGGTTTTTTGGGATTATTTAGGATGGAAATAGGAACCGTAAAGTGATGCGCTTCCAGAAAGGCTTGTGCTTCTTCTCCTAGCTGTTCTTGAACACGCCTGATGAATTCAGGAGGTAGCTCCATGCGCATAGCGCTTAATTCGATTGGATTTTGAATTCCGTTCTACGGTTCACGGAGTACTCGTCTTCGGAGCAATTCACTCCATCCAAGCAGGAGTTCAAGGGGGCGTCTTCTCCTTTACCTATTGCATCTATACGCCTTGGGTCTATTCCATGACTCACAATATAGGCCCACGCCTCATGTGCTCTTTTCTTAGATAGGTCTTCATTATAACGAGCTGGCCCTCGAGAATCTGTGTGACTGCTTAATTCTATGGTGAGCTTCTCGTTGTTCTTCAACAACCCTATGAGCTTCTCTAGAGCTTCTCTGGATAGCTCATTGAGCTCCCATTTGTTATATCCGTAATTGATGTCTGGCAGCTGTATAGCCGCGTCTTTGTCAACGGTAATCAGTTCGTTATCTTCATTGAACAAAGAGATGAAGTTCCCTTCTTCATAGGGTCTATCATAGAAGTAGCGGCTATTCGCATCCATCTCTAAGATATTTATAATCTGATTCTGATTGTCTAGAATCGCGATTTTCATGGGTCCTTCATCCTTCTCCACATTGAAGAAATAGCGTTCCTGTGGCACCACATTTTTAAGGCTGAAGTAGCCCCGATTATCTGTCTCTTCTTGCTTCTGAACTATACCGCGCTCAGTGACAAGGAAAACGTCAATGCTCTGCTCCATGTCACCCGGTTCATGGCGGAAGACCATGGCGCGCAATGTGAAGGAAAAGAGTGTATTATCTTCAACTTTTAAATACTCTATGAAATAATCATCTACAGCCAAGAGCTCGAACACGAAGTTCCCGTGCTCATCAGCGACTAATTTCTTGGACTTACGTCCTTGGTCGTCTGTAAGGAAAAGATTAGCGTTCTTGACTTCTTCATCCTCCGCATCCATCCTGATTTGATATATGCCTCCATCAGGATTTCTGTTGAAATAGAAAACTCCGTTTTGATCTGTAAAAGCTTGTTCAATGATTTGCCCTTGCGCATCCAAAAGCACCATTTTCACATTCTTTTGGGCAATTCCTTTTACTTCAAGAATTCCTGAGATCATACGAGGGTCAGGTGTGACTTTAATCTTTTCATACCGATAGATGTCATCTCCTCCTTTGCCGCCAGGTCTATTGGATGAAAAATATCCTGAGAATTCATCTACTCTGAAATACCCGAAGTCATCGAAGGGAGTGTTAATAGGCTTGTAGAGATTTCTAAGGTCTTCATGATGCATGTCATCAGTGACGACATAAATGTCTAATCCTCCATAACCAGGATGTCCATTGGAAGAAAAATATAATTGCCCATCAAGAAGGCGAGGAAAGACCTCATTTCCCTTCGTGTTCACTGCTTCGCCAAGGTTAATGGGACTGCTCCAACCATCCTTTAAGCGAATACAGTAATACAAATCCATATCTCCAAATCCCCCTGGAATATCAGAAGAGAAGATCATGCGATTCCCGTCTGGAGAGAAAGTAGGATGTGCTGCGTTATAGTTTCCTGCAAACAGTTTCACAGGTTCAGCTTTATACGCGTCAGGGTCCTTGCTATCCGTCTTCATTATCTGAAGTTGACTCAAGCCAGGGCCTAGTTCTGCCGAGTAGGTGAAGTAAAAGCCATCTTTCGTGTATTCAAATGGACCCACATTAAACCGCCCTTTGAATTTTCCATTGTTGAATGGAATATGGTCAGTCATGTCACCCTCGGCTTCAAAGATGGACGTATAGTCCTTATGTGACTTATCGAAATGCTCCTCCTTTGCAGGACCATCTTTCATCTGAGAAGAACAGAAGATTCTTTTCCCTTCAGCAATGCACAGAGAAAATTCATTTTTCTCAGTATTGAATCCATCGAGCTTCGTCACATCATAATCGGACTGTCGCTGTTCCCAATCTTTCAGAATGGCAGCTCTCCTTGCTACATCATAGAGCGCCTCGGGATCGAATTTCAAATCAGAGTATTCCTCCAGCAAATAATACGCTGTGTTGTATTCTCCTGCGTAAATCAAGGCTTCACAGACTGCGAGTATAACATCTGGGTCATTCTTTCTATCCAAGAATGAACGTTGACTGAGTTCCAAAGCATCTTGGACAAGACCTACCCTCAGCATGCTTTGACAGAGCATTCTAATATCTGGACCAGTTAACCCCTGACGATAGTTCCTGGTATAAAAATCAATTACTCCATTATAGTCAGCTTCTTCGAAGAGGCTAACCGCTTTTTTCTCTTGAGCTGAAAGCACATGCGGATTCACTGCGAGCATTATTAGAATGCTCATCATGATCTTAATCACATGTGTTCTTATTCCTGACAAATCGGCTATTACTGGGTTCA
>CALFHF010000204.1 GCA_937875855.1 uncultured Flavobacteriales bacterium
TGTAAGGCAATTACATTCGATGCATTGGATGCAGTGAAAAGAAGAGAACATCTAAAAGGAAAGAACCTGGTTATCTCTATGTTGCCAGCGAGATTCCATCTTGAAGTAGTTAAAGACTGTATCAACATGGGTATTCATGTGATTACTCCTTCTTATGTCACCCCTGAAATTCAAGAGCTTGATGGATTGGCCAAGGAAAAAGGAGTTCTCGTCCTTAATGAAATGGGACTAGATCCAGGAATTGACCATATGTCAGCCATGAAGATCATTCATCATTTGCAGGCGTTGGGAGCCAATGTAACTGCATTCAAAAGCTTCACAGGAGGGCTAGTAGCTCCAGAAAGTGATAACAATCCTTGGAACTATAAAATCACTTGGAATCCAAGAAATGTAGTTCTAGCAGGTCAAGGAGGTGCTTCACAATTCATAAGAAACGGTAATTACAAGTACATTCCGTATCACCGGCTTTTCACACGTACAGAGCCTATTTTCATAGAAGGATATGGAGAATTCGAAGGATATGCGAATAGGAATTCATTACAGTATAGAGAAGTCTATGGCCTAGGTCAGATTCCTACCATATTCCGGGGAACATTGAGAAGGAAAGGATATTCTGAAGCTTGGGATGTATTCGTTCAACTTGGGTTGACTGATGATACATATACGTTAGAAGATTCAGAGCACATGACGTTTCGCGACTACCTGAATAGTTATTTGCGTTATGAAGATGACAAATCCGTTGAAGCAAAACTCTGTGAATTCTTGAGCATAAATCCAGACGGAGAAGTGATGAAAAAGCTAGTGTGGCTAGGCATATTTGAGAAAAAAGCAATTGGCTTAAAGAATGCAACACCTGCTCAGGTTCTTCAACTTCTTTTGGAGCAAAAATGGAAACTTAATCCAGGGGATAAGGACATGATAGCTATGTACCATTACTTCGAGTATGAAAAAGATGGAAAGCAGCATCGCTTGAGCTCGCACATGATCAGCATTGGACTTGACCCAATATACACAGGAATGGCGCGTACGGTAGGACTTCCTATAGCAATCTACGCTACCCATTTATTGAAAGGAGAATGCAAATTGACTGGCGTTCATTTGCCAACAATTCCTGAGATTTATACTCCTATTCTTAATGAATTGGCAGCAATGGGTATCGTGTTCTTGGAAAAAGAATTGAAGTAGGCAAGAACACCTTCCTCCTAGTCTTCGTTCAGAAGGACTTGGATAAAAGTGAGAATCTTATAAAGAACTCAGTATATCCGGGAGGTAAAGACACCATGTCGACTTTTATATCTGTGCATATGGTGTGTCCACAAAAGGCAATCGATGAAGGAACTGAGGGCACCGTAGCAGTTGTGATAGACATAGACCACTTTGGGTATGTGCAACGTAGTAAGGTGAAAAAAGGATTGGGGAATGGCCTAGATGAAGAGGCCATGAGATTAGCATCCCTCCTTCGCTTCAGAACTGTCAATCGTCAAAAGCAAAAGATTACGTTTCATAGGACAATCAATATTCACTTCAGATTGCCTAAGAAAACTCAGCCCGTCATAATCGCTGAACCAAAAAAGGAAATTACAGCTATACAACAGAGCTCAGGCCTTCAGATTACTTATTCTTACGTCTCTAAAAAGAAGTGAAGTTCAGGCTCCAGTTTCGCTGTCTTCGCCTTTTAAGACCTTTGCCATCTTCTTGATGTATTGATAGGTCTGTAGTGCATCCATGGAAGAATTATCAACAAGAATAGCGTCTTCCGATTGTCGCAGAGGACTTACTTTGCGTGTAGAGTCTATGAGGTCACGATCTGAGAGGTTTTGAACGACCTCATTCATAGTCATGTGAACACCTTTACTCTCCAACTCAACCCATCGTCTTCTTCCGCGCTCAGCTATGTTGGCAGTTAAAAACACTTTTAACTCGGCCGAGGGGAATACGACTGTTCCAATGTCTCTTCCGTCCATCACCACACCTTTCTCTTTGCCCATAGCCCTTTGAAGTTCAACAAGTTTTGTGCGAACTTCAGGAATAGCGCTTACAGGACTAACTACTGAAGAAACTCGCATGGTGCGTATAGACTCCTCTACATCCTCTCCGTTCAGAAAGGTGCAAATACTCCCATCTGTGTTTCGTTTAAGAAGGACATCTATTTCATGTAAGCGAGCTACAAGTCCTGGAGCGTCTATGCTCTTTTCTTTGGCAAGACCTTGTTCCAGAGCGAAGAGAGCAACAGCTCTATACATAGCCCCTGAGTCAATATATAGATAGCCTAGAGATGAAGCCAACATGCGAGCTACTGTGCTTTTACCACAGGCAGAATGACCATCGATGGCGATGTTAATCTTCTTCTTCATCTACCTACGAAGTTAAGCTTATTGGCCCTTCAAGCCAATTCTGGATAATCCTTCTTCCATGTGGTGTGAGAATAGATTCAGGGTGAAATTGTAGACCCTTGATGTCCATGCTCGTATGCCGAAACGAGAGGATAAGACCTGAATCACTTTTGGAAGTAATGACAAGTGATTTTGGAAAATCATTTTGTGAGACAGCCCAAGAATGATAGTGTCCAACGTCAAAATGATCAGGAAGACCATTGAACAAAGCATCTTCTTCGCACGGAATGCATACCGTACTTCGTCCATGAATTACTTCAGTCATATTGAACAATTTGGCTCCAAAATGCTCTGCAATTCCTTGATGACCAAGACAGATTCCTAGTATAGGAAGCTTCCCTGCATAGCGATTGATTAGAGCATGCATACATCCCGCATCTGAAGGTAATCCAGGGCCTGGCGAAAGAATTACGCGGTCATAGCTAGTTACTTTATCCAGGTCCAAGACATCATTTCTGATTACATCGACATTGGATCCCAAGGCCCCCAAATAATGTGAGAGATTATAGGTGAAGCTGTCGAAATTATCGAGAATGAGTACTTTCATAACCGCACGAAATTAACAGGAAAGCATCATGAAAAAAGTAGTCTCAAGTCCTTTAGCTCCAGCGCCCATTGGGCCCTATAGTCAAGGTATTCGTAGTGGAAATATGGTATTTCTTTCAGGTCAGATAGCGATAGACCCTAAGTCTGGAGATTTGTTAATGGATGATATAGAGATAGAAACACATAGGGTCATGAAGAACATAGAGGCTTTGCTCAAGTCTGAGGGTTTAGGATTTCAGCACATTGTAAAGAGTAGTATTTTCCTCAGTGATATGGGATTATTTTTAGAGATGAATAAGGTTTATGGAAGCTATTTTAATGAGCTCCCGCCAGCACGAGAAACGGTGGCCGTAGCCGGTCTTCCAAAAGGAGTAAACGTGGAGATTTCAGTGATTGCTATTGCAACCTAATCAGGTTTTCCAGGCCTTCCATAATGCTCCTTCTTTCCCTGCTTTCTTCGTTAGTTGAAACTGAAGATAAAGAGAGACCTTAGATTTGTTTAACGTAAACTCTTTCATTACTTTACCCTCTTTCATATGAAGTTTTGAACGATTGTTCACTAGAAGGTTTTGAAGGTCGGACTCTATCCATATATTATCTACTCCAATCAGTGTCATTCCCACTCGTATGCCTAAGGCATACGCCTCACTGGATGAATGCACATTCATGACCTTTGGCTGAGCTTCTGTCCCGAATTTCAGACCATAATAACTGGCCCAAATGTCTGAGTCATCTTCCTTCAATTCTACCCCCATTGAACTCAATGCTTTCCCCACTTTTTTATGCAAATCTCCAGCTTGGTCTAGGGTGTATTTGAACAAAGAATTCGCTTTCTTACCAATGAATGTGGCTAGAATGTCCATGAAATCTTCTTCCGTATAGCCTCTGCCCCGCTTTTGACAGTGATTATAGAGCGCTTTCATCACAGCATCTAGGTTCTTTTTTCCTTTGCTTTCTTGGATGACAAGACTCTCCATGATAAGCGCTATCAAAGCTCCTTCTGTATAGATGCTCACTTTCCGGTCAGGAATACTAGGCTTGTATCCATCAACCCATAAATCGAAAGAAGATTCCCTCACTGAAAGATGGTGTCTTCCTAAGTTCGCATTGTTTCTATCCAGATGAGTCTTGATTTCAGATAAAAACTGCTCATCATTAAAAACACCTGATTGCCAAAGCTTGACATCACCCTGATATGTGGTGATTCCCTCGATGATATAGCCTATTCGATGGTAATTTTCTTCAGTGAACTTATAAGGCCACATTTCTGCAGGGCGCATGTATTTGACATTCCAGGTATGATAAAACTCATGGGAAGAGACTCCTAGCAAATCCTGAAATACAGAACCTGTGAATACCTGCTTATCAGGCCCCAATGTTAATACCGTTCCTAACTCATGTTCTACCCCGTGATAATACCGATGTGGTGTACAGAGAACTAGATAAGTATACTCCGTTACAGGGCAAGAACCGAAGGCCTTGACCTGCTTTTTCATAAAGGCCTTAAATATCTTTTCAACGCTGCTTGGAGGATCCAGAACATCACCTTGGAACACCACTGAAGTAGAGACGCCTTCTATGTCAAACTTCACGCGTTTAATCTTGCTAGAAGCTAAAAAAGGACTGTCATACCACTCATCAAAGGACTTTGCTTTCATGCGTCCAGCCTTGATTGGGAGCATTCCATTAGCCTTAAAGTCCTTAGGTACATCCATGGATGCTTTCACTCTACTGTCCAATTGACCTTCTAGATGAAAGCAGCAATTGATTGGATTTACATAAAGTAGATGCTCATCTATATAACAAGAACCAGCGTTAAGCACATTCGCGAAATAGAGATAGCTCACCGTAACCTCAGCAGCTGGACAATTCTGAATACTCCAGACGTTCCTTGAGCTTTTAATCACCTTGAGCTCCTTTTCTCCAGCGACCACATGCACATGCTTAATGTTCATTGCGTACTCAGCGAGTTCATAGCGCCCAGGTCTCCATGAAGGCAGCACGAGGTTGATGTCTTGTTTCTTAGTTGTTCTGAAAGCCATTTCAATGCTAATCAGGTTCTGATGGGCGAGATAAGTGGAGAAATGAAAGTGTGTGTCCATAGATAGCAAATATATTGTATAAAAAGGCGAGCCTCATGAGCTATGCATGGAATCCTGATGTCAGATTTCTTGTCTTCATGAATCCTAAGGAAAGTCTACCTTCATCGCTTGAACGAAATGTAAAATGAATATGACTAAGAAGTACAACCTAATATTGCTATTCACCTTCTTATTGAGCCTAACATCCTTTGCTCAACTAGAAACACCGCAACCAAGCCCTGCTTCAACATTGACGCAGAAAGTGGCCTTGACTGATGTTACAGTGAACTATTCGCGTCCTGGAATGAAAGCGAGAACTATTTTCGGAGGGCTTGTTCCTTATAATGAAATATGGAGAACAGGTGCGAATGCAGGCACGAAATTGAAATTCTCTGATAATGTGACTTTAGCAGGGCAAGAAGTTCTTGCTGGTGAGTATACGCTGCTTACTATTCCTGGGCAAACAGAATGGACAATCATCCTGAACAAGGACTTGACTCTAAGTGGAGCAGATGGGTATGACATGAAAGAAGATCAGTGCCGTTTTCAAGTAATTCCCGAAAAAGGACCAGTAATTGAGACCTTTACTATCGAATTTGGCTCTTTCAGTAATACAGGAGCTCAGATGAGCCTGTCTTGGTCTGACGTAGTGATTAGTTTCCCTATAGAGACCAAGGCAATAGCGAAAGTAGAAGGACAGATTAAGGAACTCTTAATTGACGGACCTAGCGCGGGGACTTATTACAATGCTGCTCGTTTTTATCTAGATCAAAACAAGGAATTAGATCAAGCATTAGCTTGGATTAACATTGCTTGTGAGAAACGCCCTGAGGCCTTCTGGTACACGCATCAGAAAGCTCAGATTCTAGCTAAACTTGGAAAAACTAAAGAAGCTATAGCAACTGCTGAAGGGTCTATGGCAGCTGCGAAAGCGAACAAGGAAGGAGATTTTGGCTATGTAGTTAATAACGAAAATCTGATTAAGGAATTGACAGGAAAGAAGTGATACTTAGCTTCTAGAAACTTAAAAGGCGATACATCTGTATTGCCTTTTTTTTGGTTGAAAAAGTATGACGTTCAATCCTATTCAAATTTCTGCTGAGTAATTTACCTAGGCTTTTTCAACTCGAAAACAGAGTATAGAATGGACTTTGCCAATGAAAGAAACAAGCTGAATTCAAGCGCCCACCAAAAACTAGATACCCTAAAATAGTCACAGAGCATGACCATTACAGCGTTGATTACGAAGAGAAAGAGACTAAGTCTCAACAGGGTGATAGGAATAGTAAGAACTATCAAAATGGGCCTGAGTATATTATTAATCAATCTGAGCACCACTGCCACTAGTATAGCGGCTTTCCAGTCAGAAACCACAATTCCTTCCATGATATATGCAAGACCAAAAACGGCTAATCCGGTAAGAACGATTTTTAGTAAAAGATCCATAGCCTCGGTTTTGGGCAATAATCGGAAATCAGTCAGATTAGATTTTATTGAAATTGAACGATTGAAGACTAAAAGAATTGGAGAAATATAGTAGCATACCTTTGGGCCATCCTGTTTTTTCAAGTACATTGGTACTATATCATTCAATCTGCTCTCATGAGATCACCTTTACAGTTTAAGGCTATGTTTCAAAGCCTAGCCATCTTGCTTTTTGTTCCAAGCTTTCTTTCAGCACAATATTGTACACCAACATCCAATTGCTCCTTTGGTGATGGAGTTGTAGAATTCGGACTTGGACCATTTTACAATGCTTCAGCGTGTGGATCAGACCAAGGTGTGGCAGGCTATTCTGATTGGACTGCGCTTACAGGTCTTGATTTGGGTCAAGGTGTAAGTTATGATGGCCAATTCAGATCTGACTTTGCCAATCAGTATTATTCTATCTGGATAGATTCTGACAACAGCGATAGTTTTGAGAGTTCAGAACTAGTATTGACTGATCTTGCAGTAGGAACCACATTGGTATATGCGAGTATTACTATCCCAGCGAGTATACCTTTAGGCTCATACCGCATGAGGGTGCAGTCAGCCTATGCTGAAAACAGCAGCCCAGACCCTTGTTACATGCCATTCTATGGAGAAACTGAAGATTACACACTGAACGTCATTGAGCCACCTTCTTGCATTCATGTCAGCGGTATTAGCTTAAATGCGTTAAGTGCAACTACAGCCACTATTTCTTGGACAGATGCTGGAACCGGTTCTGCTTGGGACATCGAATATGGCCCTTCCGGCTTTACTCCAACTGGAATGCCTAGCCCTGGTTTTGATGATATTACGAACCCAGCTTTTATTGATGGTTTGTCTCCTGTTTCTAATTATGATGTATACATAAGAGCCGATTGCGGTATGGATAATGTCTCGGATGTTTCTTCTTGGACTTCTCCCTTCTCATTCATTACTGCATGTGGAGCTGTTATACCTTCATACTACAACAATTATGCTGATGGCTTGGGCGCATGTTGGGAGCTCTTTGGATTGGGAACTTTAGCAGATGGTCCTCAAGATGGAGGGTTCACTAACTGGTTCAATTCTGGATTTGCCAATTTCCCTAACATCTACGAAGGAAGCCAAGGCATAACTATGTATGGTGTGAACAACAACCAATGGATGGTAAGCCCTGATTTCGACTTATCAAGCAATGGTCCTTTCCAAGTGGAATTCGATATGGCCATTACGGCTGCATACACACAGAATGCTATTACACTAGGCTCTGATGACGAAGTTCATTTCTTGATCTCTGCAGATTTTGGAGCTACTTGGAATACTATTCAATACTGGGATTCTTCAATTGAAGCTAATCCAACAGGAGGGCACTTTGTACACAGTCTTGACTTCTATGATGGGTTGATTGTGCGATTTGCTTACTTTACAACTACAGGTACTGTAAATAATGGATTCCAATTCGATTATCAGGTATTCCTAGATAATTTCAGAGTTCAAGATGAAGGAAGCCCTCTCGTTGTGAGTGTAGATATGATAATAGAGCCTGATTGTTTCTTCTTCGGAAATCCATTGGCTGATATACTTATCAGTGTCTCTGGTGGCATGACGCCTTACTCTTTCATGTGGACAGGAGGCTCTATGAATGAAGATTTAGTAGATGCCGAAGCAGGAATTTATACGCTTGAAGTTACTGATGGATCAGGATCCACATATACCTCTGATCCAATAGACGTGCCAGGAACACCTGTTCTCACTGTATCGGCTATTGTGACCAATGAGAGTTTTAATAACTGGAATGACGGTTCTATTGACATAACCGAAGTTTTTGGAGGTCAACCACCATATACATATAGTTGGAATAATGCAGCCACTACACAGGACATCACTAACTTGATAAATGCGCTATGGTGCGTGGATATCACTGACAATAACGGATGTACAACCGATACATGTTTTACCGTTGAGCAAGGCGCACCAAGTTCCATTAATGAATTTGCACAAGAAATTGGACTACGAGTATTCCCTAATCCAAGCCTTGATGGAATCGTCTATGTGCAAGCTGAAATGACAAACAATGAGAAATGGGAACTCCAGGTTCTTGATCCTCAAGGGCGCGTAATAGCTCAGCAGAATGTATTTAGCAGCCCTGTTTTGAAGACTCAAGTTGATTTGACTGAAGAAGCTTCTGGCCTATATATGGTCCGACTTATAAGGACTTCCGATGGAGGAAGTGCGAGTACTTTGATTAGACGCTAAGCCAATAATCTAAGCATTATATCTCAAAGAAATCAAAGATTTAGAATATGAAGAATAATCTGAGTGCTATTCTATTTGCATCATCCATCATCATCGCAGCCATTGTATTAGGAAATGCCTTTATGAATAGGAATGCGTCTGACGGGACTATTTCTGTGACTGGATTAGGAAAGACTGATTTCACATCCGACCTTATCGTTTGGGAAGCTAGATTTTCTAAAGAGAATCCTGACTTAAAATTGTCTTATGCAGACCTTGAAAAAGACAAGGCCATCGTATCAGCATATCTTGTTGAGAAGGGAATTAGGGCTGATCAACTTGTCTTCAGCGCAGTGGAGACTTACAGAAACACAAAAACAAATTACTCTGTAAACGGAAACTACCTTGGTGAAGAATTTACGGGATATAGATTAAGCCAGTCAGTTCAGATCAGTCTAAGCGATGTGGCCAAAGTAGAGAAGATTTCACGCGAGATTACTGAGCTTCTCAATAAAGGGGTTCAACTCTACTCTGAACAACCACGATACTATTACAAGGAGTTAGAAGACTTGAAGATAGAAATGGTTTCTAGAGCTACTGAGAATGCCCTTGTAAGAGCCGAGAAAATTGCGGAGAATTCCGGAGCTAAACTTGGAGAACTCATTAGTGCTGATATGGGAATATTCCAAATAACAGGACAGAATTCGAATGAAGATTATTCTTGGGGTGGCGTATATAATACGTCATCGAAAGAAAAGACAGCGAGTATTACAATGAAGCTCAGTTATAAGGTTAAGTAATCCTTCTGGCTCCAGAATCCCTATCATTGAGGCCATATGCCTTTTGACCGACTTCATCCCCATCTTCAGGAAGCCCTGCAGCGACTAAAATTCGATACGCCCATGGCGGTTCAAGAACTTGCTTTGAATCCCGTCAAAAGCGGAAAACATCATTTCATCTTTGCTGACAAAGGTCAAGGAAAGACTACGACTCTTATTCTTTCCGTACTTCAGAAACTCGATTGTGAGGCCAAGGAAATGGTTCCTCGCGCATTGATTTTTGTACGAAATAAGGAAGCTTCGTTAGCCTTAGCTGAGGAATTCAAGCCGTTCACAAGATTCAGCGACTTAAGGGTTTTCACCGCCTATGATCAACATAAGATTCGCAATCAGAAAGATGAAATCTACGAAGGTGTAGACATCTTGATAGGAACTCCAAAGCGCTTAAATGAGCTCTTTCATCAGAATGGGCTTAACACAAGTCTGCTTAAAATGTTAATTATCGAAGATGCCGAGTTCATTTCTGAGCGAAACCAACACTTAGATATTATCCGCATCACAGAGAGTTTGAGCAATTGTCAGTTCCTAGTTTTTGCCAAAGGATATCATCCCCGATTTGAAAAATTAGAAGAGACCTTTATGAGACGCTCAAATACCTTGGATTTAGCAAAGAAATCCTGATTTTAAGGTCTTGAGGTAATCAGATAAATGTCAAGAGTCACGTTGAAATATAATCGCAGGACGCTTTCCATTTCTGTCACAGCTCTTTTAGCTTTCATTTCCTATTTCAATTTTGATTTTCAAGCTCAAAATACGCCAGTCATATCGCTTGACCCCATTGAGCTCGGCTTAATAGAATGAGATTTCAATATTATAGAAGTGCATGATGAACGTTCAGACAAGACCAATATTGGTCTTACTCATATAGGTATGGCAGGATTTGAAGTCCCATTAAACTTCGAACAGAGCTTCCCCTCTGAACTCAAGGTGTTCAAGCAAACCGTTTTACCCAATAGATCTGGCAAGGCTTCAGTATTCATGCGGATACGTGTCCTCCAGGTCTCTGAGCTACTTAGTGATACCATAGATACCGCCATTGCTGATGTGACAGTAGACTTCTATTCCGAAGACGCCTTGCTCTTTCAGGATGTCCAAAAAGTAAAGTCAAAGGCCAGGGATGTTTCCAAGCATCATTCAGAGAATATTGAACAGGCCCTGCTAGAAGGTCTGGAATCGTTCAATGACTTCAGAAACAGGCACCGCCCTTATGGCTGTCTTTCGGAGTTGGACTGAGTTGGTAATAAAAAACCCTGATCCGTTCAGGACCAGGGTTTAAAGTCATTTCTCTTAAGAGATTTTACCAAATCTTCACTCGTTG
This sequence comes from uncultured Flavobacteriales bacterium, assembly GCA_937875855.1. Lineage (GTDB taxonomy): Bacteria > Bacteroidota > Bacteroidia > Flavobacteriales_D > JABDKJ01 > JABDLZ01. The sequence continues at coordinate 10,865 of CALFHF010000204.1, forward strand.
CTCTGGGCTCAGATACATTTTATCTCCAGGCTTTGTTTTAAAAGCCTCATGGAACTCATCCATATTACGGATAGGCATGTATCCACGGTATTCTCCTGGAGAGTGTGGATCGGTCTTGATGCGATTTTTAAGCGCTTCTTCACGTATTAACTGTCTCCAAATTGTAGACCATGAAAGGAAGAAACGTTGCTTCTGATCAAAACCGTCAATCATACCTGGATCGCCATTCTTAGAAATCTCAGCCATAAGTCCATCATAAGCAGAGAATACTCCTCCTAAGTCACCTATGTTCTCGCCCTGGGTAAATTCTCCATTGAGCATAATTCCCGGCAAAGCTTCCACTGAATCGAACTGCGCAATTAAGTTAGCACCCAGCGCTCTGAATTCTTTCTCATCTTCTTCAGTCCACCAGTTGCTAAGGTTTCCATTTGCATCGAAACGAGCTCCTTGGTCATCAAAACCGTGAGAAACTTCATGTCCTATTACTGCTCCAATTCCACCGTAATTCACGGCTGCATCGGCCTTGTAATTATAGAAAGGAGGTTGAAGAATAGCTGCGGGGAAGACAATCTCATTAAACGTAGGATTGTAATAGGCATTCACCGTTTGAGGTGACATATGCCACTCAGTCTTGTCCACTGGCTTGCCCAACTTGGCAACATCATCATCAAAATTCCAGCGGGTCACGTTGATCATGTTCTGGAAATAGCTTCCGCCTTCAGATACATCTTCGATTTTCATTGCTGAATAGTCTTTCCACTTATCAGGGTAACCGATTTTGACCTGCATCTTATCGATTTTCGCTATGGCTTTGTCCTGAGTTTCAGAAGCCATCCAAGCTAGATTTCGAATACGCTTCTTGTATGCATCCAAAACATTAGCTACCATCTCTTCAGCCTTCTTCTTAGCTTCAGCAGGGAATTTCTCATCTACATATAGCTTTCCAAGAGCTTCTCCAACTGATCTGTTCAAGATGTTCAAGGCACGCTCATTAGCTGGACGCTGTTCTTTAGCTCCGCCTAATTCCTTACTATAAAATTCCCAGTTAGTCTGCTCTATATCCTCAGTCAAGAAATTAGCTGCTTCATCGATTAATCTCCAGCGCATGTAGTTTTTCCATTCATCGACTTTACCTGCTTTCAGCATTCCTTCCATTGCCTCTACATAAGCAGGCTGGGAAACAATGACAGTGTCTACGCTTTTAGCGCCTAGGCCATCGAAATACACTCTCCAATCTATCGAAGGGCTAATCTTCTTAAGGTCATCCATGCTCATTGGGTTATAAGACTTATAAGGATCTCTGCGCTCCTCCTTTGTGAATCGAGGACGTGACATTTCGGTTTCGAAAACCAAAACGCGTTGTGCATTTACGTCAGCATTTTCAGTGCTTTCGCCTAGAAACTGCAGCATGCGGCTAACGTGCTTCACATACTTCTCGCGCTTTTCTTTAGAGTCTTCGTCATCACCTACGTAATATTCACGCTCAGGAAGGCCAAGTGAACCAGGTCCAAGATAAATAGTGTTCATGGAGCTATTCTTCAGGTCAGTATACACATACGTTCCCATGAATCCGATGCCACCAAAGGGCTCCATTTCCACGAGTAATGCTTCCAGATCATTAGCATTCTTTACCGCATCTATTTTTTTTAAGAATGGTTGCAATGGTTCCACACCTAATACATTTCTATTCTCCACATTCATGGCAGAATTGAAGACTTGGATGGCCTTCCATTGATCAGTTCCCTTCTTATATTTACCGCTTTTAGCAGCTTTATCTAGGATGACCAATGCGTCCATATCCGTATTCTTAGCAAGCTCATCAAAGCTTCCCCATCGGGTTCTATCTTCAGGTATGGTGGCCGTCTTCATCCAAGATCCGTTTACATATCTGTAAAAGTCATCTTGAGGACGCACTGTTGT
>CALFHF010000205.1 GCA_937875855.1 uncultured Flavobacteriales bacterium
TACAGGATTCATATATGACCTTAAGACCATGAAAAAACTTCGTGAGTTCAGCTACTCGGGAGAGGGATGGGGACTTACAGATGATGGGACCTATCTGATTATGTCTGACGGTACACATACATTACGGTTCATTGATTCTGAGTCCCTACAGGTGGTGAGAGAATTGCCAGTTTACAGTAATAAAGGTAAAGAGGTTGCCATCAATGAAATGGAATATGTTGATGGGGTGATTTATGCCAATATCTACAACACACCTTATCTCGTGCGCATAAATCCTGACTCTGGCAAAGTGCTAGGTTATATTGATTGCCGGGGACTCTTACCTGCTGATCAGCGAACTGGAAATGAAGATGTGCTTAATGGAATCGCTTATGACCCGATAAGACAAGTGTTCTTTCTTACAGGAAAGTATTGGCCTAAAATGTTCGAAGTGAGGTTCAATACCTTGCCCCAAGTATGAGGGCATTACTTCACAGTGAAGCGGAACATCTCTTTGTCGCCTATCTGGCCTACTAATTCATCACCTACAGCTATTGGACCAACGCCTGAAGGGGTTCCTGTATAGATGAGGTCTCCTATTTTTAGTGTGAAGTATTTCGATACTTCTTGGATGATGCGATCTATGGAGAAAAGCATTTCAGAACTGTTCCCTTGTTGAACTATTTCTCCATTCAATTTCAAGTTGAATGGAATATCGCTCACTCCCTTAAGTTCGTCAACAGAAATGAACTCTTCGCCCAGCGGTGCTGAGTGGTCCCATGCCTTAGCTTTTTCCCAGGGGAGTCCTTTGGCCTTGCATTCTTGCTGTATATCTCTAGCCGTGAAATCTATTCCCAAACCTATGCTAGAGTAATAACGTGGAGCGAATTTCTCTTCAATGTGCTTTCCAACACGCTCTATACGAACGACTAATTCTACCTCATAATGTACATCCTCAGAATGGGCAGGATAGTAGAAAGGATGTCCTTTCGGGATCAATGCAGTCTCTGGTTTTAAGAAGATTACCGGCTCTGATGGAATCTCATTTCCCAGCTCCTTGGCGTGTTGGGCATAATTACGTCCTATGCAGATTATCTTCATTGCTCTTTAGATTTCAACGTGGATCCATGTCTTTCCAGATACGGGTCAAAACTTGCTTTGTGTACTTAGGGAAATCAGCATTGACCATCCAATGATAATAGGAGGGTTCAGCTTTGAATACATCCTTGACTAACTTACCCTTGTGCTTTCCAAAATTGAAAACAGGAAGGTCATTCTCGTCCAATGCTACTCGTCCTGCGAAGTCAAGATTATTGGAATTCCCTTTGCTGAATTCACTGAGTTGATTTATGTCATTCTCTAGTGCATCAGGATATCTATCAAGCTGTGATTTTAAAACATCCAATGTAGCGCGTACATCAGCTTCAGCACTGTGCGCATTAACCAAGTCTTTGTCACAATAGAACTTATATGCAGCTACCAACGTGCGCTGCTCCAAGCGATGGAAGATGTTCTGAACGTCAACGAATTTTCTGTCAGAAAGAGTATAGGTGTCATTAACCCTGAGGAATTCCTCGATAAGCAGTGGAATGTCGAATCTGTTGCTGTTATATCCAGCAAGGTCACAATTATCAAGGAAGTCATAGATCTCCTTGGCTTTATACTCGAAGCTTGGGCTGCTGCTCACATCCTCATTGCTTATTCCATGAATGGCAGTCGAACTTGGAGGAATGGGGATAGTAGGATTTAGTCTTTCCAGGTACTTCTCTTCTGATCCGTCAGGCATCACTTTGATGATGCAAATCTCCACGATGCGGTCAGTGGCCACATCAGTTCCTGTAGTTTCTAGGTCAAAGAAGGCCATTGGCCTATCTAATTTCAATTCCATGTTCTAGCTTTACTTAGAGAGAAAGAAAAAGCCCCGACAAGCGGGGCTCTTCCTTAAAGTTATGTCTTTTACTTAACAATAATCCTGATGTACTGATACTTCTGGTACGTCACACGATTTGTATCGAAGTCACCTTTATAAGAAGGTCCTTGAATCAATCCTTTTACAGAATTGATTCTGACTTTCGATTGATCTATTCCTCGCTTCGTGATTTCATCCATGATCAACTTCTTAGCGTCATTGGCTCTGTTATTAGCCAAGATGTCATTAGTCTTCCATGTTGCAGTAGGAACGCGAGAAGCACTTCCTTCAAGCTCTACTTCTACGCTTCCGTTCTTAGAAATCATATCCATAAGGTCATTCATGAAGAGCTGGAATCTAGATTCCTCTAGGTTGATATCCTTCTCATTGTACCCGAAGTATTTATCAAAGATGGCAGTTCCCTTAGGACTTGCTGAGATGATGGCTACATCGTCCTTGGTGGTAATCACTGTAGTCTGATTGTCTTTGGTGTTCTGCACTTGTGTAATGCCACCATCAGTCTGTGTAATAGATCCACCTGGAGTAATTACTTTCACAATAGAACCGTGAAGATTTATTGGATCCAATAGCACCTCACGTTGAATTTCACTGTACGCTACTTTGCAGTCTACGGACAATTCCTCTGTATGAATAGCACGGTCATCGACCACATAAGAAATCTCATAATCCTTGCATGGTTCAAGGATTGCAACGAACACTCCATCCCTAATACGTGGTTTGTATGTAGTGGTCTCTCCAGTTGTTTTATCCGTGATAAGAACCGCTGTATTCGCGGGAATTTTTTGACCTTCTCCCGGAACTATCAATCCTTTGAACACAGCTAGGTTACTTGCGTCTTGAGGCTTTGGAAGTTCCACCATATAGATGTCCTTCCTTCCAAATCCTCCATCTCTATCTGAAGAGAAATAGGCTCTACGGCTATCTGCTGATGTAACGAAGAAGATGTCGTCATCAACAGTATTGATGGGATATCCTATGTTCTCGGGCTTGGACCAATCTCCTTTCTCACTTGTACGTGTAATGAAGATGTCAAACCCGCCCATGCTCTCATGTCCTTTAGATGCAAAATAAAGAGAACGACCATCTGGGTGAATGAAGGGCGCGTCATCGTCATGCTTTGTGTTCACTTTAGGTCCAAGATTCAATGCTTTTGACCATTGGCCATTTGGAAGCTTTACGCATCTATAGAGATCTCTTCCGCCAAATCCACCTGGACGATCACTCACAAAATACATTGTGTTACCATCCGCAGATTTAGCACTGTGAGTTTCCCAGCTAGACGTATTGATATCACTGCTTAATTTCTCAGGGTAAGACCAAGTCTCACCTACCAATAAGCTTTGGAAAATGTCTCCTCCACCTTCGGTGTCTTTATATATGAAGAGTTCTTGACCATCTATAGATACGTTGATGGTGGCCGAGTTATGACTGGCTTCATTGATACTCAATAACTCTGGGGATTGCCAAGCACCATTTCTGTCTCGGTAAGAAACATAGATATCCTCAAAGTATTGCCCTGTTTTGTAATCTATCAGATTCGCATTCGTGCTATCCGTTCTTAATCTCCTTGAAGTGAAGAATAGTGCGTTTTCATCCACAGAAATAACAGGGCTGAAGTCGTTGTACTCATCATTGATGGTTGGGCCCATGTTGATAATAGTGATGTCCATTCTAGGATGGGCTAATTGCTTCTTAGCGTTCTTGGTCACTTCCAAGCCACGTGTTGACGCTTCATATAGATTATGTTTCTTACCTAAATTGTCAGAAGCAGTCATAAAGCCTAATTGAGCTTTATCTAATTCATAGTTCAATAGATATGCCTCAGCTATATAAAAGCTTGTCTCTTGCGGAGCGTTGCGCTCACGAGAGTCATATGGATCATAGTCAGCGGGCTTAAAGGAAGAATAGTCCGAAGTTCTAGATTTCTCAGCGAACTCTAGGTACTGCAAGGCTTCGTCTTTTTCATTGACAGAACGCAGATAGCACATGCCTATCTTGTAGTTCAAGTTAGCATTCGAGGGATCCTCGTTGTAAAGTTGTCTCCACAATTCTAGAGCTTGATTATAGTAGCCCTCATCCATCAGGAGGTTAGCCTCCGTGAAATCTTCGCGGAACTTATTGCCTTTATTTCCTGAAGATTGAGAGAATCCCTGTAGGATACCCAGAATGCATAAGAGAACTAAAATTACCCTCATCTGTATTGTGTTCTTAAGTGCTGAAATATACACACTTATATTTCCCTCTCAGGATCGAAGGACTCTAAGTAATCAGCAACTCTTCTAACAAATCTTCCGCCCAAAGCTCCATCCACTACTCTGTGGTCATAGGCATGAGAAAGGAACATCATATGCCGTATGCCAATATAGTCACCCTCGGATGTCTCGATTACTGCTGGTTTCTTACGTATAGCACCCAACGCAAGGATGGCGCACTGCGGCTGGTTGATGATCGGTGTGCCCATCACATTCCCGAATGTACCCACATTGGTCACTGTGTATGTTCCTCCTGAAATGTCGTCAGGGGTTAACTTGTTGTTCCTCGCCCTATTGGCCAAGTCATTGACCTTCTTAGCAAGACCTGTCATGTTCAACGTGTCAGCCTGATGAATCACTGGGACGATAAGGTTCCCTGATGGCAATGCTGTAGCCATGCCTATGTTGATATTCTTCCTTTTGATGATCTTAGTTCCATCTACAGAGACATTGACCATGGGGAAATCTTTAATCGCTTTCACCACGGCCTCAATGAAGATAGGAGTGAAGGTCAGTTTCTCACCTTCTATCTTTTCAAAGGAATCCTTGTTCTTATTTCTCCAAGCCACAATATTGGTGACATCACACTCTACATAGGAAGTAACATGAGGTGCTACCTGCTTAGACATGACCATGTGATCAGCAATGAGTTTTCTCATGCGATCCATTTCTATTATCTCATCTCCACTCCCTACACTCACGGCAGGGGATTTTACTGGTCTAGGACCTGATGGCGCTGCTGTAGACTGAGCTGAAACAGCCTGATTCTGAATTGGTGCCGAGGCAGCTTGGGCTATTGTTGGCGCTCTTTTCTCACCGCGCTCAGGGATGTATTCTAGTATGTCTTTCTTGGTCAGGCGACCTTCTTTTCCTGTTCCGGGAATGGTATCCAGTTCTGCCTGCGGAATGCCTTCGGCTATTGCTATGCTTCTTACCAATGGGGAATAGAATCTTTCTCCTTGGCTTATCAGCGCTGCAGGTGGTGCAAAGGGAGTAGCCACTTTAGCTGCAGGAATTGCAGCGTCTTGTCCATTGATAGATACTGCTTGCGAAGCCTTCACTGCTGCTCCTGGAGCTGAAGCCGAACTTGATGCTCCTGATTCCATAATAGCAATCACTGACCCTACTTTCACGACATCTCCTTCTTGAAATAGTATCTCAGAAAGAGTTCCTTCTTCAGGAGCGGGAACCTCGCTATCTACTTTGTCTGTAGCAATCTCTAGAACTGCTTCGTCAGCATCAATGTGCTCACCTACTTTTTTCAACCAAGAGGTGATGGTCGCTTCAGCTACACTTTCCCCCATTTTAGGTAGGATGAGTTCGATTCTTGCCATGATTAATTTCTGATTTTCCGTTGCTCTGCAAAAATAGTCTTAAAGACTGTCTTACCTAAAGGAAGAGAAGAGCTATTCAACAGTTCTCTCTGGATCACCCAAGCAGCGCCAATTCTCGAGCAATGAATGCAAATCTTTCCAGAGGTCGTAATCCTTGGCATAGAGCATGTTGCTTTTCTTTATGCCTTCCTTGTCTTGATTCTGCCCCATGTTTGGATACAGAACTCCTTTTCTGATCTTTGGAAGTCTTTGCTCTTGGACTGTAATCGGGTTATATCCCACCCAGCTTCTCTTTCCTCTGATCACGCTAAAAACGTTGGGTAACAGACCTGAAATGGAATTCTGGAACCAGATGAGAAGAGGAGTAGCTATGAGCACAAATGTTGCGATAGCCAAGTCCATCAATCGCTTGTTTCTGCGATTGGTAGCCTTATTGATTGCATTCATTTCTACTCCAAGTAAGTCACCGCTACTGTCCTTGCTGTTACTTCCTATGATGAACATGCTCTCAGGAGGAGCTATCTTGAAATCAAGCCTTCTTCCGTCTAAAGTTGACATCTGATCCATGATTTGTTGAGCACTCAAGTCCTTGGCACAGAAAACCACTTCATCTACTTTCATAATCTGAGTAAGGTCATTCAAATGTGAACTGCCTTTATCGTGTAATTCAGTAATGGATACATGAAAAATCTGATCCTCAGCTATTCCCATCTTTTTCATGAGCTCGGCTATACGCTCATACTCGTCAGATTCTCCTAAGACAGCGAACCTTCTGTCTTTGCCATCCGCTTGACGAGAGTCAGGGGAGAAGTATCTAATCAATGTTCTCGTTCCTATCATTAAGACTAAAGTCCATAATGCCCCGAAGAGGATTAAGGCTCTAGAGAATCGTAATTCTTCAGGGATTAAGCTATAGATGATTAAGATAAGTCCAGTTCCATAAGCCACTCCTCTGAATACCCTTCGGAGTTGAAAGGGATGCTCGTAGGAATTCGAAAGAAACGAAATCAAGACCCATAAGAAACTATACAACGGGAAGGCCCATTCATAGAAACGGGAGGGAAGCTCTATACCTGTATACTGCTCATAATAGAAGCGTATCAAATGCAGTCCTAGCCAAATCAAGGAGAAGTCAAGCAGTGGATGAAAAGCTGAACTTACAAAGCGCTTGAAAAGCGATAGTCCGGCTCTGGCATAAATGGCGGCCTCTATAAGTTTATTGAATAAGCCAGCGTTTTGCTCTGAGAAATGTTTCTTGGCAAAGATTCGCATGGCATTATAGAACACCATAACATAATTTACACTAGTCTTCTTCGTGCTCTCTCCTTTGTAATGAATGATGCGGGCATCGGCCAGATAATGATTTGTATAACCGCCTTTAATCAACCGATAGGAGAGGTCAATATCCTCTCCGTACATGAAGAAATCTTCATCTAATAATCCCACTTTGTCCAATGCGGACTTACGCATCATCATATAGGCCCCTGAAAGGATTTCCACTTCGTGGTTCTTCTCCTTGTCTAGATTTCCAAGGTGATATCTTCCAAAGGTCGCAGAGCGCGGAAAGAGCTTACTCAATCCAGATATCTTATAAAAAGCTACAGCTGGTGTAGGTAATCCACGCTTGCTCTCAGGTAGGAAATTCCCCTTGCCATCTAGCATTTGAACTCCTAATCCTCCTGCGTCAGGATGAGCATCCATAAAGTCGATGCAGGTCTTAAAGGTGTTCTCTTCTATTAAGGTGTCAGGGTTTAATAGCAGGACATATTCTCCTTGAGCAATGCGAATACCTTGGTTATTGGCCTTAGAAAACCCCAGGTTGTCTTTATTGGCAATGAGTTTTACATCAAGGAACCTGCTGCGAAGCATCTCCAAGCTGCCATCCACCGAAGCATTGTCGACCACAATTAATTCAGAAGGTATGTCCTTTAGAGATTTGCGTGCAGAAAGCAGGCATTGCTCGAGGAAATACTCCACGTTATAATTAACTATGATGACTGAAAGTTTCATGGGCGACTTAAGCTCAACTCAAAGGGCGTTCTGTTCATAATCGAACGTCCCAAGGTGATCTCATCAGCGTATTCTAGTTCAGTTCCAACGCCTATTCCACGTGCTATGGTACTCAGCTTGACAGGAAATTCCTTGACCTTCTGGTAGATGTAGAAACTGCTGGTGTCTCCTTCCATGGTGGCGCTTAATCCAAGGATGAGTTCAAGGCCTTCTCCATAGGAAGAAACTCTTCTGAACAAGGAATCGAAACTGAGATCATCAGGGCCTACGCCATCCATTGGTGAAATGCGTCCTCCCAGGACATGATACATCCCTCGGTAATGTTGGGTGCTTTCTATGGCCATCACGTCACGAATGTCTTCAACTACGCAGACTAATGAGCGATCCCTGTTCTGGTCCTTGCATACTGAGCATAATGATTCGTCAGCCAGATTATGGCATTCAGAACAGAACTGGATATGCTCTTTCAGATCAGTGAAAGATTTCGCGAATAATTCAACCCTTGAGGCATCCCTCTTTACTAATTCAAGCACTAGTCGAAGCGCAGTCTTACGACCGATTCCGGTGAGTGAAGACATCTGATCCACCGCGGCCTCTATGTATCTGGAGGAATGCTGCATGGGCTCAAAGATATCATGTTCGCCTTGCATATAGGGTTCTCTTTTATGATTTGTTTCCTTTGCAACATGACATGGGAAGGCAACATTAGAAAGATGCATACTTCGCTTCATAATGGCGAGGCACAGTATAGATTACCGCTTTATGACATTACTACGCCAGGCGTGGAGGTGAACATGAACGAGCTGGTAGGCAAAGAAATTCGTATTGAATTCGAAGGGGAGATCCATTGTCGTGAAACCGGCCAATTGATCAAGAAAACTTTTGGTGAAGGATTTAGCTACAAGGCTTGGCTTGATTCTCCATTGGCAACTGAAAGTATCATTAGGCCTGAGCTCAGTAGGATTCATGAGGGTATTGCCCTCAGAGATAAAGAATGGGAAATACGCAATCACTTAGTTCCCCACTACACCTATCTTTCTTTAACCTCTGATATAAAAGTGGGAGTGACACGAGTAGAGAATATTCCTTCCCGATGGATAGATCAAGGTGCTATAGAGGCTGTGGCCATCGCAAAAACGCCCTATAGACAAGCAGCTGGACTTATCGAGGTAGCTCTGAAAGATTACTTGACTGACAAAACGAATTGGAGGCACATGATTATGGATCAACGCACGAACAGTATGTCTTTATTGGAGAAAAGAGCTGAAATTCTTGAATTGATCCCTGAGGAATTCGAGGAGTTCGTGCTCTGGGATGATGAAGTGATGAAGATTCATTTTCCCGTGGAAAGATATCCTGTAAAAGTGAATAGCCTGAAGCTGGACAAGTTCAGGTTGATAGAAAAGAAACTAGCTGGAATTAAGGGTCAGTATCTGTTATTCGGAGATAACACAGTGATAAACTTGCGCTCACATTCTGCGTATCGCATTAAGTTGTCGGCTGAATAAGCAGGACTAAAGACGCTTATATAATTTCTTGTTCATGGTCTTCACCACGTCTTCCATGTCAAGAATGCCAAGAGATTTCCATGTTCTTGAGTAGAAAGGGAAAGGCTTTCTCAATTGATCAAAACATTCGTCCTTAATGATTAAAGCATGAAACCCTCCATAGGCTCCGCCCACATATCCAGGCTCCTGTGTGTTCTTTTCTTTGGAGGTGATTCTAACTTCATTTGCTGAACTAGTTTCCTGCTGAACATAGGTTAATTCTGCCAAAAGAAATCCGTCTACTGGAAAGGAAATGTTCTCGTCAATTACTAACGAATCATCAAGAAAACGAATCCTGTCAAACTCCCCACTAAGGATAAACTCAGAATCACCACTGTAGAAAAATTGGACAGGACAGAAATCAAATGAATTCTTAAAAGCGTTGACTAGCTTATCGTTTTCCGTTTTCTGTTCAAGTTCTAGTTTTTCAGCTTGATCGTACATTCTTCGGTCCTTCAAGCTTTGAATACTTGCAGCTCTCGTGTGTAATCTCACGAGTAATACTTTTGAACGCAGAAACTGAATATTAGATTCTGAGCTGAACAAACTCCTGCACGTATCTTGCCCGTGTATGCTGAGGCATGAGAGGAAAAGGAGCAAGAAGGTGATCGTTTTGCGCATAGAGGTAAAAGAAACGACTCTTGAGATACCTCAAGAGTCGTTTCAAGATTTTTTCAAAGAATATTTATTCCCTAATCAGTTTCTGACTGCTGCTTCCTTCTTCATTCATGATGCGAAGTTCATAGCTGCCTTTAGCTAGTTCACTTAAGTCAATAGTGTAATTAAAGATTCCAGCTGCCACGTTCTGTAGGGATTCAGAAATGACTATGGCTCCCAAGACATCCCTTATTTCTATTATCATATCCTTGGTCGCTTTCAATTCCATACGGATTTGAAGTAGGTCATTCACTGGGTTTGGATAAACGCTTATTTTAGCGATTCCAGGAATCTCAGCAATTCCTGTTACCACTGAAACTGTCAATGGAAGGAGGTCAGATTCACATGTAATCTCTCCTACTGTAATCCTCCAGTTATAGAAATAGTAATAGTATGAAGTGCCGAATGGTGTGCCATACAACTCACCTGCATCACCTATAAGATAGGGGTAGCTAACTCCACCACTATTCCTGAATAGGTTGTTCTCCAAGCAACGAAGGCTCATTCCTGTTCCTACGGGGACTTCCCATCCTAGGTCTATCTCATTGGCACCAATGAGAGTCACATTAAAGCTTCCTGATTCCAATACAATTCCATTACCATCTACAAGTTGGAAGGTTCTGGGACCTACATTTCCATCCACTGTATAGACAGTCACCTGATCTACCGTGAAAGCCTCGGTACAATTGAAGAATGAATGAGCTCCTGTAGAAGGCAATCCTCCATTTCCATCGTTGTTGGCCTTCCCGCCTGTTTGTGTGTTCCCTTCATGTGTGGTGGTATTGGAGACGTACACAGTTAATCCTTCCGCAGGGACATCAGCTGTGTAGTTGGTTCCTGTGGCTAAGTAATTTGAACCAGCATCGTCAGCATACCATGTGATAATCTCACCACCAGCGTTCAATTCGTAAGAACCGGCAGCTCCTACACTCATGTCACTTACCGTTGCAGGTGCATTTGATAATACTTCCACCATCACGTCAACTGATTGTGCAGCGTTACAAATTCCTTGAATCGATACGGAGTAAATTCCGCTCTCAGTAACATCGATAGATGCAGTAGTTAAACCATTAGACCATTCATATGAACTGGCTTCTGAAGAAGATAAGGTGACCATTCCTCCGCTGCAGAAGCGCTCTTCTCCATTTAAAGTAATGGTTGGAGTCTCGTCTTGAACTACTTCCACTTGAATGGTGTTAGAGATGGCGATACAGTCAGAATCATCTACCATATTGACAGAGTAGTTTCCGGTCTGGCTTACTGTGATGGATTGGCTGTTAGAATTATTGGACCAATAATATGTGTATCCGGCTGGGGCGGTTAACGTCACAGTTTCTCCAGGACACAATGAAGTATTTCCTGAAACTGTCAATGCAGGCGCTTCAAAGAAGCAAGAACCTTCTTGAATGACTAAGGTCTGATTCATACCAGGTCCTTCAATAACAGATACGATTCCTGAAGGCCAAGTGATAACCATGGAGTCTATTTCAGTGCTGGTTCCTAATCCGAAGTGCACATTCATTGAACTCATAGGAGCGAAGCTCTGACCTGATCTGCATTCTCTTATCTGTACTCCCCAGTCTCCATAAATCTCAATGCGAGCACCTATTCCGCTGTTGTTACTGAAAGTTCCTTCTAGGGCTATTTTCACCCAGTTGTTGCCGTTCGTGTTGTTCATATACAAGGTGTTCCCAGTATATACATCCAAGAAGCCATCGTTATTCAAGTCGCAGATTGCACCATCATCAAAAGGCATGGTCATTGAAGTGAATTGCATGTTTCCATCATTGTGATAGAACTGCTTACCTACGTTGGATTCTGAAAGGATATCTACCCAACCGTCATTATCGAAGTCAGCGCCTATACAAGCCCAAGAATCCAGATCATTCATATCGATTCCAGATCCAGCGGTTATTTCAGTGTAGTGCCCAGTACCGTCATTCTGCTTGAGCAAATTTGTCCCCGTGTGGTTTACTGTATAAGTGTCGAAATCTCCATCGTTATCGAAATCCTCGAAAATGGTGACCCAAGATTGTTCGTTGTCAAAAAGACCATAGTCCGAAGCACTCTCAGTGAAGTTTCCGTTTCCGTCATTCACGTAAAGCGCATTCTGACGTTCAATGGCTCCAGGAGAAGAACCTTGACGGCACTTGCTCATGTACATATCTGTGTCGCCATCATTGTCAAAATCTGTCCAAACACTAGCATAGTTTCCTGCCAATGGAACAGTGGTTATTAATCCCTGATCTTCAGCGAGATTTCCATTTCCATCATTACGGTAAGGGTGACTCTGATCCACATCATGACATGCAAAGGCATCAAGATTTCCGTCATTGTCAATATCGGCAAGATTGGTTCGCTGTGAAAAGATATAGTCAGGGACATTCACTTCGTTATATCCTGTTCCAGTAGAATTTGCATACACAAAGGAGACCGCGTTTCCGCTTCCTAAAACAAGATCGTTATAACCGTTACCGTCTATATCACCACCAGCGGCACTCCAACTCGGATAATTATCAATACCCGCAGGATAGCTGACCATGATGAACGTGCCATCGACTTGTTGATAATCTATGATTAGGTTGGTATTGGAGAATCTGACAACATCATCCAATTTATCACCGTTCATATCTAGAACGCATGGCACACCACTGCTTGAAGTTCCGTTAAGGATTCCCGTCATAGGAGTGAATGATTGGGATCCTGCGCTCAAGAAGAAAAGCAAGGAGAACAGACTAAAGTAGAAGTTCTTGGTCATGGTAATTGTTTTGTTTAAGTGATAAATGTAATTGATTCTAAGAACCATTATTTGGTATTCAGAAACAATTCTTGGATTCTAGACTGTACATTATGAGCATTAATTAGCGCTATATTCAAAAGGAAAGGCATACTATACATCACTATGCGTGCATTGTAAATAGAGGTTAAGTCAAAATCATCTAGTTCTGTATATATAGCAGTAATATTCTGATAATCAAATTTATAGACTCATGTGTTCAACTAAGTTACTGGTCTTAAGTTGGGCTTGATGAGCGATAGAATTTTGCATAACTTCACCCTGAATCCATAATCTAATCGCTATGCCATCATTTTCACATATCCTTGTTCCTTATGATGCAGAGCCATCTGCTGAAGTTGCTTTGAAAATGGCGGCTAAGCTTAGTCAACGCTTTGAAGCTACCATCACTGCAGTGTATGTAAAGAGAAATGAGGCCGATGTTCTGAGTGAACAAATAGGAGAGCTACTCAAGGAAAGAGAGCAAGAGCTCAATGTTAAGATTCAATATCTGCACCCTACCGGAAGAATGTTCAAGGAAGTAGTTCGAGTCATAGATGAGGTCGATGCTGACCTAGTCATTATGGGTACGCATGGCACTTCAGGGGTAGAAGAATTCTGGACTGGAAGTAATGCCTATAGAGTAGTAAGCAGTTGTACGGTTCCAGTGATTACCATACAGCCAACATTCAAAAGGGCGCAGTTCAAGAAAATTGTAGTTCCTATAGATCAGTCTAAAGAGACACGTCAGAAAATCCCAATGGTGGCCCAGTTGGCCCATTATTTCGGGTCTGAAATTCACCTTGTTGGAACTACGAAATATTCTGATGAAGAAAGTGCTAGGACTGTCCGACAGTATGTGGATCAGAGCGTTACGCTGCTTGCTCAAGAAGGAATAGAAGTGCAGACCAAAGTTGAAGTTGGAACGAATATCGTCAAATGCACGTTGGATTATGCTGAATCTATAGACGCTGATTTAGTGATAATGATGAGCGAAAGCGAACCAAGTTCAGGCCTTTTCATGGGCTCTAATGCACAGCAACTAGTCAATCACTCTAAGATTCCTGTGATGACACTGCAGCCTGTAGAAGTGGGTATCGGGATTACCGGGTATTGATTGAAAACTTTTATTTTCTTTAACTAAGGCTGAAAGAAATATTCTTTTAGACTAAGACTATAGTGGAACTTCTCATTTGTGCCATGGATATTTGCGGTTTTGTGTGATTGAAATGCCAACATTTACCTTTGGCATCGCTTTATTGAACGCATAAGGTTTTCGAGATAATTCGGTAGATTATTCCTCTAACTAATAATCAAATTTCCCTGGGGCAAATTGAAACATGTTTTGTTATGTGTGAACCACAAGACCCAATTTATTATAAAGCGTCAGCTCATTCATTTGATTCTACTCAAGTCATTGATGGAACGAGAAACTGGATAGATTCGAGCATATTTATTTTTCAATTCATGGGATGTGCCCTATCCAGTTGGCTTTGGACACTCCGGCAACGGAGGTAGTTTTGACGGTACTTTTCCATTCGTTGGTCTTAGAATATTCTCTCGCAACGTCACGCTATATAGTTGGATTAAAACAAGAGTTTATTTCACAGGCTTAGGTGATTTGAATAATGGGGGTGAGTTCCATGCAAATTCATAAAGTCTGTTAGAAAAAGAGCTGTCAGGGCATCCACTTCTAGTCGTTACAAATGTGAATTACATCGTTGATTATCTTCTCAGCTACCTGTCCCTTATTGGCATTCATCTCCTTCCTTTGTTTTTTGAATAAATCGAACACATGGAAATTACACTTGTCATTTTAGCTGCGGGAATGGGTTCTCGATATGGAGGATTGAAACAACTCGATGGCCTTGGTCCCAGCGGCCAAACTATTATGGACTATTCAGTTCATGATGCTATTCAGGCAGGATTTGATAAGGTAGTATTTGTTATCCGAAGTGATTTTGACAAGGAATTCAGAGAGAAAGTCCTTAGCCGCTATACTGACAAGATTAAGTGTGCCACTGTATTTCAAGACATGCATTCATATGTTCCAAAGGGCATGGAGGACGTGATTGAAGTTAGACAGAAGCCTTGGGGAACTGGTCACGCTATTCTCGTTACCAAAAGCGAAGTGAAAGGTCCTTTTGCTGCGATCAATGCCGATGATTTTTATGGAAGAGATTCCTTTGTCCAAATGGCCAAAGAATTGAAAAAGGAAGGTGCCCAGAAAGGGGAATACTCCATGGTAGGATATCTACTTAAAAACACCTTAAGCGATCATGGATCCGTGAATCGCGGAATATGCATTACAGATGAGGAAGGCAGATTGCAGCGCATCTTCGAAGGAATGAAGATCCAGAAGAAGGATGGGGGAATCTATCATCATACAAATGATAAACCTGAAACATTGGAAGCAGGATGTGTCGTTTCTATGAATTTCTGGGGGTTCCAATCGGATATCTTTGACTTCCTTGAAACAGATTTTCATCGCCATGTGCATGCTTCCAAGCAAGATCCTAAATCAGAGTACTTTATCCCTTTTGTGGTGAATGACATGATGGAAAAAGGAATGGCTAAAGTGAGGGTAATTCCTACCAACGCATCATGGCAGGGCGTGACCTATCAAGAAGATCGTCCGATGGTCGTAGAAAGCTTGAAAAAATTAAGCGACAAGGAAGAGTATCCACTGAACTTCTAGAATGCATAGAACCTAAGTAGAAGCATGCAAGATCAGACCTATGAGATTATTGAGTGGTGCGCAGTCTTGCTCAATATAGGCTATGTGATTCTCGCTGCACGTCAGCGGAGATTCTGCTGGGTAATTGGCGGTATCGCATCACTCATTAGTATTTTTCTCTTTATGCATGTTCGTCTCTATTCTGAGGCGGTGCTCTATTTCGTGTACGTCATTTTAGCATACTACGGATGGTCGTCCTGGAATGAAAAAGAAGAGCACACTTCTGAGGACATCATAGATAGTATTCCTAGCGCTGATTCTATCATTGAATGGTCCTGGAGTAGTCATATAATGCTCTGGATTTTAGGCTCTTGTCTTGCCTGGTGTATTGCCTATATTTTCATGCTTACAGATGCAGCTCGACCAGTTTTGGATGCCTTTACCACATCTTTCAGTCTCATTGCAACTTGGCTCACAGTGAAAAAAGTATTGACTAATTGGGTCTATTGGGTCATCATCGATGTTATTAGTAGTTTTCTATACTTGTCTCGAGGTCTTGAAATTTACGCTGTGCAGATGGGCATCTTCGCTATCTTGGCCGCTTGGGGATTTTACACATGGTTGAAAGAGTACAAGCGTTCAGAATCTATCGCATAGCCGTCTTAGGGCCAGAGTCTTCAGGGAAAACAAGTCTGTGCAATGCCTTAGCGGCAGAACTCTCTTGGAAATTCGCTCCTGAATTCTCACGCAAACATCTCGCTGAAATCAGGCGTCCATATCATTTTCAAGATTTGGAATTTATAGCGGAGAAGCAGCAGGAATATAATACGTGCGATCAAAGCTCTGTAATCTGTGATACTGAGATGAGCACATTAAGAATCTGGTCTTTAGAGAAGTTTAATAAAGTAGCTCCTATAATTTCCCATTTTGAAGTGAATCAGAACTTCAATCATTATCTGCTGTGTAAGCCAGACTTGCCTTGGGTGATGGATCCTTTTCGGGAGAACCCAAATGACAGAGAACGTTTATTCGAGCTCTATATGGAGCGATTGAATCATTTTCATAGACCTTTTTCAATCGTTGAAGGTCAAGGCGAACCCAGAGTGCTTGCGGCATTGAAAATCATTAACCGCCTGATGAGATGATTTTATGTCTCATTGATCAAGATTCGACTAAATTTGTCACTTAAAAGAGGGGTGCTGTGTTCTCACGGCTGAGATTATACCCATTGAACCTGCTCAGGTAATGCTGAGAAGGAAACAAGGCGACCTGCGCCCCTCATGTATCCGAATCAAACGACATGAGAGTACTTATACTTCTGATTTTCTTCTTTTCTTCCCTTGTTATCCAAGCCCAATTCAACCTACTTGGAAGCGTACATGATGAGATGGGCCAAGCTCTCCCGGGAAGTATCGTTCAGATTGAGGGCACTTTTTTAGGCCGCAGTTGCGATGCGAAGGGGAACTTCCTGTTTCCTGATATGAAAGCTGGATCCTTTGTCTTAAAGGTGACTCACTTGGGATTTAAGGATGTAGTTCAAGAAATTGACCTGAATTCGAATTTGAATTTGGAATTTCAATTGTCCTCCATTGCTATCCAAGCAGAGGCCTTTACTGTCATTGGATTTAGAGCGAACACTGAGGTTCCTATGGCTTATCTCGATATTAGCAAAGAGGAATTGCAGAAAAGAAATCTGGGAGTCGATGTTCCTGCTTTGTTGGACATGAGTCCTTCCTTGTACTTCACCAGTGATGCTGGAACAGGAATTGGCTATACCTATATGAGATTAAGAGGAAGTGATCAGAGTAATATAAACGTGATGATCAATGGTGTGCCCTTGAACGATTCGGAATCCCAAGGCGTATACTGGGTTGACCTTCCTGACCTAGCTTCCTCTGCTGAGAATATTCAAATCCAAAGAGGAGTAGGGACTTCAGTGAATGGAGCTGGAGGGTTCGGTGGATCTGTGAATGTTCAAACTCAAGCCCTAGCTGCAGAATCTTATGGCAAGATTTCCTTGAGTGGTGGTAGTTTTAACACACGTAGAATCTCAGTTCAGGCAGGTTCTGGATTGCTTAATGATCACTGGAGTTTAGACACGCGTATTTCCAGAATTTCTTCTGACGGATACATTGATAGATCAGCCGCTTCGCTGGAGAGTTATTATCTCGCTGCAGGATATGTGAATGGAAAAAACACGCTGCGATTGATAGGATTCGGTGGGCATGAAGTAACGCAGCAAGCATGGTATGGAGTACCTCGTGCTCGATTAGAAAATGACACAGAAGGAATGCTAGGTTTCGCACTTGATAATGGATTCAGTGAAGCGAATACAGAGCTGCTTTTGAACTCAGGAAGGACCTATAATTACTATACCTATGATCAAGAGGTGGATGACTATCAGCAACAGCATTATCAGCTTCATTTCTCCAGGAAAATAAATAGGCAATTTCAAGCATCAGCATCACTGCATTATACGCGTGGTTTAGGATTCTTCGAGCAATTTCAAGATGCTGACAATTATTATGATGACACCTCCTATTCTGATTATGGATTACAAGACCCTTTCGTTGGAACAGACACCTTGACCACAAGTGATTTTGTGAGAAGAAGATGGTTGGATAACCACTTCTATGGATTCACTTCAAACCTTACTTGGCGCAAGGGAAAATGGAATGCAGTTTTAGGTATTGCAGCTAATCAATATGAAGGAGGACACTACGGTGAGGTCATCAAAGCTAATTTCTTGGACCAACTAGAAACAAATCCTCGCTATTATGACAATGATGCCCTTAAAAAAGAGTTGAGTGCTTACCTACGAAGCACCTATGCCTTGAGCAAAGAGTTTAGTGCATACATTGATCTTCAACAGCGCGTAATCAGCTATGATTTTCTTGGAGTTTTGAATGATGGGAATTCATCTGATCAGCAGGTGGAATATTCTTTTTTCAATCCAAAATTCGGACTTACTTATGCTAATGATAAAGGACACCGGGCTTTTGTCTCCTTTGCCAGAGCGCATAAAGAACCAAATCGTGATGACCTTGTAATCTCTACAGTGAACAGCAGGCCTGAAGCACAGCGATTAGATGACGTTGAGCTCGGATATTCTTATCGCAGCACATCATTGGCCCTAGAAGCAGTCATCTATAACATGAGCTACAAGGATCAGTTGATTAACACGGGTGAGATAAATGATGTAGGAGAAAGCATCAGAACTAATGTTGCTGATTCATATAGAAGGGGGCTAGAATTAACAGCCAATGTGAAGCTCTGTGATCGCTGGAGTTGGAAAGCAAATGCTACGCTCAGCAAGAATATTATTCGTAATCATCAAGAGACTGTATTGGCATATGATGAATTCTATAACTCAAGTCTCGAGCTAGAGGAATATGGTGACGCACCCATTTCATTCTCGCCTTCCTATATGTCATATTCAGAATGGACGTATTCCTTGGTTAAGAAAAATGGAAACCAGCTTGATTTAAGTCTATGTTCTAAATATGTTGGAGAACAACATCTGGACAATACAGGAAATAAGAATAAGGTCATTGATGCCTTCTTGGTCAATGACTTTAGGATTGATTGGAATGTAAGTACTGAGAATCTCAAAGGCTTGAATCTTACATTCCAAATCAGAAACTTGATGAACGAAGTGTATGAATCTAACGGGTGGACATATCGTTACAAATATGAGGGTCAGGAAGTGAGCTATGATGCACTTTTTCCTCAAGCAGGCAGAAATTTCTTAGCGGGAATCAGTCTTTATCTGTAACTGAAATGGGAGCATGTATGGCAATGCTCATTTCCTGAATCATTTCAGGTTTTTCTTCAAGGAGATTTCCTATCACTACTATATCAGCCCCAGCAAGGCATGCGGCACGTGCCTGCTCTGGGCTGCGCATTCCACCACCTATAATCAGCGGCCCTTGAATGTGTTTCTTCACTTCAGTAATCATCTCTAAAGGAACAGGATTTAATGCTCCGCTTCCTGCATCCATATAGATGAGCTTCATTCCTAGGTATTTCCCGGCCAAAGCTGTGGCCACAGCTACATCAGCCTTGTCTCTTGGAATAGGCATAGAATTGCTCATGTAATGTGCGGTAGTCGTCTTGCCTCCGTCAATTAGCAAATATCCTGTAGGAATGACTTCGAGATTCGTTCGTGCAAGCACGGGAGCTGCGACCACATGATGGCCTATTAGAAATTCAGCTTGCCTTCCAGATATCAAAGAGAGAAAGAGTATCCCATCAGCCTGTTCGCAAATCTGAGTAGGATGAGCTGGGAAAAGTAATACAGGCAAATCTGAATAATGCTTAACTTCCTCTACTACGGCTTTTATTCCTTCACCACTAATGAGGCTTCCGCCAACTAGTATAAGGTCTACACCATTTTCTTCGCAGGTGTTGAGGAAGTCCATGAGTTTTTTTCCGCTCCCACATTTGTCTGGGTCAAGGAGCACGGCCATAGATTTTTTCTGACCAGAGAAAATCAATTCGAGGCGCTCTTTGACTGGAGACTGACTATGTCCGTTCTCCTCAGTCCTCATTATAACATGCAGTCACGAGAAAGAAATCGTCTTGAGTCCTATATTCTACATGATGAAGATGAGGTCCATCGAATCGGTGGGCCTTAGCCTTTAGCACTCCTTCTTTCTTCAATACAAACTTCTCAGTTCGTATGTCTTTAAAAGGAAGATGATGTTTATGAATCTTAAAGATAGCTTCCTTGGTACTCCATAGGATATGCATTTCATCTAGCCCCTTACCGTTCAAGGTAATGCGCTTGCTTTCGTCATCATTCAGGAATTTATCTGCTATGCGCTTTAGTTTCTGTGTTCGCACCTGCACATCTACACCTACTTCATGATGTGCATGATAATAGAGCGCTACGCGGTCTTCAGAGTGACTATAGGAGACACAAATGTCAGACTCAGTGAGATGTGGTGCCCCAAACTGATCATAGTAAATTCCTTGAAAATCAGGAATACACTGATGGGTTAATAGCCTTGCAGCATACCATTGCATGCGCTTATTGGGAGCTTTATAGCGTTCCACAGCATCGGTTTTTTCTTCACTGAGACTCAGCTTATCGAAGATGGCTTTTAGTTCTTCTTCTGTCTCTGTAATCTTCCAGACACACAGAACACTACCGTCAGGTCTTTTTTCTTCTAGGGTCAATGGCATGATAATCCAACATTTAGCATGAACAAATATCCTTTTTTTACCTCATGGCTATGCATATCTTTGCGGCAAATTATTAGAAATGGTTAACGAAGCAGCAACAGAAAAGATGCAATACAAAGTAAAGGATATATCCTTAGCAGATTGGGGAAGAAAAGAGATGGACCTTGCCGAGGCAGAGATGCCAGGTCTCATGTCCCTTCGTGAGGAATTTGGAAAAAGCAAACCGTTGGCTGGTGCCCGTATAGCGGGATGTCTTCACATGACTATTCAAACTGCCGTTCTCATTGAGACTTTGGTCGAGCTCGGGGCTGAGGTTACATGGTCTTCATGTAATATCTTCTCTACTCAAGATCACGCGGCTGCGGCTATTGCTGCTGCCGGTGTCCCTGTATATGCTTGGAAAGGCATGAATGAAGAGGAATTCGAATGGTGTATAGAACAAACCTTAAAAGCCTTTAAAGGAGGTGCTGCCTTGAACATGATCTTGGATGATGGAGGTGACCTTACTAATATGGTGCTGGACAGATTCCCTGAATTAGTTCCTGACATCAAAGGACTTTCTGAAGAAACTACTACCGGTGTGCTTCGTCTGATGGAGCGTGAGCGCAAAGGTACCTTGGCCATGCCTGCAATCAACATTAATGATTCTGTGACCAAGTCCAAGTTTGATAACAAGTATGGTTGCAAGGAGAGCTGTGTAGACGCAATTAGAAGAGCAACTGACGTCATGATGGCTGGTAAAGTGGCTGTAGTAGCCGGTTATGGAGATGTTGGGAAAGGATCCGCAGCTTCGCTTAAAGGGGCAGGTGCACGTGTAATCGTTACTGAAATTGACCCTATTTGCGCGCTTCAAGCGGCTATGGACGGTTTCGAAGTGAAGAACATGACTAATGCAGTGAAAGAAGGAGATATCATCGTGACCGCTACAGGGAACAAGGATATCCTTACTGGAAAGCACTTTGAAAGCATGAAGGATAAGGCTATTGTCTGTAACATAGGGCACTTCGATAATGAAATAGATGTAGCTTGGTTGAAGAAGAATCACGGTTCTACTCATGTTGAGATTAAGCCTCAAGTAGATAAGTACACGATCAATGGAAAAGACGTCATCCTTCTTGCTGAAGGTAGATTGGTCAATCTTGGATGTGCTACGGGTCACCCATCCTTCGTGATGAGTAATTCATTCACGAATCAGACGTTGGCTCAATTAGAACTTTGGAAGAATTCCAAGAACTATGAGAACAAGGTGTATACACTTCCAAAGTATCTGGATGAGAAAGTGGCTATGCTGCATCTTGCTAAGATAGGAGTGGAGCTTGAGGTCTTGAGTAAAGAGCAAGCTGACTATATAGGAGTACCAGTGAATGGTCCCTTTAAGTCAGATCAATACCGTTACTAAGATAAGTATACGCTGCATTGGAATTTGGGTCAATTGAAGATCCTGACCAATTGAGTGGTTGCATTATAGGTGGCATCATACCGGGTGAGGGGAACGAACGCAGGTCCCCTCACTACGGAGCCATCGGTAATAATGAATCCTGAGCCACATCCTGGCTGATCACTCGCAATGATGTTCGTGGAGTCTACCGTCACACGATGGTATTCTGGCACGTCATACGTACAGTGCCTATCCAGGGCCGCAAATTCATCCTCAGAGGCTCTGTAGACCAAGATTCCGTTAGAACCTCCTGTCACATAGACAAAACCACCCGTAACGCTTAGTGCGTTATAACTTGGTAGGCTGATGTTAATAGTGATATCGACAGGCACATTGGGAACTCGATCATTCTGATCCTTCTTACATTGCGAACTGAAGATCGCAAAAACTACTAATGGGACGATCCATACTTTCCTCATGGCTGTAAAATTACTCCAACGCATCTTCTCTAGATATAAGTATTTCTTTTTGGTTCTTTTCCTCTTGTTCACAGTGGGTGAGGTGTCAGCGCAAAAGGGTCAGAAGCCACCTAAGAATCCTCAAAGGGAGGCATTAAATGAACAGGACAAGAAAGATAAAGAGATAGATAAAGATATTAAACGGATTCGGAAGGAACATAAGAAAGTCCAGACAAAACAGACCCGAAAAATGATGAAGTCTAGCTCTAAAAGGTCAACTAGAAATTCCAACCATAAAAAGGACCCTCTGCTTCAACGCATCTTTAGGAAACGCAAGCTAAAGAAGATGAGAATAGAGAATTAGACGGAATCAAGATTGAGATGTAAGGCGACTAAGTTTAGGGCAAAGGCATTGTATCTATTGTCCATGACTTTAACTTTGAACGAGATTTCTGAAAGCAGGGAGGCTATGATGATAAAAATAGGAATCCTCTTTTAACCGCAGGTTTTAATAGAATGCTATTTCAAAACAATTATATTTACAATCTTTGTTAAGAACAGGGTAACCAAAATCGAACCATATACTTATGAAGTCACTGCTACATTCTTCACTCTTCGTCCTATGTCTTCTTATCAGTTCCTTGGGAATGTCCCAGACTGGTGTCGGCACCCTGAAGGGGAAAGTCATCGACAAGCAAACAGGTGAACCACTTCCATTCGCGAACGTGGTCGTCCTTGCAGGAGAAACTCAAGTGGGTGGAGGAGCTACCAATTTTGATGGGGAGTTCAATATCAAACCTATTACTCCAGGAAGCTATAATGTGAAATGCGCCTTCGTTGGTTATAACCCTGTGATTATCTCAGGTGTTCAAATCAAAGGAGACAAAATCACATTCCAAGACCTTTACCTAGAATCAGGTGTAAACCTGAACGAAGTAGTGGTTATAGAATATGTGAAGCCACTCATCGATAAAGATGGTGGTGCTTCAGGTGGAACCGTTACCCGTGCCGACATTGATAAGATGGCTGCTCGTACAGCTCAGTCCGTGGCATCTACCATAGGTGGTATCTCTACAGCCGGTCAAGCTGAAGGAGCAATTTCTGTTCGTGGTGCTCGTTCTGAGAATACCTACATATATATAGATGGTATCAAGGTAAGAGGAGGGAACAACCTTCCTAAGTCGGCTATCGAAGAAGTATCAGTAATTACAGGAGGTATCCCAGCTAACTATGGGGATGCTACAGGAGGTATTATCAGTATCACAACGCGTGGTGCTTCTTCCGAATGGTTCGGAGGAATTGACCTCTTAAGTTCTGGAGTGAAATTGGGTGATAACATCGTAGGTCTTGATGCCTATGGTCAGACTCAACTTGAAGGATTCCTTTCAGGTCCTATCATGTTTAATAAAAATGAAGCAGGCGAAAAGACTGACCCGTTACTGGGGTTCTTCCTCTCAGGTAACTTTAGGAAATTTGAAGATAGACGTCCTTCTTCTGTTGGACATTACTATTTGAAAGATGAGCAGCAGGCTGATCTAGAGGCCACCCCAACTCAATTAGTGTTCAATAATGATGGTACCATTGGACAAAGACAAAGAGCTGAGGATTTCACTTTGAATGATCTCGTAAATGAGAAGGCAGCTAGAAATTCAGATGAACTTGCGGCTTCTTTGACTGCGAAATTCGATTTGAACTTAAGTAAAACGTCCTTCTTCTCTTTGGGTGGAAGTGCTGACTTTAGAGACACGAAGGATTTCTTGGCTAATGGATATACCCAAACTCGTTCACTGAATGATGTAGGTGGTCTGAACAGAACCAACTCATTGTACAACTTTGATAACAACCCGAACACGGAGCGTTTCACTTGGAGAGGATTTGCCAGATATACCCAGCGCTTCAATAGCGATGAGGATTCTAAATTGAAGAATGCGTTCTATTCCTTAAGTGTAGATTACACGAAAGACTACAGAACCATACAAGATGATCGACATAAAGACAACTTCTTTAATTACGGACATGTTGCACAGTTTGGAAGGGATAACCAATTTACGTTCAGCCAAGTGGATGGCGAGACAGTTCAAGACGGAATCTCTGAGGAGTTTACATCCTTTACTCCTGGTACAGCGAATCCTATCTTGACTAATGCGGCCCAGCAGTATTTTGATGCTTTGGAAGCGAGCAACACGACCATCCGTCTTGAGAATCTTCAAACCAGCGTATTCAACGGTGAGATTCTTGCAAGACCATATGACTTGTGGGTCAATGCTGGAACACCGGCTAACTACTATAGCAAACGTAATAATTCACAGTTCCGTTTGACCACTTCTGGTTCTGCTGACGTTGGCGACCACGCTTTGTCTTTAGGAATGGAATATGAGCAGAGGGTTGATAGAGGATTCGATCTCGCACCTCTTGCCTTATGGGAAAGAGCTAGACTGCTTACAAACTCACATATCAATCCTATCTCCAATCAAATCTTGTATGATGGATATTATGCTCCAACAGGTGATTATGTGACCATTTTTCAGCCTCAAATTAATTATGATTCACAGTCTTTGTTCGACATGAACCTGAGAAGGGAGCTAGGTCTTGACCCAGAAGGGGATGACTTTCCTATTGGTGATCCGCAAGCCTATTTGGATTGGGTGAACCAGAATAACATCAACATAAACGAATTAGACCCTTCACTTCTATCCTTGGATATGTTCTCGGCTACTGACCTGCTTGCAGGTGGCTCTAACGTAGTAGACTACTATGGGTATGACCATACTGGAAATATCGTTAACGGAAACCCGTCTATTGAAGATTACTTCACGCAAGTGGGCACTAATGGCCAGTTGACCAAGGCAATCGGAGCATTCCGTCCTGTATATCTAGCTGGTTATATCATGGATAAATTCGCATTTGATGATATCATCTTTAATGTTGGTGTGCGTATCGACCGTTTCGATGCAAACCAAAGTGTACTTAAGGATGAATACATCGTGGGTGACTTCTACACAGCAGGAAACATTCCTTCTAATGCTCCATTCGACATCCTTCAACAGATTAACGGAAGACCAGCTAACATAGGTTCTGACTATGTAGTGTATGTAGACAATATCGAAGAGCCTGGTCAAGTCAAAGGATACCGTGATGGAGACGATTGGTATGATGCCAATGGCACTTTCCTTTCTGACCCGCAACAACTGAACATTGGAGTAGCTTCTTATCCTTATTTAACTAAGAGATCGGATTATGCTCCTGTATCTGGATTGGACGCTGGGGCATTTAAGTACTACACACCTTCTATCAATGTGATGCCAAGGGTAGCCT
>CALFHF010000206.1 GCA_937875855.1 uncultured Flavobacteriales bacterium
TCTATTCACATAGTCGAAATTCATACACGACTTTCTGTAAATACTATTAAGACCCATTGTAGAATATCTAGGTAATAATGAGTGCTCGTAATCACACTGAGGCACTCTTTATACTAAATCAATTCATACATCAACTCAGCACAAGTGAGTAGGTATTACATTCTATTGAGTGAAGTTTTTTTTCAAGCTTCACGCACCTTTACATCATCAAGAATGGCTCGGCCGATAAACTCTTATAGGATGTCAAAGCTTACTCCTAAAGAACAGGAGACCGTGAGATTCGTCCTTAAAGGATATTCCAATAGGGGGATAGCTGAAGAAATGGGGATCTAAGCGAATACTTTAAAGAGTAATCTCTCCAAAGTATTCTCCACGATAGCGGTCAATAGCCGCAGAGAGCTCACATTGACCTATATTTCTGAGTGTAATAGAACTCCTTAAAAAGTCCAACTCATTCCTAAGCTAGGAAGGATAGGAAGTTGATACACAGCCTCTGAAGTGGTTCTAGAGATGTAGAAAATGTTGTCTCTGTTATAGACATTGGTTACACCTACATTAATCTCCATCGTTTGATGTTCTCTAACTTCAATTACTTTTTGAATGTTCCAATCCAACCTGTGATAGTCAGATAATCTTGAACTGTTCAAATCACCTAGGACATTGAAAATGCTATTCGGATTCTCACTTGTGTAATCTCCATAAATGCCTTCTTCAAATTGAACAGATTGTCCGAATCCTTGGTTAGGAGTGAAAGGCAAAGCAGATCCATAGTTCCAACGGAAATTAGTTTCCCAGCTGTTATCCTTACCCCAGCGATACGTAGCAATCAAGTTCATGTTATGCCTTCTATCGAAGACAGGAGAATATGTCTGAACACCATCCCAACGATCTGATTTTTGAAAGGAGTACACTCCCCAGATGTCATAGTTCTTGCGCTTGTATTTCACCACTAAGTCAACTCCACGAGCTGTTCCTGTTTCTATGATGAAGTCCTTTTTCAAGACATCTGGAAGATCTCTATTGGCCACATTGTCTTCGAATATTTTATTTCTATTTGTGTTCACCAATTGATTGAAGTATTTCACATAACCTTCTAGATTCACTTCCACGTAACGGGTTACATCCCACTCGAAACCAAATATACCGTGCGTTGCTTTTTGAAGATTGCTCGTAATTTCTTTGCTATTTCCATCTTCGTCAGTGAAGAAGTCTTGAAGGTTATCAGGACCGCTCAAGAAACCGTAGAAAAGATTCACTACATCTCTATCTGAGTTAGCAGCGATGAGGTTCTGAGAATATAGTCCCGCAGCTCCTTTCAGCCTAAAGTCATCAGTCAAGTTATACTTGAATCCTAAACGTGGCTCAGGAGAGAATTCACCTAAGGACGCATAGTAATGTCCTCTCAAGCTCAACTCAAGAACAGTTCTTTTGGCCTTCAATTTATAAGAGAAGAATCCTGCCAGCTCCGTAGTGTTCTCTAACTGAACAGTTTTGAAATTCAAGGCATTGAAGAAAGAGAAGTCGGTAGACATTCCCACTACTTCGAAACCATATTTGAATTCATTATCACCACTGAAATACTTGAAGTTCAATCCCATATTAAAGCTATTCACTTTGCTGGAACGAGGCTCAAGATTGATTTCATTCAAGTCGATGGCATATTGGGAATAGGCGAAGTTTCCTTCGATAAGCGTTGCGGTTTTTCCTGGAATCAACACGAAGTTAGCTCCTGCACCATAGGTGTCCCAGCTCAAGTCAGAGACGCCTTGATAGGTCACGTCATCTGTAAAATTAAATCCGAAGATGTTCAGCTTGCTTCCGTTATTAGAATTCATGCTGATTTTTCCGTAGAGGTCTCTATATCTGAATGGAAGACCTGCTCCATCATTGATCCACGGATAAAGGCTTTCACTGGTCAAGTCGAGGTAAGATTGCTTGGCAGAGAATACAAAGCTGGAAGACCCACCTCCTTGCACTTGTTTCTTTATAGGGCCTTCGACCAAAGCCTTAGCTCCGAATGTAGTAGCGCCTATTTTTCCTGCCATTCGTGTCTTATTTCCGTCACGTGTGGTAATGTCCATGACAGAAGAGATACGTCCACCATATTCAGCATTGAATCCACCAGAATAAACGTCAGCATTTCTAAGAATGTCCGTGTCGAATACTGAGAATAGACCAATGGAGTGAAAAGGGTTATAGACAATCATTCCGTCAAGGAGCACTTTGTTCTGCACAGGTGATCCTCCGCGTATGTACAGCTGTCCTCCTTGGTCACCAGTGAAGACTACACCAGGTAATACTTGAAGATACTGGGCCAGGTCAGCCTCACCACCTTGACTAGGAAGCGACTTAATCTCCTTAGGCGTAATCTTCTCCACTGAAACTTGAACTTGATTCAATGATTCTTGTCGCTCAGCAGAGATCACAACTTCAGAGATGTTAATGGCGCCCTGAACCAAGAAAAGTTTTTCAGTGATAATGTCGTTGGCAGCCAGTGTGATTGTTTTTTTCAAACTGTCATAGCCGAGGCTGGTTACGAGCAGTGTGTATGTTCCTGCAGGAACTTTAGTGATCTGATAGAATCCATTCACATCAGTGGCGGCACCGTAGTTGGTTCCTTTCAAGAAGACATTGGTGAAGATCACTGGCTCACCAGTTGCTTGCTCATAGACGAACCCACGGATGGTTCCATTTTGGGCAATAAGGCTAGAAGTGCAAACAAGAAATCCTAGAAGTACAAGTAAATGACGCATAAATGAGGTAATGGATGTTTTTCCGTTGGCAAATGTATCTCATTGAGGCAAAGTATCTGCCGAGCTGAAGGACAAACACGACCGTTTATCACAATCTCAATGCGTGAGCTTGTAGATCATCTCCTTCATAAGCTCCCCTTCTTTGGTGTTACTGGTTGAACCAACACCCTTAGATTTCATATCGTAATCCCTTA
The DNA here is from genome assembly GCA_937875855.1 of uncultured Flavobacteriales bacterium. Classification (GTDB taxonomy): domain Bacteria; phylum Bacteroidota; class Bacteroidia; order Flavobacteriales_D; family JABDKJ01; genus JABDLZ01. Next base: position 2,948 of record CALFHF010000206.1, read on the forward strand.
GTTCTGAGATGATTCTGATTAGCGTTCCGTAGCTGTAATTACGCGCTCCGCCCACCAGTTTTTTCGCATAGAATTCTTTGCTTTTCAGCACAGCAGACGCACTCTTGGAATCGAAGGCCTTGTTAGCATGAAGAACAATCAATTTAGAATACAAGCCAAAAAGCTGTGCAATCACCATCTGAATAGAATGTGATTTAGGATCAGAGGAGAAATACTTCACTATCTGCTGTGCCTTGAATGCATCCTTGTTCAGCAAGGCATCTTGCAGCTCGAACATGTTATACTCCTTACTTACCCCTATGACCTTCTCTATCAACAGAGCATCTACCGTCTGGCCTTTCTTGGCCAACATGCTGAGCTTATCTAGGTTATGAGACATGCGGCTTAGATCATCACCCACAAATTCCACGAGCATATTGCCCGCTTTTGCATCGAGTTTCAGGCCTTTAATCGCGGCTTCTTTCATTACCCATTTGCTCAAGTCCCATTCCTTGACCTTCTCGGAGTGCATTACTTTTCCTGCATTGCCAATGCCTTTAACCCACTTCTTACGCCCGTCAACCTTGCCTTTATGAGAAAGAACGAGCACGGTGCTTTTCACAGGATTTAGGAGAAGCGGTTCTAGGACCTCGAGCTTTTTCATGTCTTGGGCTTCGCGCAGCACCACCAAGTGAAAAGGGCTGATCATGGGAAAGCGCTTAATGAGACCGGCAAGGGTATGGACATCCGTGTCTTTACCATAGACCACAGTCATGTCGAATTCCTTATGGGCAGCACTCATGGCATGCGTCAGAAAGGCATCAGTAAGTAGGTCTATATAATATGGCTCCTCTCCATGTAAGAGATAGATGGGAGCCATTTTACCCGCTTTGATGTCTTTGATAAGTGAACTGTAATCCATGCGTTACAAATCACGTAATTTCAGGCCTTAGGGAAAAGAAGATTTATCGACAGCCAAAATGAAGGAAAGACTGCGCTGTATAGTCCGTCAACGCTGGATAGAGGCCAGTCCAGAGGAGAGCGTTAGACAAGCCCTTCTTCACTATCTTATACACAATCTTGACTACCCTAAAGGCAGATTCTCCGTGGAGAGCATGGTGATGGTGAACGGGCAGCGCAGACGAACTGATGTGCTCATCCATGATGAGTATGGCAAAGTGCTCATGATTATAGAGTGCAAAGCGCCTGAGATTCCCATTGATGAAAAGACCTTAGCGCAGATCTCCATGTACAACCATGCCTTGGATGCTCCCTATTTGATTTTGAGTAATGGAAATGATCATCGTGTTTTCCTCTTGGATAGTGCGAAAAAAGAAATGAGAAGCCTGTCAGCGATTCCTTCTTATTCAGAACTTTGAACTCATGCGTAGATTACTTTTCATCTTAATTCTGATTTTGAGTCTTGGAACACAAGCTCAGTCCATCAAGGAATGGAGCCCCGCCATGGAGTCTCGTATGCGTTCTGTTGAGGATGCTACAGTATTCTCTCTCTTCGTTCGCGCTGAAGGGCTGGCCTGGGAAGAAGCACTCGCACTTGGAAAGCTAGATCGCGTGGGAACCGTGAAGGGCTATACGCTAGTCTCCATCAGAAAACCTATTCTGCAGCACTTGATTCAGGCAGGAGCCCTCTCGTATGTGGGTATTCCCTTGCGTGGAGGTCAAGTCCTGAACGACCGCATGGTGCTGAATAATAACCTAGTTCCCCTGCACCAGGGAGCTGCACCACTTGAATCACCTTTGAAAGGAGAAGGCGTCATCATGGGCATCGTGGACGCTGGAGTAGAATTACAACACCCTGATTTTCATTGGGATGATGGAACCACGCGTATCCTGAAACTCTGGGATCAGAAGTTCATTTACGATGCCGCTCATATACCTCAGCCTTATGGTTTCGGGACGGAGTGGACGAAAGCAGAGATAGACGCGGGTGCTTCTAATCACTTGGATCAGATTCAATACTTTGGGCATGGAACCAATGTGACAGGCATCGCATGCGGAGATGGCAGTGCGATAGGACTTTACGGAGGCGCAGCGCCTATGACAGATTTGGTAGTGGTCTCCTTTGACTTTGACCGTCCTGATTTCTTGGCAGAAGTAGCTAAGTCTATTCAATACATTTTCAGCGTAGCTGATGACGAGGGAAAACCCGTGGTGGCGAATACGAGCTTAGGGAATTATTACGGGTCCCATGATGCTCAGGATCCGGCAGCGCTTTATATAGATAGCTTGCTGAATGCAGCACCGGGAAGAGCCGTGGTGGCAGCCGTGGGAAACAGCAATAACGTCACGCCTTATCACCTGCATACAGAGGTAGGAACTGATACCAGCTTTACCTGGTTCGAGCATGAAAGCGTGCTCAGCCTTAATGGGCCGGGCGTGCTCTTCGAGCTTTGGTCTGATGTAGAGGATTTTCAAGATGTGCGCTTCGCCATCGCAGCTGATAAAGCAGGGACAGTTTTTAGCAAGCGAGGTCAAGGAGCCTTCCATGACTATACGGAGATGCTGGGAGCGACCTTGAACGAGACCTTGTTCAATGCCAATGGAGATGAATTAGCCAGCATACACTATTGGGCCCAACTGCAAGGCGATCAAGTACAATTACAAGTCTATTTACCCGCTCCAGATTCCAGTTCCTATCTGTTTCGATTCATGAGTACAGGATCAGGCAGCTTTGATGTGTGGTCAACGAATGTTTTTGGAAGTTCAGATATGGTTCAAGCCGCTTCTTTGCCCAATGCTACTTCCTTTCCTGCTATTTCTAACTATGTCTTGCCTGATACGCGCATGCACATGGTGAGTTCATGGACATGCAGTGATCAGGTAATAACGGTGGCTAATTACGTGAACAGGAGCAATTATGTGAACATCCTGAATGAAATTACTACGATTACAGAAGCCACGGGAGCCATAGCATCCAGCTCGAGCAAAGGCCCTACCAGAGATGGGAGGCAAAAACCAGATGTGGCCGCATCAGGAACGGTCACCTTGACCACAGGATCTTATGCCATGCTCGAGCAATTGATTGCCAATGAACCCTTTAAAGTAGCACCGGGAGGAAAGCATTACCGCAATGGAGGAAGCTCCATGTCCTCACCAGTAGTCGCGGGAATAGCCGCGCTCTTTTTCGAGCAATGCCCCGAGGCCACTTGGGAAGACCTTAAAACAGCCTTGATAGAGCATACCGCAGGAGACCCCAATACAGGCACTGTTCCTAATGAGCGCTGGGGATACGGGAAAGCAGATGGCTATGGAAGCGTATCCAGTTTCACCATACAGGCGGCCATGTATGATCAAGATGGATTCTTGCATGCCACTGGAGGAACAGCCTATCAATGGTATCTGAACGGAGAGCCTATTCAGGGAGCTGTGGGAGATAGCTATGATTACAGTGAAGAAGGCAACTATTACGTAGAGGTATTTAATGAAGCAGGATGCAGCCGATTCATTGCCTTGCCTTACATTACTGGCCTTGAAGCACATGCGCAAGCACTGATAAAGATCAGCCCTAATCCTAGTAATGGGCTATTTCTGCTTCAAGGAATCACTGCAGCTGAGCGCATGGATGTGCTAGATATGCAAGGAAGATCTATTCCCTATGAACTCAGCCTGAGGGGAGATTCATGGCTCCTAGATATGCAAGGAGCGAGAGCAGGAACCTATATCTTGAGGATAGGGAAGGAGGGCGCAGGCCAAGGAATTAAATTGGTTGTGAGTAGATAAGCCGCAGCTTCCTACATTTGCAGTCTTAAATTTAAAAAGAAGGAATGGATCTTAAAGAGATATTGAACATCAGCGGTAAGCCGGGGTTGTATAAGATAATAGCGCAGAGCACAGGCAGGATTATCGTAGAATCCTTGGAAGATGGGAAACGCCTACCGGTCTTTGCTTCTAATAATTTCAGCATTCTGAAAGACATCAGCTTGTTCACCATGGAAGAAGATCTTCCGTTAGAGCAAGCGCTTAAGGCCATCTATGAGTATGAGAAAGGCAAGGAGAGCATAAGCCATAAGGCAGATAATAAGGAAATAGAGCAGCGCCTAGAAGCCATCGTACCTAACTACGATAAAGAGCAAGTAAAACATGCTGACATGAAGAAGCTGTTCAAGTGGTATAACCTTTTGATTCAGAAAGAGGCATGGAGCCCGGCTGATATTGCAGGAGAAGAGAAAGAAGAGAAGACAGAAAAGAAAGAGAAGAAGGAAGCAGCTCCAAAAGGGGAGAAGAAAGCAGCAGCCCCAAAGAAGAAAGTCAAGGCAGCGCCTAAGGCTAAGAAGGCAGACTAAGCGAATAGCATTTTAAGAACATACAAGAGCACCCTTTCAGAGATGGAAGGGTGTTTTTTTATGCCCTGAGGAAGGAGTACAAGAGGAGAAAGCCGTGGGATTACACGTAATAATATTCTACGGCTTTTATGAAAGCACCTGCAGCATGAAAAAGCATATCTAGCTGAATATCATGTACATATAGATATAATTAAAGTAAAGGTATAAAGGGAATATGTCTATCTTGGTTGGCAAAGCAGAGGAATAAGGGTACAAAAGGTGCGCATATTCGCTTGTTATGGGCAAGTTAAACAGACATAACGGTCCAAGGCAGGCTGACCACCTAAAGTGACAGACAAAAAAGTTGAGACAAGAAAACCACAAAAAAAACAGCGAGGATTCTGAAAATCGATAAGAGCAGGAACAAATTTTAAAAAATAACAAAATGAAAAATTTATTGATTTTAGCAATTTTGTTGCTCACGTTTGGTTTTGCGAATGCACAGACCATTCAATCCAGCAACTACGGAACGACTGGATATATAAAAAGTGATGGTACAATACAAAACAGTAGCTACTCAACAGTCGGTTATATT
>CALFHF010000207.1 GCA_937875855.1 uncultured Flavobacteriales bacterium
CCTAACTTTCTTCTTTTTCTTGCTACCAGCTTTGGCCATGATGCTTCGTTATTGCTGATTATTACTTAGTTGCCTTCTTCTTGTTCGCAACAGTCTTCCTCTTACCCTTCCTTGTTCTGGAATTGTTCTTGGTATGCTGCCCTCTCAATGGAAGACCCGCACGGTGGCGAATCCCTCGGTAACAACCGATGTCCATCAGACGTTTAATGTTCGTCTGGATTTCAGAACGCAAAGCACCTTCTACGCGGTGTTCATCGTTCAATACCTTACGAATGTTCGCTAATTGATCGTCAGACCAATCTTGAACTTTCACTGCATAGTCCACACCGGCTTTATCCAATATGCTATGAGCAGTCGTGCGACCAATACCGAAGATGTAGGTTAATCCTATCTCTCCCCTTTTATTTCTAGGTAGGTCTATTCCAGCTATACGTGCCATGTCTCTTTATTCAATATTGTTTAAGTCCTATTCTCAGCCTTGACGCTGCTTGAACTTCGGGTTCTTCTTGTTTATCACATAGAGCTTCCCTTTCCTTCGTACGATCTTGCATTCTGCTGATCGCTTCTTGATACTTGTCCTGATCTTCATGTCAGTCTAATTTTACTTGTACCTGTAGGTTATCCTTCCTTTCGATAAATCATAAGGGGACATTTCCACTTTTACTTTATCTCCTGGCAGGATTCTTATATAGAACATTCTCATCTTTCCTGAGATATGAGCAGTAATCGTATGGCCGTTCTCCAACTCAACGCGAAACATCGCATTGGAAAGGGCTTCACGGATTACTCCGTCTTGTTCTATTGAGGCTTGTTTTGCCATTTTTCTTTATACCTGTTCCTTCTTCTTGGACAAGACTTCTTCTATATATTCAAAGGTGGAGAGCATTTCTGCTTTTCCTTTTCTAACCACGATATCATGCTCATAATGAGCTGATACTTTTCCATCCTTGGTGATGATTGTCCAACCATCATCCAACTGATTGATTTCTCTGGACACCAGATTAATCATAGGTTCTATGGCTAAGGTCATCCCTTCTACCAATTTCGTTCCTCTTCCTCTTCTCCCATAGTTTGGTACTTCTGGTGCTTCATGTAGGCTTGTGCCTAATCCATGTCCTACCAATTCCCTTACCACTCCGTATCCATTCTTCTCCGCATGCTCTTGTATCGCGAATCCGATGTCTCCTACTCTGTTTCCTGAGATCGCTTGAGCTATTCCTAGCGTCAAACATTCTCTTGTCACTTTCAAGAGTTTCCTGATTTCTGAGGACACCTCACCTACTTCAAAGGTATAAGCGCTGTCTCCATAATAACCATTCATATACACTCCACAATCTACTGAGATAATATCTCCGCTTTCAAGTGCTTTGGAGGTTGGAATGCCGTGCACTACTTGTTCATTAACTGAACAACATAGTGAATTAGGAAATCCATTGAATCCAAGAAAGGCCGGTTCAGCACCGTGATCTTTTATGAACTCTTCTGCCACCTTATCGAGCTCGAGCGCACTGACTCCTGGTTTTATCAGGGCAGCCACTTCCGCTAATGTCTTGCCAACAAGTAAAGAACTTTGTCTTAATATCTCTATCTCCTCTTCAGTCTTAGAACGAATCATGCTTATCCGGCCATTCCGAACGCAGATGAACCACGTCCTTTAATTTTACCTGACTTCATAAGTCCATCATAATGACGAGAAAGAAGATGACTTTCAATTTGTTGCAGCGTGTCCAACACTACTCCTACCATGATGAGAAGTGAAGTACCTCCGAAGAATAAAGCAAATCCTTGCTTCACTCCGAACATAACTGCGAATGCGGGTAGAATAGCCACTAGTCCTAGGAACATTGCCCCTGGCAAAGTAATCCTTGACAAAAGGTTATCCAAAAATTCTGAGGTCTTTCGGCCTGGCTTTACTCCTGGGATGAATCCTCCATTTCTCTTAAGGTCATCAGCCATCTGGTTAGGATTGACGGTAATCGCTGTATAGAAGTACGTGAATATCACGACCATCAGGAAGAAGATAAAGTTATACCAGAATCCATTGATGTTCACCAAGTTCTGCAGGAAAGCTCCTGGCTCTGCGTTTAAGGCTTGAGCAATGTACAATGGCACGAACATAATCGCTTGAGCGAAAATGATTGGCATTACACCAGCAGCATTCACCTTCAATGGAATGTACTGTCTAACTCCTCCATATTGCTTATTCCCTACAACTCTCTTCGCGAACTGCACTGGTACTCTTCGAGTGGCCTGCACTAATGCGATGGTAGCTGCGATGACAAGCAAGAGGAATACAATTTCTACAAGCAACATAACTAATCCTCCTCCACCGATTCCGGTTTGAGAAATAACTTCTTGGATGAATGCTCCAGGTAAGCTAGCGATAATTCCAATCATGATCAATAATGAGATACCGTTTCCGATACCACGATCCGTGATTCTTTCTCCCATCCACATTACGAATAGCGTTCCAGCTGATAGGATAATAATCGAAGTAATCCACCATCCTGTAGTTTCCATTGGCACTGCGCCTGGCACTGTAGTAACTGTTGCAGCTAGGTAACCTGGCGCTTGAAGTGATGTAATAGCCACTGTCAAAAAACGCGTAATCTGATTCAACCTCTTCTGACCGCTTTCTCCTTCTCTCTGCATCTTCTGAATGCTTGGAACTGCTATCCCCATCAATTGCATGATGATGGATGCGGATATGTAAGGCATGATACCTAGTGCAAAAATGGATGCTCTACTGAAGGCTCCTCCTGTGAATAAGGCCAAAAGCCCTATGAGACCATCACCTGAAGATCCAGATGCCCCTGCTTCGAGTGCGGCCAAGTCTACACCTGGTAGTACAACGAATGAACCTATCCTATATATTAGGATAAAGCCTAGGGTAACGAGGATTCTTGATCTAAGTTCCTCGATCTTCCAGATATTCTTCAGTGTATCGATGAAGTTCTTCATAGTGTGTGTCTCTTAGCTTTAAGCAATCACAGTTGCGCTTCCTCCTTTGGCTTCAATTGCTTCTTTAGCAGAAGCAGAAAAAGAATGTGCTGTCACATTCACGGCAGTGTTCAATTCACCACGTCCAAGAATTTTTATCAAATCCTTCTTAGAGGCCAACCCCACAGCCACCAAGCTCTCAGGATTGAAATCCTTTACTTTTTGCTCTACCGCAAGTGCTTCGATCACATCTATATTGATCGCTTTATACTCTACACGATTCCTGTTCTTGAAACCGAATTTTGGAATTCTTCTTTGAAGGGGCATTTGTCCACCTTCGAATCCTCTTTTAGTCTTGTAACCTGAACGGGACTTCGCTCCTTTATGTCCGCGTGTGGAAGTTCCACCTCTACCGGATCCTTGTCCCCTTCCTACTCGCTTACGCTGCTTGGTCGAGCCTTCCGCAGGTCTTAGATTACTGAGTTCCATGTTTATCTATCTTCTAAAATTCTTATTTCTCCGTTACAGTCACAAGGTGCTTCACCTTGTTCACCATTCCTAGGATCTGAGGTGTTGCCTCATGCTCCTTTGGGTTATGGAGTTTCTTTATTCCAAGGGCTACCAAAGTAGCTTTCTGGTCTTTAGGCCTATTGATGGCGCTCTTAACTTGTGTGACGTATATCTTAGCCATGATCTCTTTATTATCCTCTGAATACCTTCTGAACATCGATTCCTCTGTCCTTGGCAACCATACGGGCATCTCTGAGTTTCATCAACGCATCCATAGTTGCTTTCACCACGTTATGTGGATTTGAGGAACCTTTAGACTTAGCCAATACATCATGAATACCTACACTCTCAAGGACGGCACGCATAGCACCACCAGCTATAACGCCTGTTCCGCTGGAAGCAGGCTTGATGAATACACGTGCACCAGAGTACTTACCATATTGCTCATGAGGAATAGTTCCGTTAATCACGGGAATCTTAACGATGTTCTTCTTAGCATCATCAATAGCTTTCTGGATTGCTCCAGGAACTTCCAATGATTTTCCAAGGCCATGTCCTACGATTCCATTCTCATTTCCTACCACTGCGATAGCTGAGAAGCTGAACGTACGTCCACCTTTGGTCACCTTAGTGACACGGTTTACAGCAACGAGTCTGTCTTTCAGCTCGATGTCGCCCGCTTTCATTTTGTTATTGTCTTTCGCCATTTTCTTAGAATTGCAATCCGCCTTCTCTTGCACCTTCAGCTAGAGCTTTCACTCTACCGTGATACAGGTATCCATTTCTATCGAATACCACTGACTGGATTCCTTTGTCTTTTGCCACCTGGGCAATACTTTTTCCAACTGCAGTTGCCTGCTCTATCTTAGCACCTGTCTTCGCGTCTTTGTTGTTCAAGCTAGTCACTGACCCTAGGGTCACGCTGCTCAAATCATCAATCAGCTGGGCGTAGATTTCTTTATTACTTCTGAAGACCGCGAGTCTTGGCCGCGCTGGAGTTCCGATTACAGATTTTCTTGATCTGCTCTTAATCCTAATTCTTCGTTGTTGCTTAGTAAGTCTCATTATCCTACTTATTTAGAAGATGTCTTACCTGCTTTCCTTCTCAACTGCTCACCTACGAACTTGATACCTTTTCCTTTGTATGGTTCAGGCTTTCTCAAGCTTCTAAGTTTCGCTGCTGCTTGTCCAAGCAATTGCTTGTCACAGGACTGCATGGTCACTATCGGGTTTTTTCCTTTTTCAGTCTCTGCGGCTATGCTGATTTCCTTGGGAAGCTCCATTATGAAAGGGTGAGAGTATCCTAGGCTCAACGTCAATTGCTGACCAGATACTTGTGCTCTATAACCAACACCGACCAGCTCTTGCTGTACTTTGTACCCATCAGTCACACCTTCAATCATATTGAAAATGAGTGAACGGTATAGGCCATGAAAAGCTTTAACTTGCTTTTCTTCTGAATTCCTAACCAAGGTTAGAACACCATCTTCCACTTTGGCAGTGATTGATGAATCCATAAGTTGGCTTAACTCGCCTTTAGGACCTTTCACATGAACCGTATTTCCATCCAGCTTCACCTCCACTTTGGCAGGTATCTGTACTGGTGCTTTTCCTATTCGTGACATCTCTTCTCTAATTTATTGTCTACGCTTAATACACGTAGCAGATCACTTCACCACCCACGTTTTCTACTTTGGCTTCTTTATCGCTCATCACCCCTTTACTTGTAGAGAGGATACAGATTCCAAGTCCATTAAGAACTCTAGGAATCTCAGTGCTTCCAGAATACCTGCGTAGACCTGGAGTACTTGCGCGCTTTAAAGAAGTGATGGCTGACTTGTTAGTCACCGCATCATACTTCAAGGCAATCTTGATGCTTCCTTGAACTTTGTCCTCAACGAATTTGTAGTTCAAGATGTAGCCTTTTTCTAAAAGTATCTTGGTGATTTCCTTCTTTATGTTAGAAGCTGGAATCTCCACTACTCTTTTATTGGCTTTTATTGCATTCCTGACTCTGGTCAGGTAATCTGCTATTGGATCGGTATTCATTACGAATCTTATCGCTTAATATAAATTCTTACCAGCTGGCTTTCTTAACACCTGGTATCTTTCCTTCTAAGGCCATATCACGGAACAATACACGGGAAATCCCGAACTGTCTCATGTATCCTCTTGGTCTTCCAGTTAGCTTGCACCTATTGTGCAATCTAACTGCTGCAGAGTTAGCTGGTAGCTTTTGAAGGCCTACCCAATCTCCCTCTTCTTTGAGTTTTTTACGTTTGGCAGCATAACGTGCTACCATCTTTTCTCTCTTACGCTCTCGCGCTTTCATTGATTCTTTAGCCATCCTACTATTTCTTTACGAATGGGAATTTGAACTGATTTAGAAGAGCTTTCGCTTCTTCATCTGTCTTCGCAGATGTCACGATGGTAATATCCATACCATTGATGTTCTTCAACTTATCGATGTCGATTTCTGGGAAAACGATCTGTTCCTTGATTCCCAAGGTGAAATTTCCTCTGCCATCGAATCCGCTTGCTTTCACGCCACGGAAATCTCTAGTTCTAGGAAGTGCGATAGAAATCAATCTATCAAAGAAGTCATACATGTTATCTCCACGTAAGGTGAGCTTGGCTCCGATTGGCATCCCCTTCCTCAATTTGAAGTTAGAGATATCTTTCTTGGAGAAACAAGCCACAGCTTTTTGACCTGTGATAGCACTTAATTCTTCAATTGCTGTATCGACCATCTTCTTGTCAGATACTGCCTTTCCTAATCCTTGATTAATGCTAATCTTTTGTATTTTAGGAACTTGCATGACGGACTTGTACTTGAACTCTTTCATTAGAGCTGGTACGATTTCGTCTCTATACGTATGTTTTAATCTTGGCTGATACATCACTTGACCTCTTGACCTGATTTCTTATAAAACTTGACATATTTCCCATCAGCACCTAGCTTCTTGCCCACTTTAGAAGGAACTCCTCCTTTAGGGTCAATAAGCATAAGGTTTGACATATGGATTCCTGCCTCTTGCTTGACGATACCACCTTCAGGATGCGTAGCATTAGGCTTGGTATGCTTGGATACCAAGTTCTTGCCCTCCACGATGGCTCTCATCTTCTTCTGGTCGATTTCCAAAACCTGTCCCTCATCGCCCTTATGGACTCCGGATATGATTCTGACATTATCGCCTTTCTTTATGTGCATTTTCTTTTGCATCACTTCTTTCTTATCAAAGCACTTCTGGTGCCAATGAGACTATCTTCATAAAGTCCTTCTCACGAAGTTCTCTTGCTACAGGTCCGAAAATCCTGGTTCCTCTAAGTTCACCTGTAGCGCTCAATAGCACTACTGCGTTCTCATCGAATCGGATGTAAGAACCATCTGCTCTTCTGATCTCTTTCTTAGTCCTAACGACTACCGCCTTAGACACGGTTCCTTTCTTCACATTACCTGAAGGGACCGCTTCCTTCACGGAAACCACTATTTTATCTCCTATAGAGGCATACCGTCTGGCAGTTCCTCCAAGCACTCTGATACAAAGGACTTCTTTTGCCCCGCTGTTATCAGCTACTTTTAATCGTGATTCTTGTTGTATCATCTCTATTCGTGCAAATTACCCGTGATAAATATCACTTCGCCTTTTCAATGACTTCTACCAATCTCCATCTCTTGCTTTTGCTCAATGGACGCGTTTCCATGATACGCACTGTATCTCCGATTCCGCATTCCTGCTTCTCGTCATGCGCCATGAACTTGGTAGTAGACTTTACGTATTTACCGTACTTAGGGTGCTTCGTCTTATAAGAGACAGCAACTACAATGGTCTTTACCATCTTGTCACTAGTCACTACACCAGTCCTTTCTTTTCTCAGATTCCTAGTTTCAGTTTCCATCTTACTTCGTGTTTGAAGTTTCAAGTTCACGCTTCCTCAATTCAGTGAGCATGCGTGCAATATTCTTACGTGAGGCGCCTAATGACTTAGGGTTCTCTAGTGGAGATATGCTATGATTCAATTTCATCTTAGCTAATGTCTCTCTTTCAAAAGACAGCTTCTCCTTAATCTCGTCCGAAGACAAATCTTTTATCTCGTTATAATTCATGGCTCAATTCAATCAAGCAATATAATCTCTTCTTACTACAAACTTCGTTCTCACAGGTAGCTTTTGAGCTGCCAATCGAAGTGCCTCTTTTGCAACTTCAATGGAGACTCCATCAGCCTCGAACATCACCCTTCCAGGCTTGATTACAGCAACCCAGTGGCTAGGTGCTCCTTTTCCTTTTCCCATGCGCACTTCAGCAGGCTTAGATGTCAATGGCTTATCAGGGAAAATCCTAATCCACACTTTTCCCTCTCTCTTCATGAACCTGGTCACCGCGATACGAGCTGCCTCGATTTGACGAGAAGTGATGAATCCTTCATCCATGGACTTCAATCCAAAGGATCCGAAATCAACTGAAGAACCTCTTTTCGCGTTCCCCTTGATTACTCCTTTTTGCTGCCTTCTGAACTTTGTTCTTTTCGGTTGTAGCATGATTTCTTAATTTCTTCTTTTCAGTATTGGGTTCAGCGTCTATCGTCTCCTCTTCTTCTTCCACCTTTTCCTCCTGGGCCGGGCTTAGACTTCTTGTCCATTCCTAGTGTAGGAGAAAGGTCACGCTTACCGAAGACTTCACCATTCATAATCCACACCTTAATCCCGATACGTCCGTAAGTCGTATGCGCTTCACTCAATGCGTAATCTATATCAGCACGGAAGGTGTGCAATGGAATCCTTCCCTCTTTGAATCCTTCATTACGAGCGATCTCTGCACCATTCAATCTTCCTGAGATTAAAACTTTAATTCCTTCGGCTCCCATTCTCATAGTGCTTGCTACTGACATCTTGATAGCCCTCCTATAAGAGATACGACCTTCAATCTGACGTGCAACGCTGTCTGCCACTAATTTGGCATCAAGCTCAGGTCTCTTAATCTCAAAGATGTTAATCTGAACATCTTTCTTAGTCACTTTCTTCAACTCCTCTTTCAGCTTGTCAACTTCCTGACCACCTTTACCGATGATCACTCCAGGACGTGCTGTTTTGATAGTCACTGTAACGACCTTTAAGGTGCGTTCAATAATTACCTTAGAGATGCTTGCCTTGCGCAAACGAGCTCCTAAGTAAGTACGGATTTTATGGTCCTCAACCAACTTATCTGAGTAGTCATTACCACCGAACCAGCTGCTGTCCCATCCTTTGATGTAACCTAGTCTGAGTCCTATAGGATGTGCTTTCTGTCCCATATTTATTCGCTCTTTGCTTTTCTACTGTCGACCACCAATGTTACGTGGTTCGAACGTTTTCTTATCCGATGTGCTCTTCCTTGTGGAGCCGGTTGGACACGTTTCAGCATCCTACCTCCATCTACATTAACTGTTTTCACAAATAGATTCGCTTCTTCAGCTCTCTGACCTTCATTCTTCTGTTCCCAGTTATTAATTGCTGAGGCAAGTAGTTTTTCTAGTCTACTTGAAGCCTCTTTATTAGAGAACTTCAAGATATTGAGTGCGTCCTGCACATTCTTTCCGCGGATGATGTCAGCAACTAACCTCATCTTACGAGGAGATGTAGGGCAGTTATTCAACTTGGCGAAGGAGATGTGTTTCTGCTCTTCTTTTCGCGCTTCAGCGCTGTCGTGTTTCCGAGAACCCATGATACTTGATTTTCTTTCGGATTACTTCCTTTTGTTTCCTGAGTGACCTCTGAAGCTCCTGGTAGGCGAGAATTCACCGAGCTTGTGCCCGACCATATTCTCTGTTACATACACAGGGATAAACGTCTTTCCATTATGCACCGCGATGGTCATTCCTACAAAATCAGGAGTGATGGTAGATGCTCTGGACCAAGTCTTGATCACAGATTTCTTTCCGCTTGCATGTGCTTCACCTACTCGTTGATCGAGTTTATAATGCACAAATGGTGGTTTTTTTAATGAACGGCTCATAGCTCTGCTTACTTCTTACGTCTTTCTATAATATGCTTGTTAGAGGCCTTCGTCTTGCTACGGGTCTTGTAACCCTTAGCCGGTATCCCCTTTCTAGAACGTGGGTGTCCTCCAGAAGACTTTCCTTCTCCACCACCCATCGGGTGATCGACTGGGTTCATCACAACTGGTCTCACGCGTGGTCTTACTCCTAACCATCTGCTACGTCCTGCCTTTCCTGATCTGGTCAAACTGTGTTCTCCATTGGAAACGCTTCCGATGGTTGCTTTACAGGTAACCATTACCATGCGAGTCTCACCGCTTGGCAATTTCACGATGGCATACTTGCCATCACGAGCATTCAGTTGAGCATAACTCCCTGCGCTACGAGCCATCTGTGCCCCTTGTCCAGGTTGTAATTCGATGTTATGAATTACTGATCCCAATGGAATTTCTGACAGGAACAAGCAGTTTCCAACTTCTGGAGTTACTCCTTTTCCTGCATCTAATTTCGTTCCAACATTCAATCCGGCAGGAGCAACGATATATCGCTTCTCACCATCCTTGTATTGAAGCAAGGCGATACGTGCAGTGCGATTAGGATCGTACTCAATAGTCATCACTTCGGCCTGCATGTTATGCTTGTCCCTTTTGAAGTCGATGATTCTGTATCTCCTCTTATGACCACCACCTATGTAGCGCATGGTCATCTTTCCAGTGTTATTCCTACCACCAGACTTCTTCAAAGGTGCCAATAGGCTCTTCTCAGGCTTACTAGCTGTGATCTCCTCGAAGGTGGAGGCAACTTTATGCCTCTGTCCTGGTGTGGTCGGATTTAATTTTCTTACTCCCATGATCTATCAGATTCCTGCGTAAAAATCAATGGTATCACCTTTTGCTACTGTCACCAGAGCTTTCTTAAACGAAGGCTTACTACCTTTAACTACTCCTGAAGTGGTATGCTTTACCGACTTCTTACCCATGTAATTCATGGTACGAACTCCAGTTACGCTTACCCCATAGATTTTCTCTATAGCTTCACGAATCTCGATTTTGTTCGCATTCTTATCCACGATAAAGCCATACTTGTTCAGCTTCTCGGCATCAGCAGTCAACCTTTCGGTGACCATAGGTTTGATGATGATCTCTTTCATGACTATCAGTTCTTCAGGTTCTCTTGAACTGCCTCTATAGCTCCTGCTGTGAAGAGGATACGTTGGCTGTTCATGATATCATATGTGTTCAAGTCTTTAGCGACTCTCACTTGAGTCTTGGCTAGGTTCCTAGAAGAGAGGTATAGGTTCTCATCAAGGGTTGGCACCACTACCAATACTTTCTTTCCAGACAATTCGAAGTTCTTCAACAGATTGATGAAGTCCTTTGTCTTAGGGGCACTGAAGTTAAGGCTGTCCAGGATGGTAATCCCATTGTCCTTTGCTTTATAGCTCAGAGCAGATTTACGTGCTACTTTCTTCAGTTTCTTGTTCAACTTGAAGCTCCAATCTTTTGGACGAGGTCCGAATACTCTACCTCCACCATGTAGCAATGGACTCTTGGCACTTCCTACACGGGCTCCACCTGTTCCTTTCTGCTTCTTCAGCTTCTTTGTGGATCCAGCTATCTCAGCTCTCTCCTTTGATTTGTGCGTTCCTTGACGATTGTTAGCGTGGTATTGCTTCACATCTAAGTAAATGGCATGGTCATTAGGCTCCATACCGAAGACTTCTGCATCAAGCTTGACCTTCTTTGAGGTCTTCTTGCCATCCATATTGAATATCTCTAGTTCCATCTTACTTCTTCACTAAAACGATTGAACCATTAAACCCTGGCACAGCACCTTTCACGAAAAGTAATGACTTTTCAGGTACAATCTTCACTATCTGAAGATTGAACGTAGTCACTCTTTCTCCTCCCATACGTCCAGCCATTCTCATTCCTTTGAACACGCGTGACGGATCAGAACCCGCTCCTACAGAACCTGGCGCTCTTAGACGGTTATGCTGACCGTGGGTACTCTGTCCAACTCCAGCAAACCCGTGACGCTTAACAACTCCTTGGAATCCTTTTCCCTTAGACGTTCCTACTACATCAACAAACTCACCTTCAATGAAAAGATCAAGATTGATCTCTTTGCCCAATTCCATTTCTTGTTCGAATGAATCGAACTCAACGAGTTTCTTCTTAGGAGTGGTCTTCGCTTTCTTAAAGTGGCCAAGAAGTGGTTTACCCACGTTCTTCTCCTTCTTCTCACCGTATGCCAATTGTACCGCTTCATAACCATCATTCTCCATGGTTTTGATCTGCGTCACCACATTGGGTGTGGCCTCAATCACTGTGCACGGAAGCATCTTTCCCTCTTCAGAGAAGATACTAGTCATGCCGATTTTTTTACCTATGATACCTTGCATTTTCTTAGCTGTTGCTGGTTCACACTTTAATCTCTACTTCAACTCCGCTAGGCAGCTCAAGACGCATTAGAGCGTCAACTGTCTTAGATGAAGAGCTGTAGATATCCATCAATCTCTTATAAGCACTCAATTCGAACTGCTCACGTGCTTTCTTGTTCACGTGTGGAGAACGGAGGACGGTGTATATCCTCTTGTGCGTTGGCAATGGAACTGGACCACTTACGATGGCTCCTGTTGCCTTAACCGTTTTCACGATTTTCTCAGCACTCTTGTCTACGAGATTGTGATCGTAGGACTTTAATTTTATTCTGATCTTCTGACTCATCTTTCCAGGTGCTACTTAAGATTTCACTTTACCTTTTACTTTATCGATCACTTCGTCTGCTATATTCTTAGGCGCTGGTTCGAATCTCGCAAATTCCATTGTGGATGTCGCACGTCCAGAACTCATAGTTCTTAGATCTGTAACATATCCAAACATTTCAGATAGAGGAACGAATGCTTTGATGACTTTGGCACCAGCCCTGTCATCCATACCCGTTACCATTCCACGTCTTCTGTTCAAATCTCCTACGATGTCTCCCATGTTCTCCTCAGGTGTCACCACTTCCATCTTCATGATAGGTTCAAGAAGCACTGGGTTCGCCTTAGGCATTGCTGTGCGGTAAGCAAGCTTTGCGCATAGTTCGAATGAAAGTGCATCTGAATCAACCGCGTGGAAAGATCCATCGAGCAATTCGACTTTCATCTTATCCATTGGGTATCCTGCAAGAACACCATTCTTCATGGATTCTTTAAATCCTTTCTCAATAGACGGGATGAATTCCCTTGGGATGTTACCACCCTTAATGCTATTGACAAATTTCAAATCTTCTTCTTGATCCGGATCAGCGGCTCCGACATTAATGACCATATCAGCGAACTTACCGCGACCACCAGTCTGCTTCTTGTAGACCTCTCTGTGATTCACAGTATTAGTCACCGTTTCTTTATAACTTACTTGCGGTTGACCCTGGCTACATTCTACTTTGAATTCTCTCTTCAAACGGTCCAAGATGATATCCAAGTGCAACTCTCCCATTCCTGAGATGATAGTCTGTCCTGAATCATGATCCGTTCTTACTTGGAATGTAGGATCCTCTTCAGCGAGCTTGTGCAAAGCAACACCAAGTTTATCTATGTCAGCTTGAGTTTTAGGCTCAATAGCGATTCCGATTACTGGGTCTGGGAAATCCATAGATTCCAAAACAATCGGGTGATCTAGGTCGCATAAGGTGTCTCCTGTACGGATATCCTTAAACCCAACCAATGCAGCTATATCTCCAGCTTGAAGCTTGTCAATCTGATTCTGCTTGTTAGCGTGCATCTGGAAAATCCTAGAGATACGCTCCTTGTTCCCTGTTCTTGTGTTCAGGACATAAGATCCTGACTCTAGCACACCAGCATAAGCACGTGTGAAACAAAGTCTTCCTACGAATGGGTCAGTAGCAATCTTGAATGCCAATGAAGTGAAAGGCTCTTTTTCGCTTGGCTTTCTGCTTACTTCTAGTTCTGTCTTTGGATTAATTCCAATGATGGCTTCAGTATCCAAAGGCGAAGGAAGAATCTCCATCACATAATCAAGCATCGTCTGAACTCCTTTGTTCTTAAATGCAGTACCGCATGTCATAGGAACTATAGCTCCGCTAATCGTAGCCGCACGAAGGGCCTTCAATATTTCTGCTTCAGAGATTGAGTTTGGGTCCTCGAAGTACTTTTCCATCAAAGTATCATCAAAATCTGCCACTGCTTCAAGCAATTTCTCACGATACATGGTAGCTTCCTCCAATATATCCTCTGGGATTGGCACCTCACTAAAGGTCATTCCTTGGTCTTCCTCGTTCCAAATAATTCCACGGAAGTTAATCAAATCAACAACTCCTTGGAAATGCTCTTCGTTACCGATAGGAATTTGAAGCGGGACAGCATTGCTTCCCAACATTTCCTTCACCTGCTTACACACTTTCAAGAAGTCAGCTCCTTGACGGTCCATCTTATTGACGAAACCGATACGTGGTACATTATAGTTGTTAGCCAATCTCCAGTTAGTCTCAGACTGTGGCTCTACACCATCAACGGCACTAAAAAGGAATACTAGACCATCCAAAACTCTCAAAGACCTATTCACCTCAACAGTAAAATCCACGTGCCCTGGGGTGTCAATGATGTTCACGTGATACTTAGTACCACGATAATCCCAATACACTGTGGTAGCAGCAGAGGTTATGGTAATTCCTCTTTCTTGCTCCTGCTCCATCCAGTCCATAGTGGCAGCACCATCATGTACTTCACCAATCTTATGGCTAACACCAGAGTAGTAAAGGATACGCTCTGTGGTAGTCGTCTTTCCTGCATCGATGTGTGCAGCAATTCCGATATTCCTTGTATTTCTTAAGTCTCTTGACATGATCTTATTCTCTCTCTACCGGATGGGTCAGAATCTAAAATGCGCGAAAGCCTTATTGGCTTCAGCCATTCTATGTGTATCTTCTTTTTTCTTGAAGGCCGCGCCTTCTTCTTTTGCACCAGCGAGAATCTCAGAAGCAAGCTTCTTCTCCATTCCTTTTTCATTCCTCTTTCGGGAATAGCTGATTAACCACTTCATTCCTTGTGAAAGCTTACGATCTTCACGTATAGGAGAAGGAATCTGGAAGGTGGCTCCACCAACCCTACGGCTTCTTACCTCTACGCCTGGACATATGTTAGTTAGTGCTTTCTTAAACACTTCCAATCCATTTTCCTCACCGCTTTTCTCATCTACAATCTCGATTGCATCGTAGAAAATCTTGAACGCTTTCTCTTTCTTACCGTCAAACATCAGGTTATTGACGAACTTGGTAACCAAGGTGTCATTAAACTTCGGATCCGGTAGGATGATATGCTTTTTTGCCCTTTGCCTTCTCATGACCTATTATTTCTTAGGACGTTTGGTACCATACTTACTTCTTCTTTGCTGCCTACCGGTCACACCCGCAGTGTCCAAGGCTCCTCGAACAATGTGGTAACGAACACCTGGAAGATCTTTGACCCTTCCTCCTCGAACTAGCACTATGCTGTGTTCCTGGAGATTGTGTCCTTCACCACCTATATAGGCGTTTACTTCGTTTCCGTTAGTCAGTCGCACCCTTGCTACTTTCCTCATTGCTGAGTTCGGTTTCTTAGGTGTGGTTGTATAAACCCTGACACAGACTCCTCTCCTCTGCGGACAGGACGACAGTGCGGCTGATTTACTGGTCTTGGTCAAGCTTTGTCGACCTTTTCTTACAAGTTGCTGAATTGTAGGCATTTGCAGCTGTTTTCTTTCTAGGTATTATTTACCTCCCCATTTTTAGCGGGGTGCAAATTTAAACGATCATTTATTAAAAACAACGGGTTGAGAAATTAATTCTCTCCTTTTTTCCATTAACAGCCCTTATTGGCAGAATTTCAGCTGTTTAGAGCGCTTTCTGATCGGCCGTATTCTGTTCGATGCTTATTGTCGAAAACTCTTCTTGGCATTCCCTTGGGGCTCTTTAGGTCAAAACGAGGCGTTCAATGGCGTGCGAGGAAATGGAATCACATCCCTTACATTGCCCATTCCTGTTAAAAACATAATTAGCCGCTCAAATCCAAGACCGAAGCCGGCATGTTTGCATGTTCCGAACTTTCTGGTCTCTAAATACCACCAAATGTGCTCCTCCGGAATATTGAACTGCTTGCATTTTTCCAATAACACTTCATAGCGCTCTTCACGCTGAGAACCTCCCACTAACTCGCCTATTCCTGGGAATAGTATATCCATGGCCGCTACGGTCTTGCCATCCTCGTTGAGGCGCATATAGAAGGCCTTGATTTGAGCTGGATAGTCAGTGAGGATGACTGGTTTCTTGAAATGTTTTTCCACTAAAAAGCGCTCGTGCTCACTTTGCAGGTCAGTTCCCCACTCTACCGGATACTTGAATTTCTTCTTCTTGAAAGGGGTAGAATTCCTCAGAATTTCAATGGCCTCAGTATAGGTCAATCTCTCGTATGCATTAGCAACTACGAAGTCTAACCTATCTAGAAGCCCCATCTCATGGCGCTCATTGGTTGGTTTCTGTTTGTCTTCTTGTTGCTCTCTGTTATCAAGGTAGGCTAGATCATCAGCACAATGCTCTTTTACATAGGAAATCACGCTACGCAACATGTCCTCAGCTAGATCCATATCATCCTTGAGGTCGGCAAAGGCGATTTCAGGTTCTATCATCCAGAATTCAGCAAGATGCCTTGATGTATTGCTGTTCTCGGCCCTGAACGTAGGTCCAAAGGTGTACACTTTCCCTAGGGCCATAGCTCCAAGCTCGGCCTCTAGCTGCCCAGAAACGGTCAGGTTAGTGGTCTTTCCGAAAAAGTCCTTGCTGTTATCCACTTTTCCTGCTTTGTCTTTAGGAAGCTCATCGAGGTCAAACTGAGTGACCCTGAACATTTCACCCGCGCCTTCGGCATCAGAACCTGTGATGATGGGCGAATGCATCATGAAGAACCCATTATCATGGAAGTACTTATGAATAGCGAAGGAGGCCGCATGACGAACTCTAAATACAGCGCTGAATGTGCTCGTCCTCATACGCAAGTGGGCCTTTTCACGAAGGAAGTCCAAGGAATGCTTCTTAGGCTGAAGCGGATATTCATCAGGGTGGGCTATCCCGAGGACTCTCACCTCATCAGCTTGAATTTCAATATGTTGACCCTTCCCCTGTGACTCAACTACAAGCCCTATAACTTCTAGTGCTGCTCCGGTATGTAAAGTCTTCAAAGTCTGCTCATCGCAAGAGTCTACATCGACCACAATCTGGAGATTGTGAATGGTGCTACCGTCATTAAGCGCGATAAAGCGATCATTTCTGAAGGTGCGAACCCAGCCATTGACCTTGACCTTTTTTCCTTTATGGTCGTTCTTTAATAGCTGAAGAATCTCGATACGTCTCATGGATGTGATTTCTTATAAAAGGCCGCAAAGAAAATAAAATGGCGGCTAGCCGTGGCTATTTTTCAGCTCTTGACTGGCTGAAGGTGAATCTTTTGCCCTTTTTTAAGGGATTTATCGGCATCTAGCTCGTTATAGGCTTCCAATTTCTTAATCTTCACTCCATAGCGTTGGGATATAAGCCTAAGCGTTTCGCCTTCTAAAGAAAGGTGATACTCCGCCTTGGCCTTATTCTTCTTAGGCTGCAGATATACCATCTCACCTCCTTTGAATGTATAGGTGCTGCTCAAGTCGTTATACCTGGTTATTTGCCATGGAGCCATGTCCAATGACTTGGCAATACCATCCACACTGTCGCCATCTCTGGCAAGAATGAAGTCTATTCCATTTGGGTGTTCAGATACAATACGACTCTGGCTCAGGTCGATGACCATATTATCAGAGGTATTAGAGCGGCCACGTGTATCAAACCTAGGCTCTGAAGCTTGTTTTAAGGCGATGGCATTTCCTGTTCCTGCATTGTCGTATTCACTTAACCCGTTCTCTTCGATGATTTTAATGAGTCGATCGGCATATCGTGGGTCGGTGGCATAGCCAGCTTTCTTTAACCCCTCGGCCCAAGACTTATAATCCGTTACTTCTAACTCATATAAAAACAAGTATCTGCTTCGCAACAAGAATGCAGAATGATCTTCATAACTCTCTTGAGCACTGCGATACTTCCTAAAACACTCGTTTCTGCTATCATCATCCTGGTAGACTCCAGGACCATTCCATTCATGACACTTAATCCCGAAGTGGTTATTCGCCCTTAAGCTCAAGTCACTTTTCCCGTCACCGCTCTCTAAGATACCTTGAGCCAATGTGATACTTGCCGGAATGCCATGAAGTCGCATCTGTTCCTGAGCGACATTCTTCCACTGATTTATATAGCGTTGGCGGTCGCTTTTCTCTCCTCCGGCCGCAGCCAAGAGGTGAAAAAACAGGAGTCCTAGTATGCTTAGGTTCTTCAACATGGGGATAGGTTCTTCTATCGATTGCGAAAGTCTAAAACTACAGAGCCCATTCAGGGGGATCGAACTCCGACTTATTAACGAGTTAACAACGAATTGTTAATACGCTTGATTATGAAAACGCATATCTCATTGATCTACAACCTCTTATGATCGTTACATTCTCGCTTAATGAGTCTTATAAAGTGGGAGTCCTTCAGATAAGAGAGAAATCCAGGCCCAACCTCTCCTCCATACCAGCTCTTCCTTGCAAGCCTCCTGTATGAATGGCCAGTATCCGCTTTCCTCTCGTGATCTTCTCTTTTTTAATCAGATCCATGAGCCCAAACATCATCTTAGCAGTGTAGACTGGATCCAATGGGATTCCAGTTTCCTTTTCAAAGTCTCTAATGAAAGTGATAAGATCTTCATTCAGCTTGGCATAGCCTCCAAAATGGTAGTCAGACTGGACGGTCACAAGCCCCTTTTGCCATTGCCTTTCATCAATCCAAGGCCGCAGTGTCTTTTCAATGTCCATTCCTCTGAGCGCAGGGAAGATCCAGAGTTCTTGATTCGATTTTTTGCTTCGCAGTAGGCCAGCCGCTGTGCCTCCAGTCCCAAGCGCGGTGCAGACAATATTAAAGTCGCTTTTATCTTTCTTGGCCAATATCTCTTCACATCCTTTGACCCCTAGATCATCGGACCCTCCTTCCGGTACATCCATCCATTTTCCTATAATTTTGTGGTCAGACTTGAGGTCTTTTATGGATTTTCTATAGTCAGCTCGACTAAGAAACAGGAACTTCATCCCTAATTCCTCCGCTTTTTTCAAGGTTGCGTTCAAGGGCTCTATACGCTCTCCGCGTACGAAAGCCACGGACTTAAATCCACTTTGACAACATGCCGAGGCTGTAGCGAGTATGTGATTAGAATAGGCTCCTCCTTTGGTTATAAACCCCTCATATTCTGAATGTTGCATCACCTCCAACATGTGATACCTGAGTTTCCTCCATTTATTTCCAGAGACTTCAGGATGTATGAGGTCCTCTCTCTTGACAAACACCTCAACACCAGCCTCCTCAAGCAGCGGAAGTCTTAGTCTTTGATTCTCTGATATGATCTCTTGATTCCAATCCATGATGATCGCCCGAAATTATCGAGATTCGCATACGCTTAAACGAAGAATGCAAAAAATGAGTAAATCAGCGGCTTTGGACCCTGAAGATTTTTACTTGAGTCCTGAGGGATTCATAGTCTTTACTGAGGCTTACCTTCTAAAAAGAGGGTGTTGTTGTCAAAGTGGTTGCAGGCATTGCCCTTTCAAAAAAAATATAGCTCCATGATCTCAGATACGAACACATTGAACTTTCAAGAACAGATTAAGCAAGGAATTCCTGATTCTTTGCCAAGTATGCCCAGTTTCGACCCTGCTATCAGCCGTGCCCCAAAACGTAAGGATATCTTAAATATTTCAGAAAAGAAACTTGCTCTTAAGAATGCGCTACGCTATTTCCCATCAAGCCTTCATGCAGAGCTTTTGCCCGAATTCAGAGAAGAACTCAATGATTTGGGGCGTATTTACATGCATCGCTTCAGGCCTGAAGGCACTATCAAGGCACATCCAATCTCTGAATACCCATGCAAATGCACACAAGCCGCTGCCATTATGCTCATGATTCAGAACAATTTGGATCCAGCAGTCGCCCAGCATCCTTATGAGCTAATTACCTATGGTGGAAATGGAGCTGTATTTCAGAATTGGGCTCAATATCTGCTATGCATGAAATATCTAAGCGAAATGACGGAGGAACAGACCTTGACCATGTATTCAGGTCATCCTATGGGACTATTTCCTTCGCACAAGGATGCTCCACGAGTGGTGGTGACGAATGGAATGGTCATTCCTAATTATTCTAGCCCTGATGATTGGGAGAAGTTCAATGCCCTTGGCGTTAGTCAATACGGACAAATGACTGCTGGATCTTACATGTACATTGGACCTCAAGGAATCGTTCATGGGACCACCATCACAGTGCTAAATGCCTGTAGGAAGCTGAAAAATCCGAGTCCGGCTGGAAAGCTCTTTGTCACTTCTGGCTTGGGTGGAATGAGTGGTGCACAGCCTAAGGCAGGAAACATAGCAGGAGTAGTGAGTATCACAGCCGAGATTAATGCGAAAGCAGCCTATAAACGCCAAGAGCAAGGATGGGTAGATGAAGTAATCCCTGACTTAGATGAACTCTTCAAGGAAGTGCAGGATTCGCGATTAAAAAAAGAAGCAAAGTCTTTCGCTTATCTCGGAAATGCCGTGGATTTATGGGAAGCTATGGCAGACAAAGGAATTCAAGTAGACTTTGGCAGCGATCAAACCTCGCTGCATAATCCATGGGCTGGCGGATACTATCCCGCAGGGTTTAGTTATGAGGAATCTAATGAGCTTATGGTCAAAGACCCTGATGCTTTTAAAACAGCCGTTGAGGACTCATTGAAACGCCAGGTGAAAGCCATAAACGCGTTGACAGAAAATGGAATGTACTTCTTCGATTATGGAAATGCCTTCTTGCTCGAAGCCCTTCGTGCCGGTGCTGAGATAGCAGGAAAAGATGGAGCTGAATTCAGATACCCCTCCTATGTGCAAGACATCATGGGTCCGATGTGTTTTGACTATGGTTTTGGGCCATTCAGGTGGGTGTGCAGCAGCGGAAAACCAGAAGATCTGGACAAGACAGATGCTATAGCTGCTCAGGTGTTAGAGCAGATGCTCGAAGATGCACCAGCTGAGATCAGCCAGCAGATAAACGACAACCTCATCTGGATCAAGGCTGCCAAGAAAAATGCGCTCGTGGTGGGTTCTCAATCGCGTATCCTCTATGCAGATGCTGAAGGAAGAATGCTCATTGCCAAGGCCTTTAATGACAGTATTAAGTCAGGAGAAATATCAGCTCCTGTAATACTGGGAAGGGATCATCATGACGTGAGCGGAACTGACTCACCGTATCGAGAGACGAGCAATATCTATGACGGGTCGAGGTTCACAGCAGACATGGCTGTGCAAAATTTCGTTGGGGATGGATTCAGGGGAGCTACATGGATTAGCCTGCATAACGGAGGTGGTGTCGGCTGGGGAGAAGTGATTAATGGTGGCTTTGGCATGGTTCTTTCTGGAGATAAAGACAGTGAAAGAAGATTAAAATCTATGCTTCATTGGGACGTAAATAATGGCATCGCAAGACGTGGTTGGGCGCGCAATCTTGGTGCTTTATCGGCTATCAAAAGAGCAATGGATGCTGAGCCTTTATTGAAAGTCACCCTCCCTAACCTAGTTGACGAAAATCTCCTTGACTAGGATTCTCACTGATTTAACATAAGTTAAACATCCAATTTTTGGAGCTTAATTCCTTGATTCTAGGCACATAAGGTTGTATCTTCGTGAACCCTTGCAAGGAAAATTAGAGGCCATGAGACTGAACACATGGAATTCCTTATTAAAAAAACGCTTCTTCTATTCATTGCGCTCCTATCATGGACAGCCATTCAGGCTAACCATATATCAGGGGCCAATATAGAATACGAATGCCTCGGAGGTGGCAGTTATAGGGTTACTCTGAATGTATTTCAAGACTGTGAAGACATCACTGTAGCTCCTACTCAAAATCTCAGAGCCGTACCTGATTGTAATTTTGGCTTCTTCTCCTTCAGCCTTCCATTGATTAGTAATGTGGAAGTATCTCAGCTCTGTTCTTCCCTGATTTTGCAAAGCGAATGCAATGGAGGATTGCTCCCCGGGAAGAGGCACTTGATGTATCAAGGGCTGGTCAATATTCCTTCAACTTGCCCAGAATATAGAATCCTTTGGAAATTCAATTACCGCACTCCGACCACCAATGTCTCAGGAACTCAGAGCTTCTATGTGCATGCGATCATTAGGCCCCAAGAAGGGTGCAACAGCTCACCCCAAATCACCATTCAGCAATTGCCTTATGTCTGTGCAGGTCAGGCCATCAATTACAATTTCGGTGCATTAGACATAGAGAGCGATAGCTTAGTCTATTCCTATACGAATTCTCTTTCTTCTGATGGCGGAAATGGCTTCGTATCTGTAGTTTATGAACCAGGATTTAGTGGTATCGCACCTATTCCTGGTTGTACTATCAACTCAGAGACTGGAGTTCTCTCTTTCATTGCCCCAGCCATAGGTGAATATACAATCACAATACAGGTAGAACAGTATAATGATGCGGGCGTTTTCGTAGGGAGCATATCGATTGATGTGAATATTGTTGCAGATTTTTGTCCTAATCCTCCTCCTGAATTGGTAATCAATGCTCTACAGAATTTCAGTGGTAACGCCACCTTGACAGGCCCTCATACTATCGAAATGTGTTATGGGGAGTTTTTCTGCGCTGATATTTTATTCAATTCGTCTGTTCCTATTGCAGATATTCAAGTGATTTCCAACATACAGACAGTCCTTCCTGGAGCTACGCTTACCTATACTGGCGGAAACCCAAGTACAGCCACAGTGTGCTGGGAGGCAAATCAATTTGGACTAGATGGAACTATCGTGCTCATAGCAGATGATGACCTATGTCCGCTTCCAGGAATCGTTTCTTTCAGTTTCAATGTGGATGTAAAACCGGGAGTCTACGCTGGACCTAATCGGATTATTTGTCCGGGAGAAGCTGAACAGCTGCAGGCATTGGGTGATTCAGATTTCAACTGGGAAGTTTATCAAGGAGAACCAATGGTGATAGGAACTAATTTTTCTTGCAATCCTTGCAGTAATCCTATTGCTTCTCCCAACTCGACCACGACCTATATAGTCACAGGAATAGATCCCGCTGCCGAGTGCTTTTACAAGGACACATTGACCTTGACCGTTGCGCTTGATTTGAATACCCTCGTTACTGATGTAGGATGTATTGGGAATGAAGGAGCAATAGCGTTAGAAATTCTTAGTGGTAGCGGAGATTATAGTCTTGAGTTCGAAGGTGTTCAGTACGAATTGACTTCAAATCTCTTTGATAGCATTGGATTAAGCCCCGGCACATATGAGATTATTGTCACAGATGATATCGCTGGATGCAGTGTTACCTTGAATGAGACCGTTGGTTCCTTGACCATTCCTATTCCCGATGCAGGAGTAGGTCCTGCACAGCCATTTTGTGCTAGCACATATGCACTTCAAGCAAGTTCCACTGGAGGATCTCTTTTTTGGACAGGAACAGGTCCGGGTATCGTGTCGTTTAGCCCTAATGAGACTACAGAAGATGCTACTGTCACAGTTGATACAGCAGGGAGTTATTGGTTTTATCTGTCAGAATCAGATGGTTTCTGTGCCAAAACAGATTCAGTTCAGATCATTTTCCTTGGAGATATTAATGCCAATGCCGGGGCTAACATTACAGTATGCGGAACACAGACCGTTCTATCTGCTTCCCAAAACTATGGTACTGGAACATGGCTCTCAGTGCCGGCTGGAGCTGTCTTCTCAGGTGGAGCGAGCAATCCTAATCCCTCTGTGACTGTACCTGGCACGGGCACGTACACTTTCTTTTGGCAAGTAAATGGAGGAAATAGTTGCGCAGATGCAGATGACGTTCAAATAATCTTCAAGCCATATCCAACTGCCTTAGCAGGTGCAGATCACACCAGCTGTTTAACAACAGACACTTTATCAGCCACCGCTACGAATGGAACGGGGACATGGACATGGCCTGCAGGAGTGAGCGTTAACAATGCCATCGACCCTAATGCCGCAGTTACCCTGACCGGGAGTCCTGGTATCTATACCCTTACTTGGACCGTGAGTAATGGGACCTGCAGCACTTTTGACGAGATTGATATCGAATTCGAATTCGTTCCTAACTCAAATGCTGGTTTCGACCAGTCCAATGTCTGCGGCCTGAGTACAGTCCTTGCCGCCAATGGAAGCATAGGATTATGGTCAGGTCCTTCTGGAATAAGCTTCGCGGACGCTACCGACCCGCTGAGTTCGTTAGCTGTGACTGCAGGAGGAGCATATACACTGACATGGACTTTAGGAACTGGGATATGTGCTTCGATCGATGACGTCATCATACTCTTTCAAGAAATTCCTGAAGCCAATGCCGGAACTGACCTTAGCGTTTGCAGTGCTGATCTGATATTAGGTGCTACTCCAAGTGTGGGGACAGGTCAATGGACTCTTCCTGCTGGCGTAACAATCAGTGATATCAGCGACCCTAATGCTTCACTGAGCACACTCACATATGGCACGTATATTCTCACTTGGACGGAAACGAATGGAACAGCATGTACTAACGCAGATCAAGTAGAGGTCAGTTTTATCCAACAGCCTTCCACCAATGCAGGAAATGATCAAAGTGTATGTGGACTCACGGCAACCTTGGCAGCACTGCCATCAGTTGGAAACGGAATATGGATTGGTCCTGCTCAAGTGAGTTTTGACGACTTGAATTCCCCGACAGCTCAAATGACAAGCTCTGCGTATGGGAGCTATACACTCACTTGGACTGAAGAAAATGGAAATGGGTGCATAAGCACGGACCAAGTGATAATCAACTTCATAGAAAACCCAATAGCAGATGCTGGTCCTGATACAGCATTGTGCTCACCGAGCTATTCCCTTCAAGCTAATCCTAGCATTGGTGCCGGAACATGGACAATCCCAGCAGGATTGAATCCCAGCGATTTATCTGATCCTAATTGTATTCTGACAGCTGATGCTTTTGGCATCTATATATTGACATGGTCAGAGGATAATGGCAATGGATGTAGCTCTAGTGATCAAGTAGAGCTGGTCTTCGTTGAGCAGCCTATGGCATTTGCTGGAAATGACACCATACTTTGTGGTAATCAGTTCATGCTCAACGCTATACCTACAGTGGGGTCAGGCACTTGGAATCTGGAACCAGGATTAATTTTCTCCGATGTCAATGCCCCGAGTTCTACAATCAATGCTCTTGTTTACGGCTCGTATTCACTCACTTGGACAGAGGATAATGGCAATGGATGTAGCTCTAGTGATCAAGTGATGGTTCAATTCACCGAGCAACCTGATTCAGAGGCTGGATCTGATATGAGCAGCTGTGATGAAGACATTGACTTGAACGCCATTCAAGGTGCAGGAACTGGAATATGGACTGGTCCTTCCAACATTAACTTCCTTGACGCTACTGATCCAACTACGAGTATTTCATCAAGCGCGAATGGAAGCTTCACCTTGTATTGGACTGTGACAAATGGAAGTTGTACTTCTGTAGACTCTCTCCTCGCAACCTATAGCGACCCCCCTGTTGCTGATGCTGGAACTTATTCTCCATTCTGCGGAAACACAGCAACACTGAGTGCTTCGTTCACCAGTGGAACAGGACATTGGATTTTCCCAGCTGGAATAAGCGGAGATGAAAATGATCCCAATGCTGAGATTACCGCTCTGGCTTCAGGGACATATAGTTTGGAATGGATAATCATAATTGGGCAATGCAGCGATACCGCACAAGTATCTATTACATTCCTTTCTCTTCCCATTGCAGAAGCTGGTCCTTCGATTTCTATTTGCGGAAACAGTGCG
The DNA here is from genome assembly GCA_937875855.1 of uncultured Flavobacteriales bacterium. Lineage (GTDB taxonomy): Bacteria > Bacteroidota > Bacteroidia > Flavobacteriales_D > JABDKJ01 > JABDLZ01. The sequence goes on from CALFHF010000207.1 coordinate 25,383, forward strand.
TTCCTTTCAGCTGATCCTGCGCTTGGAACGGGTCAATGGAGTTTCCCCTCTGGAATCACTGGAAATGTGAATGTGCCCAATCCTATGATTAGCACCAGTTCTTATGGTTCTTTCACTATGTATTGGAATGTAACCGATGCTTCTGGATGTATAGCAGTAGACTCCGTCTCCTTAGCTTTCATCCAAAACCCTAGTCCTGCAGCAGGAGAAGATTTCCAGCTCTGTGGAAATCAAGGCACACTTAACGCGGCACCAAGTTTCGGGATAGGTTCTTGGATCGATCAGTCAGGAATTTCTATTGATAATTTATCGAACCCTCAAGCAAGCATTACTGCTTCTCCTGGAGTCTATACGCTAATATGGTCTGAGGTCAATGAAGGATTCTGTTCAGCTCAAGACACAGTGATGGTGACCTTCACGGCACAACCTCAAGCAACGTTAACCTCCTCCAACGAAAGCATTTGTGGTAATTCTGCAAGCGTACAAGCAGCTTTTTCAGTACCTGGATCTACTGGGATCTGGACTGGTTCATCTGCTTTAACCTTCTCAAATCCTACTGCGATTAACAGCACTGTGACAAGCTCAGGATATGGCCCTAAGATTATTCTATGGATAGAAAACAATGCTGGATGTGTGGATACAGCTCAGGTCGTAATGACCTTCTTCCAAGTTCCTCAGGTTGAGGCTGGAAATCCACAAAGTATGTGTGGTCTTTCTATGGCTTTGCAAGGAAGTATTAGTGTCGGTGAAGGCATTTGGACTGGACCTGGAGTCACCTTTGGTTTACCTGAACTTCCAACTTCAATGGTCACAGCCAGTGCATTTGGAACCTATATCCTCACTTGGACCGCAGAGAACGGACCATGCCAGGTGCAAGATCAAGTTGAGGTTACCTTTTTGAATTCTCCCATTTCTAATGCAGGTTCAGATCAGCAAATCTGTGGATTACAAGCTCAAACAGCAGCATTACCTAGCACTGGAATAGGTACTTGGACGTTCCCCACTGGAGTCTCTATGTCTAACGTAAACGATCCTCTAGCCCCTTTCTCTAACAGCAATTATGGCCCAATAACCTTGACCTGGACGGAGGATAATGGGACGTGCGCTGCAAGTGATCAAGTCACTTACACGTATTTCCAAATGCCCAATGCTAATGCAGGTTCAGATATAGACGATTGCGGTCTTGTGGGAATTCTATCAGCTATCCCAAGTATAGGAAATGGAACTTGGAGCGGGCCTCCAAATATTGGATTCGCGAATGCGACTAACCCTAATACAAGTTTCAACAGCAGTATCTCAGGTAACTTCAGTCTCATTTGGACAGAAGTTAACGGTGTCTGTTCTGATCAAGAATCACTAGGTCTTCAATTGACCCCAGAACCTCTAGCGAATGCTGGTCAAGATGCTACTCAATGTGGAACCTCTTATACCCTCCAGGCACTGCCAAGCACAGGAACAGGTTCATGGAATGGGGGCCCAGGCGTGAGCTTTATTCCTTCGCCTAACGTTCCTGGTGCAACTGCTATGGTAACTGGTCCGGGCTCATATACCTTCACCTGGACTGAGGACAATGGCTTGTGCAGTGATCAAGACTTAGTGAATGTTGAATTCAATGATAGTCCTGATACTTCCTCAACTCAAGTGATCTGCTTGAATGCGAATACACAATATCAAGTCATCATACAGATTATTAACGGTGAAGCAAGTTCATATGAAGTGACTGGAAGTCAAGGAAATCTATCTGGATCAGTATTCAATTCTGGGATATTCAATGTTCAAGACTCGTATTCGTTCCTGATTAGCGATGCTCATAATTGCGGGTCCATTTCTATTGCAGGGACTGCCTTCTGTCCTTCTTTATCCAATGCGGGCATCCTTGATTTAGATACGTTGCACGCATGTCCATCGGAAAGTGCTGAGGCCATCGTCCTCTCATCAGCATTCTTAGACCCTAATGATGTTCAAGCTTTTTTCCTTCATGAACAGGCGAATGGCCTTGGCACTATTTGGGCAAGTTCAGAAAATCCACTATTCAGCTTTCAAGCTGGAATGACCCTAGGTCAGGTTTATTTTATCAGTTCAGTGGCAGGAAATGATGACGGAACAGGTCTTCCTGATTTGACTTCACCAGGTACTGATTTCTCACTTGCCGTTCCCGTTATTTTCCATGCGAACCCAGAAATCTCTGCCCTTCCCTTAATAGCCGAGCATTGTCCGGGAGAACCCGCTATCATTTATTTCAATATAGAAGGAATTCCCTCATTCGAATTGACCTACCTACAAGACGGTATCCTGCAAACAAGCGGATATAACACGACTGGCCCTCAGACCTTGGTTCTTGATGCTACTCAAATGGTCATCTGGCTTGAACTCAGTGATGCGTATTGTGCAGCTGAATCAAATCAAATCAGCACCATTTACGTCCTTCCTACTCCAAGCATGACAGCTCAAGATTCACTCATTTTTTGTAATGGAGCAACTGAAAATATTGAATTACAATTTGAAGGGTCGGGTCCCTATGAGCTCACTTGGCAAGTCAATTTTTTAGAACCTGTTAATCTTACTTCAGCTCAAGACGTTCTGCCTTTCAGCCCTTCTGCATCAGGCGATTACGTGTTTTATAATCTCTCTGACGCAGTTTGTGGCTCTACTGATAGTGTTTTAGTTTATGTGGACATCATTCCATTGCCTCTTGCTGATGCAGGACCTGACCAGACCATTTGCGAAGGTGAAAGTGTTCAATTAGGAACCTCTGGCCTTCCTGACCACCTCTACACATGGAACAATAACGGTTTCCTTGATGACACTAGTAGCTCACAACCACAAGGAATTTTTAATGAAATAGGAGCAGAAAGCCTAGTGGTGACTTTCAATCTTGAAGTATCCGCGTTTGGATGCAGTAACATTGACGAAGTTGTAGTTATTGTCAACCCGTTGCCTTTTGATACTGGCATAAGTGGTGCTGACAAAGTATGCCTCGGGTTAAACACTATGCTCACAGCTACAGGTGGAGCTGCATACATATGGGCAAACCTTGGTTCTGACTCTTTATCGAATCCTATTACCATTACCCCATCAACTGATGCCACATACATCGTTCAGATTTTTACTGAATTCGGATGTTCAGTTAGTGAGAGCTTCTCGATTGAAGTTCTTGCTTTACCTGAGGTCGACCTATTGGCTGATTCATATGCTGGCTGTCCTCCTATGGAAGTAGCTGTTATGAATCTCGTTCAAGTTCCTGCAAGTTCTTCGTGTGAATGGAGTATCAATGCAGGCACACTTTCTGATTCCGACTGTGACTTGGCTTCTGCAGAACTTTCAATCCCAGGAAACTACGTAGTAAGTCTTTCTATTACAGATAGCTTCGGTTGCATTGGAACAGCTCTAACCGACACCATTAGAGTCAATGAAACCATTGCCGCATTCCACATGTATCCTGATGTCCTCACCATGGATGATGCACAGGTTCAAGTATTCGGTACTTCAAATAATATAGCCCAATGGATCTGGTTTTTTGAAGGAGAAGTAGTCGCTCAAGGAGTATCTCCCATTATTTCCCTTGATGTTCCTCGCCCTGATTATTATGAACTTTGTCTGGCCATCATAGGGAACAACGGTTGTGCAGATACGCTATGCAAGGACTTTGAAATATTGAATAACGTTAAGGTATGGGTGCCTAATAGTTTCAGCCCTGATGGAAATGGACTGAATGAAGGCTTCCATGCAGTAGTAGATGGAGCTGAGTATATATCCAACTATAGTCTTCATGTCTTTGACCGCAGAGGACTTATGGTCTTCGATTCCAACACTTGGACTGAACCATGGAAAGGTGAAAGCATGAGAGAAAAAGATACTATGCAAGGTGTCTATCAATGGCATCTCATGATGAGTGTCTTCGGGGAATCCTATCCAAGGGAATACCGTGGCACAGTGACTATCCTTCGATAGTAAGTTCTTCTTCCTTAGACTCTATTCAAAATGAAAAAAATAAAGGGCAATAAAAAACCCTCTTACCGCATGCGGTAAGAGGGTCGATTCTTTAAAAAAACCTAAGATCAGTGACCTTTTAGTTTTTCACCAGCTTTAGCTTCAGTTTCCGGCTTTATCAACTGCAGTTTCTGCAGCATCAGCAGCGTTTTCAGCAGCATCAACAGCTCCGTCAACTGCAGTTTCTGCAGCGTCCATTGCTTCACCAGTTGCTTCCGTAGCGCTTTCCATTGCTTCACCTGCAGCTTCAGTAGCTGATTCAGTAGCATTTTCCATTGCGTCAGTAGCGTCTTCCATCTTAGTAGTAGCTTCTCCACATGAAGTGAAAGCGAATACTGTAAGGGCGATAATTAAAAGAGAATTAAACTTTCTCATTGCTTTATATATATATATATTGGGATTAGACCTTGAAATTGGCGCAAAGGAAAGTAAATTCCTGAGAACCTAGGAATTAATAAAGAAAATCTTTGTCTTTTTTCGACAAACCAAGGAATTAGGTCCATAGTCATATCTTTGTCCCTTATCAATTATTCTTCTTTTTGAGCTCTTCATTAATCATCATCCCCACGTACAATGAGGCCGAGAACATTCGGCAAATCATCCTTGCTGCTCTTGGAAGATCTGATGATTATCATGTCCTTATCGTTGATGATGGCTCTCCTGATGGAACAGCTGGGTTGGTCAAAGAATTCCAAATCAAACACCCAGAACGTATTCATCTGCTTGAACGAAGTGGAAAAGCCGGCCTTGGAAAAGCCTATCTCGCTGGATTTTCATGGGCATTGGAACGTAAAGAATATGAGCTCATCTTCGAGATGGATGCTGATTTCTCTCATGACCCTAAAGATCTGAATCGCCTTGAACAAGCGTGCTTAGATGGAGCAGGACTGAGTATAGGTTCACGCTATGTAAAGAACGGTAGCGTGAAAGACTGGACCTGGGAGCGAAAACTACTCAGCTTCGGAGCCTCCTTGTATGTGCGCGCCATATTAGGTCTTGCAATCAAGGATCCTACCGCAGGGTTCAAATGCTATAAAAGAGAAGTCTTAGCCTCTATTCCACTTGACCAGGTGAATTATGTAGGCTATGCATTTCAAATTGCCATGAAGCTTATGGTCGCTCTGAAGGGATTTCCCATCACAGAGGTTCCTATCGTATTTAAGGATAGAGAATTAGGAACATCCAAGATGAGCAGTGCTATTTTCAAAGAAGCAATACTAGGCGTGTGGAGAATGAGATCCCTTAAAAAAACAATCACCTAAGCTATGCAGACTCTTATAAAAGGGGCTACCCTTATTAATGAAGGTTCTCGAAGTATCAAAGACATCTTGATTGCTGATGGACGCATCAAAGAAATAGCTGATACAATAGATGCTCCTCAAGCCACTCTTATAGACGCAAAAGGCCTTTACCTCATGCCTGGCCTCATCGATGACCAAGTGCATTTTAGGGAACCAGGCCTCACTCATAAAGCATGCATAGCCACTGAAAGTGCTGCTGCCGCTGCAGGTGGTGTCACTTCCTTTATGGAAATGCCAAATACGAATCCACAAACCTTAACGCAAGAACTCCTAGAAGAGAAATATGATCTTGGCGCGAAAAACGCACGAGTCAATTATTCCTTTTTCATGGGCGCTTCAAACGACAACTTGGAGGAGGTGCTGAAGACTGATTTTTCCAAAGTCTGTGGCCTTAAGGTCTTCATGGGTTCATCTACAGGTAATATGCTCGTAGATAGCAAAGATACTCTTGAAGCCATTTTTAAAGATGCCAAAGGTCTAATCGCAGTTCACTGTGAAGATGAGCCTACAGTGCGCAAAAATATGGAACGGATGAGGGCAAAGTATGGCGAACTCGTTCCTATGAGTGCCCACCCTTGGATACGCTCTGAAGAAGCCTGCTATCTCAGCAGCTCTCTAGCTGTCGAATTGGCCAAGAAATATGGAGCCCGACTGCATGTACTGCATATCAGTACGGCTAAAGAATTAAGCCTATTTAGCGATGCGAAGACTACTTATAAGAAGCGCATAACGGCTGAAGCCTGCATTCATCACCTCTGGTTCAGCGAGAAGGATTACCTAGAAAAAGGGGCTTTGATCAAGTGGAATCCTGCAGTGAAGACCCCTGCTGACAGGGAAGCATTGCGTAATGCAATCCTCACTGACCGTATAGATGTGATTGCCACTGATCACGCTCCCCATACCTGGGAAGAGAAACAAAAGCCTTATCTCTCCTGCCCCAGCGGTGGGCCACTTGTACAGCATTCTTTGGTCGCTTTGCTTGATATGATGCATGCTGGATTAATTAGCCTAGAACAGATAGCGCGAAAGACTGCTCATATGCCAGCTGAGATTTTCAGGATTAAGGACAGAGGCTACATTCGTCCCGGTTACTTTGCTGATATAGTCCTTGTAGATCTTGACTCTCCTTGGGAAGTTACTGAAGAAAATATCCTAGCCCAATGTGGCTGGTCTCCTTTTATTGGACACACATTCAAGTCAGAAGTGAAGCATACCTTCGTGAACGGTGATCATGTTTTTGACAATGGAAAAATCAATCAAAACATACGTGGGCAAAGGCTTTCCTTCCATACTGGCGATTAGCGCATTGATTATAAGTATTCTCTTTTCTTGTCAGGCCAAGGAAACGGCCATTACACTGCCTGAAGGGCTATTGACCAAGGAAGAATTCATCGATGTCATGGAGGATCTTTTCTTGATTGAAGGGCTGCGTTCCATGCATACTAGTGCAGAGCACAAACAACTCAATCCTACCGAAGCCTACTATAATTCTCTTTGGGAAGAACGGAACTTGGCAAAACAGAAACTCCTAGACAGTTTCGAGTACTATAGCCAGGACCGAGTGTATATGGAAAAAGTCTACGCAGAGATTGCAAAACGCTTAAAGATAGAGGAGGATAAGATAAAGTCGAGCTCTACTGAACCTAGGGCTGTAGATTAAGAATCTAAAGAGCGATAGAAACCCGCGTGGTAGGTTATAGCATCTTGAACAGGGATGAATTCTATCTTAAATATACTTCTCACTTTTTCAGTACTATAATCGAAGTCATTCAATGAACTGCTTGCTGTCTCTTTAGTCAATTTACTCTTGGTTCTAAAAAGTTTATCTACGAACCACATAATGCGCCAACCTATGGAAAGTAGCGCTCTGTTTGCTTTTATTCTAGGCCCTTTTTTACCTAGCGAATCTGCCATACATTGGAACATATCCCTATACGATATCTGTTCAGAGTGAAGTATATATCGCTCTGCGCTCACTTGAGAAAAAAGTAGGTCAATGGAAATGCTTGAAACATCGCGTACATCCACTGCCGTGGCCATTCCATCTGTATAAAACGGGTTTCCTTGCAAAACACTACCAAAGAGCGTTCCACTGCTTCTGGTAATCGATCCAGCGCCAAGGATGATGCTCGGATTTACAATAACCGCATCTAAGCCTTCTTCTATGCCTCGCCACACCTCAAGCTCAGCATTGTACTTGCTTATTGCATAGTTAGAATTCAAAGGCCCATCTTTCCAGGCGCTCGTCTCGTCTATTAGTTTCTTTTCAGCAGTTCTGCCCAAAGCGGCTACAGAACTGATGTACAAAAGGCGTTTCCCAGTTTCATTACACACATCTACCACGTGGGCTGTTCCTTGCTTATTATTGAGATACATAGCATCTGCCTCGCTTGAATGAAAGGATACTGTGGCTGCAGCATGAATAACGTGTTGACAATCTTTGACGGCTTCTTGAATAGAATTCATATCCATGATATCTCCCTCAGCCCAACTTAGTTTCTCAATTAAGGAGTCAATGTTCTCGTTATGATAGAACGTCAGAACCTTGCTAAACATGGCCTTATCTGCTGCTTCACGAGAGAAGATTCGCACCTCCTCTCCCTTGAGCAAAAGATCATAGACCATCCTCATTCCTAGGATTCCTGTTCCGCCTGTAATCAATACCATAGCTGCCAAATATACATCGCTAGATAAAGGAAGCAGATGAAACCAAGAATGAATAGTTTTACGCCAATTGGGACAATCATGGAAAAGACCGTCATAGGCAGATTCGACCGCGTAGATTTTCCTGAGCTTGGCTTAAGGAAGGTGAAAGTCAAAATAGATACTGGAGCATACAATTCCAGCATACATGTTACCGATTTGAGAGAAGATGAACATGGCGTACATTTTATTCCATTGACAGAAGGAAGGAAAGGATTTGCAGGAAAGCAGGTTAGCATGCCTGAATTCGAAAAAAGGATTGTACGAAGCTCGAACGGAGAAATAGAAGAACGCTACTTGATAGAAACTAAAGTTATCTTATTCGGAGAGGTGATTCCACTTAAAATGACCTTGACAGATAGAAGTCAGATGCGTTTTCCTATTTTAATAGGCCGTTCATTACTGAATAAAGGCTTTGTTATTGATGTGTCAAGGACGTATCTTTCCTTCAAGACCGAACGCTAAAACCCAAATTCAAACATTTAGAATGATATTCTTATGAAAATAGCCGTACTCTCCCGCGGACCTAACTTATACTCCACCAAACGCTTGCTAGAGGCAGGGCGTGACAGAGATTTAGAGATGACATTATTGGACCACTTAAGATGTAATATCGTCATTGAACAAGATCATCCTCAGATTTATTTTCAGAGACAAAAGGTTGAGGATCTGGACGCGATTATACCGAGAATAGGAGCTAGCGTGACATTCTATGGTGCCGCTGTGATTACACAATTCCAAATGATGGGAGTAATGTCTCCTGTGACCTCTCAAGCATTGCTTCGCTCACGCAATAAGCTTAGAAGCTTGCAGATTCTATCTAAGAACGGCATTGGACTACCAAACACCGTATTCACTGACTATCTTCAAGATACTCAACTACTTACGCAAGTACTGGGAGAGCCACCTTGGATCATCAAATTACTTGAGGGCACGCAAGGACTTGGTGTCGTCTTGGCTGAGAATCAAAGCGCTGCACAGAGTGTCATTGAGGCATTCAACAAACTAAAAGCAAGAATCATCGTTCAAGAATTCATTGCAGAATCCTCAGGAAAAGATTTACGTGTCTTTGTGGTCGGAGGAAAAGTAGTGGGAGCTATGAAGCGCCAAGCAGCATCTGGTTTCCGTTCCAATCTGCATCGCGGAGGTACAGCCACGCTGGTTGAGCTTAGTGATGAAGAAGAACGCACTGCACTGCATGCAACTAAGGTCATGGGACTTGATGTAGCAGGTGTGGATTTACTTCAGAGTGACAGAGGCCCATTGGTCATGGAGGTCAATGCATCTCCAGGATTAGAAGGAATAGAAAAGGCAACGGGTGTTGATATTGCAGGAGAGATCATAGAATTCATCATGAAAAAAGTGACTGCGAATGTGGGGACCGGTGTCCATTGAAGGACAAGTCATACAACCAGGTGTTAGGAAACTGGTAGAACTGCCCGTAGCCGAACTGCCTTCAGGCACGCGAATCCACATTAATGTACACGTGTATCGGGCTAAAAAACCAGGCCCATGCATGATTATCATGGGAGGGTTGCATGGCGATGAGATTAACGGAATAGAGACCGTTAGACGTATTCTGACGAGCAAAAAACTAGAGAAAATAAAAAAAGGAATGGTAATCGCCATTCCACTTTTGAATGTCTATGGATTCAATAATTTCTCTCGCTCCCTGCGTGATGGCAAGGATGTGAACCGCAGTTTCCCAGGGTCTAAGAATGGATCCTTGGCTTCCCGTGTGGCCTATCTTATGACGAATAGCATCCTTCCCTTGATAGACTTCGGTATAGACTTCCATACCGGTGGTGCTAGCATTTTCAATTTTCCACAATTACGGGTAAGCGAAGGAGATGACAAAGCGTTGGAACTTGCGCGCATTTTTGCCCCTCCTTTCATTCTGCAGAACAAGCCTATCCCTAAGTCTCAGCGCAAGCAAGCTATGAGCATGGGGAAACCCATCTTAGTCTATGAAGGAGGTGAATCTCTTCGACTTGACGAAGTTGCCATTCAAACCGGTGTTGAGGGTGTCTTGCGGGTCTTGAATTATCATGAGATGATCAGTGTGGATGTAAAGCCTGGTTCCAGTGCGGAATATTCACGCTCGACATGGATTCGCGCTTCAAAAGCTGGCATTGTTAATTTACTGAGTCATGCAGGTCAGGAAGTGAAAAAAGGCCAACGCTTAGCCGAGATTCATAACCTAGATTCCTTGAAACGTAGCTATATTCATGCTACAAGAAATTGTAAGGTCTTGGCACATGTGAATAATCCTGTAGTCAGCAGAGGCGATGCGCTATTTCATTTAGTTTTTAATGGGTAAGTCCAACATTCACATATTTGCTCATTCTAAGGACTTAAAACAGCACCTAGGTATATTACTGAAAGGTCGCGGTCGCATCTTCGTTTTGGCTGATTCGAATACAGCGGAACATTGTCTACCGCTTATTCAAGACATGCTTCCCTTGGATGGAAAAGACACCATGCTCATGGCTGTGGAAGCTGGAGAAGAAGGGAAGAATCTGCAAGGTGCTATGGACCTCTATAACCAGTTAATCGACTATGGTGCTGATCGTAATAGCCTCTTGATTAATCTGGGAGGAGGAATGGTGTGTGACCTTGGTGGATTCGTTGCCAGCACCTATAAACGCGGCATAGATTTCATTCATCTTCCTACGACTGTTCTTGCTCAAGTAGATGCGTCCATTGGAGGTAAAACAGGAGTGAATCTTGGCCTATTGAAAAACATGGTGGGCACCTTTACTCAAGCCCAAGAAACACTTATCTATCCTGAATTCTTGAACACCTTACCTAAGAATGAGGTCATGTCAGGATTCGCAGAAATACTGAAGCATGCTTTGATTGCAGATCAAGAATTATGGAAGATTCTAAGCAGCGCAGACTATGTGGATCTCCCCTTAATCAAATCAGTGATTCCACGTGCTTTGAAGATTAAGGAAGACATAGTCAATCGGGATTTTAAAGAGCAAGGCGAACGTAAGAAATTAAACTTCGGGCATACCATTGGTCATGCTTTAGAAAGTCTCATTTTAGAATCTCCTGAACGAGATTTATTGCATGGGGAGGCGGTAGCCTTAGGGATGATCTGTGAGTGCTATCTCTCCATGAAATCTAAAGGAATCAGCAACGATGAATTAGATCGTATATGCAGTTTTATCGCTTTGCATTTCAAAGGCATAGAATTAAACCGCATGCAATTCCATCGTGTGATAGAAATAATGCGCCATGATAAAAAGAACAAGCAAGCTCGGATTAACTTCACTTTGCTGCACGGCATAGGCGCTTCCATCGTGGATCAAGAACCCGAGATGGAACACATTATGGAAGCCCTCGGATACCTAGAACGCTATCCCTTTCCCTCTTGAATACACTTGACTACAAAACCGAAACACGCCTTCAAGTAAGCATCAACTTACCTATCTCAAAGAGTGTTCTTAATCGTGAATTAATTCTAGCAGCTAGTTCAGGGACGCTCCTTCTGAGTATAGCTACAGATGGCCTTGCTGATGATTCTCTTATGCTTCTCAATGCGTTGAAGTCCCAAGAAAAAACCATCAATATTGGTCATGCCGGCACTGCGATGCGATTTCTCACAGCCCATTTTGCTTCGGTGGAAGGAGAACATCTGCTACAAGGATCATCTCGAATGCATGAACGTCCCATAAAGATTCTTGTAGACGCTTTGCGAGAATTAGGTGCAGATATTCGCTATGCTGGAAAGGAAGGATTTCCTCCATTAGAAATCCGTGGAAAGAAATTGAAAGGTGGAAAAGTCAGTATCTCAGGAGCTGTCAGCAGCCAATATATCTCAGCACTTTTGCTCTGTGGGTCCAGTTTTAAAAATGGTCTTGATTTAGAACTGTTGCCGCCTGTGACTTCTCGTCCGTATATCGGATTGACCTTAGCCGCAATGAAACGAGCAGGAATAATTTATTCTTTGGAAGGTAACAGAATCCGCGTAGAGCCTTCTGAGATAATTTGTACAGCAATGAGCATGGAACGAGATTGGAGTGCTGCAGCCTTCGCATATGGGCTTGTAAGTCAAGGGTGTTGCGATGAACTCATCCTTCCTGGATTGGATGTGAAAACCTGGCAAGGAGATAGTATCATTGGACAACTGTTCGTGATGCTAGGCGTTGAAACTGGACAGAGTGAAATAGGTGTTCATCTTTCAAAAAAGACAAAGGCTCCCTCTTCGTTTAGCAGAGATATGCGTGATTGTCCTGACCTCGCTCAAGCGATTGTATTCACCTGCGCAGCACTCGGAATTTCATGTAATCTATGGGGCCTGCAGACTCTACCTCTGAAGGAAACCGATCGTATTCGTGCAATGGTCGATTGTCTGAAAATCGTAGGAATACATGCAGAATACGGAAAGGATTTTATCCGTTTTCAAGGTCACATGAATTTAGAAAAAAACCTCCACTTCAAGACTTATGGTGATCATCGCATGGCGATGAGTCTAGCGTTATGGGCTCCTGTTTTACATCAGATGCAATTAGATGATCCTGACGTAGTGAGTAAGTCTTTTCCAAGTTTTTGGGAAGAGGTAAAGAAGCTTGGACTCAGCATTCACTAACGAGATTACTTTTCCCAAAAGCCTTACCTTGTTCTCATGAGAATATTCATCTTCATTTCTTTCGTTTTCCTATCAATTTCCATGACAGGGCAATCAAGTGATTCCTTGATCCTTCGAAGCATTTATGATGAGGCACTTGAACATGGCGAATGTTATGAAAACCTCCGCAGTTTGTGTAAGGATGTCGGAGCGCGCTTGACTGGCAGCGCTGAAGCTGAAATGGCTGTGCAATGGGGTAAGGACCTGCTAACCTCCTATGGTTTTGAGACACGTTTGCAAGAGACTCCTATTCCGCATTGGGAAAGAGGAACACTGGAATCCGGTTGGTATAAAGATGCCAGTGGGAAGACATACAAGATTAAAATTCTTGCCCTTGGCAGCAGTATTGGAACAGATGGTCTGATGCGCGCTAAAGCAGTTCTTGCCCATGACATTGAGCATTTAAAAACGCTCGGAGAAGCGGGAAAACTGAAGGACAAAATCGTAGTTATTGACCAACCCTTTGATCAGAAACTCATCAACACCTTTGTGGCTTATGGAGCTTGCTGGCCTATACGCGGAAATGGAACTTCAGAGGCGGCTCGCTATGGTGCAAAGGCCGTTCTCATACGCTCTCTAGCAACTCCCATAGATGACCATCCTCATACAGGCAGTATGCGGTATGATGAGGATGTGAAGCAGATTCCTGGGGCAGCCATTTCTACTCAAGCTGCTGAAGAACTTAAAGCAGCCCTGAAGCAAGGCGAAGTAGAAATTAGTTTGGAGATGGATTGCAGAACTTATCCTGAAGGGATTTCGCACAACGTAATAGCTGAGATCAAAGGGTCTGAATTCCAAGATGAGATCATTACCATAGGCGGCCATCTTGACTCCTGGGATGTAGGCGAAGGTGCCCATGATGATGGTGCAGGAATAGTCCATTGTATAGAGGCCATGCGCATTTTAAATACTCGCGGAATCAAGTTAAAAAGAACCTTACGCGTGGTGCTGTACATGAATGAAGAGAACGGTGTATATGGTGCCAAAACCTATGCTGATGAAGCCATCAAGAATGGAGAGAAACATGTCTTCGCATTAGAGTCTGATGCCGGTGGGCATACCCCTAGAGGATTTAGCCTAGATGGCCCAGCAGAGCGCCTTGAACTGATGCAGAGTTTTTCAGCATTGCTCTATCCGTATGGCCTCAATGAACTCGAAAAAGGATACGGTGGAGTGGATATTAACAGGCTCAAAGAACCCTATGAAGGCATCACCTTAATAGGCTTCAGGCCTGATTCACAGCGCTACTTCAACTATCATCACTCGGAGGCTGATGTCTTCGAAACTGTCAATAAAAGGGAATTGGAATTAGGATCAGCGTCTATTGCCAGCATCATCTATTTGATGGATAGGCATTGGTAGAAATCTAGAACTTCAACCTCAGTTGAACTCTGATATCTGACTTTATGGGGCCATCTATCGCATCAAGACCTGAACTGAGCTGGTCTTGATTCAAGTAATGCCAACGCGCCCATTTCACCCAGATATCTACTCCTTTTCTTACCGTATATCTTCCCACGATATAATATCTGCTTCCTCGGCCGCTGAGCGCTGGGATGGAATAGAAATACAATACATCGCTCTCATAGGCATAGAGCCTAGCATCATATCCATCTGTATCGAACAAAGCATAGCGGAAGGTCAAATCAAATGGAGAACTCTTTGGCCTGAAAATAACGTCTTGATAGAGCAATAATCCCTGCTGGGTCTTGTTCCCTTCCCTGACATATTCAGTCCATTCAATACGGCTGCGCATGCTCCAAGATTCTGTCAGCGGATACTTCATGTTTAACCTCAGATTCTGCTGCATGGTCTGGCTCACATAGTCTACGATAGCATCTTCAGCGCTGTTCTTAGGTCGTTCCCTCTTTCGATAGCGTATGTAATATTCTGAGGTCTTATCAGGCTTGTAAGTAAGCTGCGTCATCACTTCCCATCCTTGGGATGGCGCATCAGTCTGGTAACGCAACCATGGGAATTGGAAGCGATCCATCCAGGCACTGAACTCCCATTTACGTGCTGGTCTTGACATGAATCCCATCAAAAGTCCCTGCTCGTTTACCGGAAAACTAGACTCGGCTACTGCCAGTGCAAATGGGTTCTGATAATCTCTATCAAAGTGTCGATAGAAAGCTGCGAAGGTCAATTTAGGATCCATCACCAGATACGCTCCATTCAAGAAAGCTAGGGCTCCATTCTCCGACCGAGCAATCTCTCCGAAGACATTCAGATTCGACTTCACATAATCATAATCCAATCCTATTGCTCCTCCCTCCTTTCCTTGGAAAGTATATTGACTAGACACTTGTGTGTTCTTGTCTAACTCCTTGGAATACTTAAAATGCATTCCTCTAACTCCTATCTGAATCCCTCTTTTTCTCCAGCTCAATTCTCCTGCCATCACATTCTCAGTAATCTTATTCTTGTCCGCTATTTCATTGGGCATGCGATGAAAACCAGAGGTTTGTAATGCCGAGAAGGACGTGGATTCTTCAGCGCTCAAGGTATCTCCTGTCAAGATATTTCCATCCCTTCCGTGGCTTGAATACAGCATAGTCAACCTCCATCTATCTTGTTTCAAGGTGATGGCTCCTCCGCGTAAAAAACGATTTTCATCTACCGATCTATACGGAGTTACTCCTTTTGCATTTCTCTTCAAAGTCAAGAGGTCCATGGACTTTCCAAAACCCAATCC
>CALFHF010000208.1 GCA_937875855.1 uncultured Flavobacteriales bacterium
GTGTGACAGAAGAGACCTTTGAAGAAGGAAATAAAACAGTCATACGTAGGATTGTAATCGCAGGAAATAAGGCCTATGAATATCACAAAGTAGTCTCTAGATCAGGAACCTATTACTTCAAAGATGGTCTAAGTATCTCTATAGCTCTCTGGGACCTAGAGAGCAATAAAGTGCCTGAGTAATGCTTCTTACTCTGAACTATAGGGCACCTTTATTTTGCAGTTCTCTGGACAAAGCTACAGCTTGAACTTAGAAACAAGTTCTATGAGAAAGTTCAAATATCTTACCGTTTTATCTTTACCTGTCACAGTCATTTTCTCTCTCATTGTAAATGGACCATGGACTTTTCTTCCTCTTGTCGTCTTTTTCGGTATGGTTCCATTACTTGAGCTCCTTTTTCCTCCTGATGCTCGGAATATGGAAAATAATGATCGTGTATTAGCAGAGAATGATTCTTTCTATGACTATCTACTTTATCTGATGGTCCCTATCCAATGGGGAACTCTTTTATACTTTCTCTTTGCTATTCAAGAACCTGGATTGAGTTATCTTGAACTCACTGGTAGAATTAGTTCTATGGGACTTATGTGCGGTATCATTGGTATAAATGTTGGACATGAACTTGGTCACAGAAAGCCTGGGCTTGCTCATTTTCTGGGCGAATTACTTATGCTATCATCCTTGGAAAACCACTTTATTCCTTATCATAACATAGGTCATCATTTTAATGTTGCTACACCTAAAGATCCAGCCACTGCACGCAGGAATGAGAGCATCTACAGGTTCTGGATTCGTTCCCATTTTGGAAGCTATTGCATGGCTTGGAGCATTGAGAATGAGCGCATAAGGAAATTGGAGCAATCATGGTATTCTCTCAAGAACAAGATGATACACTACAGCTTGGCCCAGGTCTTACTTTGTACCGGTATCTATGTTCTCTTTTCTTGGAAGGTCCTCCTTGCTTTTTTTATCGCCTCCGTCTTTGGAATACTGCTACTTGAGACTGTAAATTATATAGAGCACTACGGGCTTCTTCGCCAGCTGAACCCTCAAGGACGCTATGAGAGGGTGAATCATCAGCATAGCTGGAACTCTGATTATGTTATTGGCCGATTGGTTCTTTTTGAGCTCTCAAGACATTCAGACCATCATTATAAAGCAAGTAAAAAGTATCAGACTTTAGACTCGCTCTATTCAAGTCCTCAAATGCCCACTGGATATCCAGGAATGATGCTCTTAGCGCTAGTCCCACCTCTTTGGTTCAACTATATGAATGTTCGCATAGATGAATTTCAGAAATTAAAGGTGCCCTAATCACTACGTAAATCAAAGATTCTTAACCTTTTAGATCATTTCACGTGTCAGAAACTGAACTTTATCTGATTCTGAAATGAAAAAACAAAAAGCTGGGGTTTATCAATCCTTATGCTTACAGGCGCCTTTGGCGTATGAGCTCAAGACGTCATTAAGGACGCAAGCACATAAGGTAGAATAATATACCCCGATGGAGGCTCTTTCCCCGACTCAGGTCGAGAAGGTGAGAGCTACTCTAATTTCGAAGACAACATCTTAACGATGTGTTCATCTAATGGTGAGCCTATGAACTTGGATTTCGCAAAATTGAATCTGGAGACTGAGAAGAACTTCCTTTTCGTGTTCAATGGAATGAATTGGCACGCCAATCCTGTATAAGGTACCCTTTCACTGGTCCTAAAGCAAAGGAGATAGTGATTGAATCCACTTGATCATGTTTGACTTTCAGAATGAGTACTGACTTTAGTGTCAAAAAATCAGGATGGTTCGCTGACATTTCTGTGGCAGTATAATGACATTGCATCGTTCGTGAGCGATAGATAAAATAAAAAAAGGCGTGATATTATCACGCCTTTTTTATTTCAATATTCTCAGTCTGTTAGCTCGTCACCATAGCCACGTCATTAGTCCCAAGGTCATGCAATAGTCTCATGTGCGCAACAATAGCAGAGAAGAAGCTTTTCTCACTCTTATACTTATGTCCGAATTCTGCAGCTGTCTCAGAAACAATCGCAGAGAGCTTGCGATAGTGAACATGACAGATGTTGGAGAACAAATGATGTTCTACCTGATAATTTAATCCGCCTACGTACCATGAGAAAATGCGACTCTTAGGAGCGAAGTTGGTTGTAGTCATTAACTGATGAACAAACCAAGCTTCTTCCATTTCTCCATCTT
>CALFHF010000209.1 GCA_937875855.1 uncultured Flavobacteriales bacterium
CAACCGGGACGTCCTGAGAGTGAAAGCCCGGCTGGCGTGCGCGGATTTGATGCCTGCGGTAACAGCTCAAGCACTTCAGTGAAGATCACTATTCTGAAATGACATTTTCCTGCACGGTTATTGAATCCGTAGAAAGTCCATTCTTACGCTTGAAATAATCGAGCATCTCCTGGTCTGTCATATGAAGGGTCTCCATGCGTTTAGCCGCTTCACGACCAAAGATATGATTAGGATATTCTGCTGAAATGGACTTATAAAGTTCTTCAGCCTTCTTTTTATCCTTTAAATCATTGTCATACATAAAGGCAATCATGAACTTGGTCTCTATGATATTCTGATAATAAGGATGACCATCTACAATAGATTGATAATATCCAAGAGCTCGCTGATATTGATTGAAAGAACGAGCTAAGTTTGCCGAACGAAATAAGCACTCAGGAGCCAATTCATTCTCTTTATAATCCTCATTGAACTGCTCGTAGGCAGTCATCAAGTCATTAGCCAAAGAATCATCAGGAGCCTCCATAGTAGCGAAGAGCTTCTTCTCCATCTGTTCGATTTGCGCAATAGACTCCTTATCAGACAAGAGCTTCTTCTCCATCTGTTCGATTTGCGCAATAGACTCCTTATCAGACATACGATTCCCACAGGAAAATAGAATCATGGATACACAAACGATCAAAGAGAATCTCATCATCATTTCTTTTTAAAAATTTTCATCTTATATCGGGCATTCACTTTGCCCTGGCTGATGTCCTTCAGTTTTCCTCTGAGCAGTCTTCTGCGCAGCGGATTTAGCTTATCTGTGAAAAGGACACCATTAATGTGATCATACTCATGCTGAACTACACGAGCCGCAATCCCCTTCAAATGTTCCTCCTTCTCTTGCATATGCTCATCCTTATAGCGGATAACAACATCACTCTCTCTCCAAACCTTTTCTCTAATGTCAGGAATGCTCAGGCAGCCTTCTTCGAAATCCCATTCATCACCTGAAGATTTAATAATCTCAGGATTAATAAATACTCGTTTGAAATCAGCGAGAACTAAACGTTCCTCCTCTTCTATTCCTTCGTCTTCAGCAAATGGACTTGCATCTACAATGAAGAGCCTAATAGACTTGCCTATCTGAGGTGCAGCAAGACCAACTCCGCTGGCCTCGTACATGGTCTCGAACATGTTTTCAATTAAGCTTTCAAGCTCTACTTTATCAAGGTCAATATCCTTGGCCTTCTTCTTAAGTACCGGGTGACCGTATGCAACTATGGGTAAAATCAAAGCGTTTCCTTTTACAGGCGTCAAAAGTAAAGGATTATTCTATCCCATCATAGCCTATTCGACCATCACTTGAAAAGCTGTGACAAGCAGTACCTTCCAACAAAATCCTTTACTTAGTCGTCCAAAAAGCAACAAATGGATCATATTTCTATGGATACCTTGGTCTTTCTGAAAGAATTAAAAGCCAATAACGAACGAGATTGGTTCGATGCTAATAAAAAACGCTATAAACAGGCTCAAGATGGGCTCATTGCCTTTGTTGACAGTCTTTTACCTGCCCTGAGTAAATTGGACAAAACCATTAAAGGTGTCGAGGCTAAAAAAGCTGTCTTCAGGATATACCGAGATGTGAGGTTCTCTCATGATAAGAGTCCTTATAAGACGAATATGGGTGCTCATGTGCATGCTGGAGCAAAAAATGACAGCCAGGCGGGTTTTTACTTTCACATTGAACCCGGAAATTGCTTCCTAGCGGGTGGCGCCTATTCTCCTCCAGGTCCTTGGATTAAGGCTATTCGTAAGGAAATTTATCATAATGCTGCTCCTTTGAAGAAAATCCTAGCCTCTGCGTCTTTTAAAAATTACTTCGGAGAGATGGAAGGTGAATCCCTCAAAACTAGTCCAAGGGACTACGATGCTGATCATCCAGAGATAGAATTACTAAGGCGCAAGAGTTTCTTAGCCGTTCATAAAGTGAAAGATAGTCAAGTGACAAAAAGAGGGTATACTACGCATTGCACAAACGTCTTTACAGTCCTCTCCCCATTTAATGCCTACTTGAATATGGCACTGGACTGAGGCTTAGTCTATCTTTAGCCATTATTCACTATGAACACAGCAGCATTGCAAGCCCTCTTAATCAAGTCTAATCTCCAATGAGATGGCTTGCCTTATACATACTTTTGAGCTTGACTTCATGTCTGAGTTATCTCCCTCCTTCATCTTTACATGTGGATATGCTCCCATCACGGCATGCACTGCTAAAAGACAGTTTACAGAACGAATCCCAGTTATTAGACCTTCAGGCATACGCTCACCGCGGGTATTACCATCACAAGTCAGACCCTGAAATAGAGGATAATAAGGGCTTCACAGGAATCCTAGGATACAGTTTTGCGGAAAGACATCATTCTATTGCAATCGGCAGTGCATATTCCTTGGGCGATATGATAGATAATGATGGGAATAGATATAAATACTCTAACCTCATGTTACGCTCTTCGTTCTCCGTAGATCAGCACGATGGAAAGTGGCATTATAACCTCTTGAAATTCCAAATGGCAGCGAGCAAGGGATTTGGATCCTACCAGCGATTTCTGGCTTTAGGAGCTGATAAGCGTGATAGCTATAACCTAGCCGTCTTACCTGATTCCTGGTATTATTCCTTGGGCATAGGTTCAGCAATGTATCATTATTCGTATAATGGACAACGCTCAGGAATGTACTTCGGCTATGCAAGAGGAACAGACTTCGATCAAGAAGGATTTAGGTCTGACATCTTCAGCCTTCAACTTGAATATTTGAGAGCCAAAGGACTAGGCTTTCAGCTCGGAGGTATGCTAGATGCTAGATTCTCACCTGGAGGTGAAACCGTATATCTGGGATTGAGTTATGACCTTTTGAATAGGTAATCTCTACAAATCAATACTCCTGATTCGAAAAAATAAAATATTGATCTTTTGTGATTTATGTGCGGAATAATTAGAGTCTTTTCAACTACTAATAAAGCTCATTAACTACGCTTCACTTCTGTAGATGTTAAAGAAAATAAGGCATCTTGGACCAGTTTGATCTGAAATATATTGTGATGAAAAGGTCATCCTTTCTCATGATCGATTGGCTATTTTGGATCCACAATCAGGTGGCCAACCACTGTATGGTAAAGACCGAAATCTTATTCTAGCGGTGATTGGGGAGGTCTCTAATCTTAAACAACTCAGAATGGGCTTGGGCGATTAAGAATTTCTTACACATTATGATTGCGAAGTCATCCTTGTTTTGTACAGAAAAAAGGGGTCAATTCCCTGGAAGATCTCAATGGATTTTTTGCATTCAGCCTATACGATAAAGAGACCGACACATTTCTGATTGCTCGCGATCACATGGGAATTAGCCCTCTGTTTATAGGCTGAGATGAAGAAGGAAGCTTCTATGTGTCTTCCGAATAAAACCACTGGAAGGTTCTTTTAATCGCTATGAAGAATTTCTTCTGGGTCATTATATGCATAGCGCAGAGGGAAATGAACTCAAGAAATGGTGCGCTCGAGATTGGGAGAGCTACGATGCTTTGAAAGACAATGCTTCTGATCTCCCTATAGTAAGAAAAGCACTGGGAGATGCTACACATCGTCAATTGATGTGACTACCACTATAGCTTATAAACCGATGTATCTATTGGCCCGTGTGATTAAGTCGATGAGTATTAAAATTGTGCTCTCTGATGAAGGGGTAGATGAAATATTGGGAGGTTTAACTCTATTTCCATAAAGCACGTGACCCGAAGTCATTCCATGAAGAGACAGTGAGAAAATTACATCTCTACAATTGTTTGCGTGCCAATAAATCATTAGCAGCACGTGGAATAGAAGGTCGTGTGCCTCTCTTGGACAAGGAATCCCAGGATGTGGCTATGCGATTATCCCCTTAAGATAAGATGGCCATAGATGGAGAAGTGGATTCTAAGAAAGTACTTTAAAGATTATCTTCCATAAAGTATTGCCTGGCCACCGAATGAGAAATTTTCAGATGATGTTGGATACAGTTAGATCGACAGTCTAAAGGAAGATGCAGAAAAGGAAGTAACACAAGAGCAGATGGACAATGCGAAATTCAAGATTCCTGAACATCCGCCTATGTCTAAGGAAGAATATCGTTATTGCTTCATATTCTCAGAAATCTTCCCTTCTGATTCTGCTACGAAGTTTGTTCCTTCAGTGAAGTCTGTAGCATGCAGCACACCTGAATCATTAGCATGGGATGTGTCCTTTCAAAACGTAAATGATCCTTCAGGGCGTGCAGTGAAAGCGCTACATAAAGATGGAGATAAGTGATATAATATAGGCTGATTCTAGCTTCATGGGTTCTTTGATGATTTGAACAATGTGCTTTAAGAATCGTCCTTAAAATCTCTTACCTTCATCTCCATTATGAGTATTTGGAGAGTTATTCTTGCCGTTATCCTTCCGCCTTTGGCTATATTAGACAAAGGTTGTGGGAGTATTCTTATTGTTTTCATACTAACCTGTCTTGGCTGGGTCCCTGGTGTTATAGCCGCATTAATCATTCTGAATAAGAATTGAGCCATGGGCAAGAAGACCTTGAGTCGATATCTGAATGAGCTTGAAAAGGAGCAGCTAGAGGAGCAAATTCTCGACCTTTATCAGAGATTTAAGGAAGTTAAGGAATTCTATGATTTCGCCTTTAACCCTAAGGAAGACAAGCTGCTTGAAGATGCCAAAGTCAAGATTTACAATGAATATTTCCCACTCAAACGCAAACGAGCCCGCAAGCGCAGGAGTATAGCTCAGGACCTCATCCGTCATTTTATCACACTTGGCGTGGAGCCAACAATTACTGCGAATCTTATGTTTTACAATATCGAGGTAGCACAGAGTTTCTGTAAACTGAATTTCATAGGTCAAGATTCCTTTTATAAAAGCATTTTGAATTCCTTTGACCAAGCCTTTAAATTCGTGCTCGAACACCACCTTGAAAGGGAATTCATGCCTCGTTATGAAGCTATAGTTCAGCAGACTGAAGCACAAAACTGGGTAAATACTGATGCCTTTCAGATGACCATTCTCATGACTTCTGTCTAATTCTCATCTCACAGGTACTGGATGGAACATATACAGCTAAAGCACGCATGTTCAAATGCAAGCGCTTAAGGAATATCGTTTTGCTTTTCTCTGGGCTTATAGCCTGTATATCTTTGTCCTTCAGGTTATTGCGCAATCCTTTTCAGAAATATTTCATGACTGCTGGTATGTTAGCAATCACTTTTCAATCTCATTATTACTTCTATAAACGGCCTTCGAAAACTTGGATTAGGATTGACCAGAGTCATCCTAATAATGTCTATCGTATTCTGCTATATTCTTTTGCCTTCTGTGAGGCATTGGTTTAGCTAAGAATCAAGACTGCACGCGCATTGAATTCCTGCTTAATTTCATCCTCTCATTTTTAAGCTATGTCATTGAAACATTACGCTTCCCTCCTTCTCTTGATTCTGTCTATGGTTTTCCTCGCCACTGAAGCCAGAGCAAATCACTTAGCTGGTGGTTATATAGAATATGACTGCATTTCTGAAGGTACTTATCAGGTGACCTTGAACATTTTTCAAGATTGTGCTGATATGCTAGTCCCTGAAATTCAGAGTGTGCGCGTAGTTCCTTCGTGTGATTTTAATTTCTTCTCTTCATCCTTGAGCCTTAGTTCTAATGAGGTCATCACTGAACTATGCGCTGCTGATGTAGGAAATGCTTTGTGCACGGGAGGCGTCCTGACCAGCTATCGTCTATTGAAATATACAGGTACCGTCACAGTCAATACTACCTGTGAGAGCTTCCGTTTCTTCTATAAATTCAATTACCGCACAGAGTCGAGCAATATTGTCTCAGACCTATGGACGTTCTATGTGCATACTGTTGTGTATCCGCAAGCAGGGGTTTGCAATTCATCTCCGCGCTATGCTAATCCTGACATCATTCTATCCTGTGTTGGAAATGGAGACCAAGTATACATGAGTCCCACAGATCCTGAAGGTGATAGTCTCCATTTCAGTCTGGTTTCTTGCCTACAATCTCCAGGGGGTAACAGCTTTTCAACCCTTCCTTATCAATCAGGTTATTCACCAGAGCAGCCTATGCCTGGTTCGTATCTGAATCCTTTGACCGGACTTTTTCAATATGGAGATGCAGGTGCAGGGAGGTATTCCGTAGCCATACAGATGGATCAGTATGATGCCAATGCTGTGCTTATGTCAGAGGTCCATATCGACTTCTTGATAGTAAAAGAAAACTGCATAACCGCTGGCCTTATCTTAGGAGAAGATGCTTTGTTCAATCTCACAACAGGAGTAAATCAGACAGGACCTAAAGAGCTTAGCATATGTCAATCTCAATATTTCTGTGCTGAATATGTTTATGCGTTGGATGACCCTAGCCTAATGGTTAATAGCGTTGACAACCTAAATTCACTTCTCAGTAATGTCTCAGTAACATGGACCCAAGAAACTGATTCTTTCCGGTTACGATTCTGTGGCACTAGCCCTTCAAGTGCAGCTAATCTCATCCTGCAGTTCAATGTGTATGATAATCACTGCCCATATCAGAACTTCTTACTTACTGAAGTTTTCTTGAATGTGACTGATGCCAGCAGTCCTTTAGTAGACATCGAGCAATTCGGAAGTGAACTTTACATGACAACTCCTACACCTGGTGAAAGCTATCAATGGTATGAGAATGGCTCTGCTATTACTGGAGCTTCGGCCAGTAGTCTTTTGCTAAACAATGCTCAAGGGCTTAATTACTATTTGATAGTGATCAGCTCCTCCGGATGCGTAGGAACTTCGAATACTATTTCTATTCCTTTAGCTCTGTCCGAATTGAATAAGACTATAATCAGTATACAC
>CALFHF010000210.1 GCA_937875855.1 uncultured Flavobacteriales bacterium
CATCTTTATGACTAATCCTCAATTCCACGGGGTCACCTAATTCTAATCCGAAAACGGATAGGTCAATTTCAAAGGCATCAGAATTAATTTCATCAGCAGTGATGTCTCCATTCACAGTGACTTCGTATACACAGAAACCAACTCCTGATGGAGATTCTCCGTTCAATACAAAGACATTCTTCAACTGATATTCACCTTCTACCACTATCACTCCTGCTTGAAAAAGCAGTGGACTCATCAACAAAAGGGTAAGTATTAGATTTTTTCTCATGTGTTCAAAA
Source organism: uncultured Flavobacteriales bacterium (assembly GCA_937875855.1). GTDB lineage: Bacteria > Bacteroidota > Bacteroidia > Flavobacteriales_D > JABDKJ01 > JABDLZ01. The sequence goes on from CALFHF010000210.1 coordinate 282, forward strand.
GTGATTTTCCAAATATAGGACATAGAATCAATCTCCTAATCTTTAACCCTAGCGGCTATTCGACAGATTTCTTAACAAGGTTTTCCGTTCCTTTTCGCACAAATCAAGCAAGATAGGATACCACTGCATAAAGCCTTTTTCATAAATTTCATAGTGCTCTTCTAAGTATGAAGCGCCATCTTTCATGATGAAAGCGGTTGAATTACGAGTGGACAAGCCCTGAAAAGCTCTTCCTAATCCTGAAAAACTGCCATAACTGAACATCCATTCTCCTTCTCTCATCCCTAGAAAAAAAAGCCTCTGACGTGCTGGTAAATGGGAAATATTAAGCTCTGCACTTTGATAAAATCCTTGAAGAAATTCTTGCAATTGAACCGGATGAAACTCGTCCCAATAACGAGACAGAAAATGATCATGGTACATGTCCTGAACCACTCCTGCATACTTGGAATATTTCTCTCGCAGGGCGACACGCATGGCTAGGTTTTCAGGATGGGTGTCACTTTGATGGTCAATGAAGCGATGCAGATGCAAGCCTATTTTTATGCCTAATGGATAGCCTTCAGGAATGGCTCCTTTCACTCCATCGCCCATGAAATTACCCACCGCGACCTCCATGTCTTCTCCTGAAAGTGCAATATGAGCTAGATAGTTCATTTAAAATTCTTCCTTTCAACTCTTAGACCGACCGTTTGTGTAGCCTTGTAGCGATGGCATAGTTAAGGAATATCTTTGTGAGCGATGACCAGAATAAATAATAAGAATTACTACTGGCTGGCCCAAGCCAGCGGATGGTCGCTCTATTCCTTCCTTCTTAGTGCCTGGAACTATGTCAATATAGGCTTTGAGATGGCTGTAGTAGTGCAGCTTTTCTTCTTGATTATCTTATTGGGAATAGGGCTTTCTCACCTGTATAAAGCTTTTCTTCAGAGCAATGGCTGGGTAGCACTTCCGCTTTATAGATTGATTCCTTGTGTAGTTTTAGGAAGCTTAATCAGCGGATTAATTTATTCCTTGATTCTGGCAAGTATCTTGGATTTGTTTTATCCGAGTATCGGGAATCTGTTGGTAGCTCCTTTTGAGACTTTGGCTGCGCTTATTTTGAACTTCTTTATCCTCTTCATGCTATGGTCTACTTGCTATCTGGCTTATAATTATCTGAAGAATTATGAGCGAGAGGAGATTAACAATCTTCGACTAGAGTCTAGTCAGCGCGAGATGGAGATGAGCATTCTTAAGTCTCAATTGAACCCACATTTCATCTTCAATGCAATGAACAGCATACGCGCTTTAGTAGATGAAGACCCTATGCTTGCCAAAGCTGCTGTGACCAAACTTTCCAACATTCTCCGCGGTACACTTATGGCTGATAAAAGGAATCTGGTCACTATAAAAGATGAACTATCCTTGGTAATGGATCACTTAGATCTAGAAAAAATCAGATATGAAGAACGATTGACTATCAGTTATGATATCTCTCCAGAAGCATTGGACGCTGTCATTCCTCCCATGACTTTACAAACGCTGGTTGAGAATGGGATTAAACATGGGATATCTAAACTGGCCAAAGGGGGTGAGATTGCCTTGCACATCAAGAATTTTCAGAATCATATCCTCATTACCATAGATAACACTGGAACCCTCAACACAGCAAGCGAAAGCACATCTGGTATAGGCATGCAGAATATCAGAAGACGGCTTGACCTTATCTATGGCAAAGAGTTTCAACTAGACCTCCTTCAAGTCACAGACGATAAAGTAAGAGCAGAACTCAAACTACCTAAATCCAACCGTTTATGAGAGTCATGGTCATCGATGACGAGCGCTTAGCCCGTAAAGAACTTAGCTCACTCCTTGAGCAATACGCCCACCTAGACGTAATAGGTGAAGCTTCCACAGCAGATGAAGCCAAGAAAAAAATAGAGACCCTTCATCCTGATCTCATTTTCCTAGATATACAGATGCCCGGAAAAGATGGATTCCAATTGCTCACGGAGCTGGATTATATACCTAAAGTAATCTTCGTTACAGCGCATGACGAGTACGCCTTGAAAGCCTTCGAGGTAAGCGCCATGGATTATCTTATGAAGCCTGTGGATCCAGAGCGATTAGAAGAATCTTTGAATCGATTAAATGAAGAGGAACAGGAACTAACCCCCCTAACTGACCTTACACGCAAGAACAGACTAGATCAAGATGATCAGATTTTCTTAAAGGATGGTGATAAATGCTGGTTCGTGAGCCTTAAAGAAGTGAGCCGCTTTCAATCTGAAGGAAACTACGTAAGGGTATTCTTTCAGAACAATAAGCCTATGATACTTCGTTCCTTGAATACCTTAGAAACTATCCTTGAACCCCGCACATTTTTCAGGGCCAATAGGCGCTTTATCATAAACCTAAAATGGATAGACAAAGTGGAGAACTGGTTCAATGGCGGCCTTATGGTTACCTTGAAAGATGGAACAGAAATAGAAGTTTCTCGCAGACAGGCGTCTAAATTCAAAGACTCCATGAGCCTTTAAGAGAATATTACTTTTACTGCCCTAAAAATTCCCCAATGCAGAAATTGCTTATCGGATCTAATGTGTTCCTACTTCTAGCTGTTGCTTATCTCTTTATCTCTCGTCCTTCCGGTGTTGCTGAGTCCATTGAGCATCATAATAAAAATAAGACCAGCGAGGCAGATTCTACTGCCTTTGTATCTGAAGGAAGGATTGCCTATATAAACGTGGATTCATTGAATCTGCAATACAAGTTCCTATCTGACAAGAAAGATCATCTCATGAAAGAGGAGAAGAATCTAGAGATAAAGCTGAAAGGAAAGATGACTAAGGCTCAGGCGCGTTTCGAGGAATTGAATCAGAAGGCCTATAGCATGACCGAATCCCAACTGGCGGCAGCGCAAGAAGAACTTGAACAATTGCAAGAGAGCATAGAGAACTACCAGCAGCAATTGACTGATGACCTATTGACCTTGGAATCATCGCTTCAAAACGAATTGAATACCCGTATCAGCGACCACTTGAAAAAGTATAATGAAGAGTATGGATATGATTATATCCTTGGATTTCAAGTGGGAGGTCAAGTACTTTATGGCAATGAAGCTTTAGACATCACCCGTGCAGTTATTGAAGGGCTCAATGAAGAATATGCTCGTCAGATAGCAACGTCTAAAAAGTAATTTTATTGGATGATATAGAGCTGTGTAGTCGCTCTGGTCACCGCAGTATATAGCCACCTCCAATATCCTCTATCTATCATCTCCTCAGTGAGATAGCCTCCGTATATGATGACGACAGGCCATTGTCCACCTTGGGCTTTGTGACAGGTGACCGCGTAGCCATATTTCACTTGCAATGCATTGTAATACGGATCTTTACGCATGGCACTTCGTAGTTCTGAACCCGAATATTCATGACTTAGGTCTTCTCGCACCGCGTGATAAATGAACTTGCTCCTCTCTTCACTGATACTAGGCCCTGTGGCGTCTAGGACTTCTATCATAAGCTTACAATCAATCACAGGTTCTCCTTCTTGATCTACGAAACGCAACCCTGCATCAGCGAATTCCCCTTCATACAAGTCCTGATTATTGCTCATATACATGAGTTCGGCCATCTCTCCATTCGCAATGAATGGAACATCAACCCCCTCTCCCATCCATAGGTAGTTATTACGCACCACCATCAACATCTCTCCCGCTGATAGTTTCTCATCATGATAGAATACTCTGTTCCTGATTTGATGGTTGAAGGAGTTCGCATCCTTATTGGAACGGCAGATTACTTTGACCCCCTCTAAGCCATATTTATCATAGCAACTTTGTAAGAGATCAGGAAGGTCTATAGGCGACAAATAGGAGATATCATCGGCAGCTGGTATAGGAATGGATTGCACTGAGGGCGTTTCTTCTTCGATCCTCTTACGAATCTCTGTGGCGTATTCTAAAATACCTGAATCTGTGGCCTGTCGAACCACTTCAGTTAAGTGTCGCTCCGCAATGACCAAGTCATAGCGCTCTGCCAAGAGATCTGCATCCATAGCAGGGCTTCTATCTAGGTGAACCGGAGGTAATTGTGCTTCATCACCTATCAAGAGCAATCGGCATCCTGGAGCCGCATAAACATGCTCTAGTAAATCCTCCAGAAGGTCATTTCCTAGCAAACTGGATCCATCAGCTATCATGGACGCCTCATCCACAATGAAAACCATCCCTTTTCTGCGGTTAGGATTCATCATGAAAATACTCTTTCCAGTATTGGTATCGAGCACGCGCTTGTATATGTGCTTATGTATAGTGAATGCTCTACGGCCTGTGTAAGAAGATAGAACTTTGGCTGCTCTTCCAGTGGGGGCTAGACACTTATAGGGAACTGATTCACTTTCTAGGAATTCAACCATGGATTTCATTAAGCTGGTCTTTCCTGTTCCCGCATAGCCTTTCAATAGGAAACAACATTTCTCCTTTTTACTATCCAAGAATCTGGACAATGCATAGATAGCCTCAGACTGACCATTTGTGGGTTCAAAGGGAAGCCCTTGTTCCAATGATCTTCTGAAGTATTCAACCCTGCTTGCTCCTGCTGGGATTATCATCTTGTTTTCAGTTCGTGCTTAGACATGGCCGAATCTCCTCATTTCATTCAAACTAAATTGTAGTTTTGTGCATCATAGACTAATAAAGAAATGGAAAAAAAATTGAAAGGTATCTTGAAGTTCTGGTTTCCAGCCATGTGCATTGTAGGAGGCCTCGGACTATTGATTGCTGCCACAGGTGATAATTCACAGAATGGCTTAGTGATGATGGGAGCTTCTGCCATCTTGATTGTCGGCATCGTTTCTTTACTCTATCTGCTTGACATGGTTAACAAACCACTAAGAATAGCAATCAGTGTTCTTTTCGCGATAGGTGCAGTTTTCATGATTAAGGCTAACTATGATTCCATAGGCGATGAGATTGCTTATCGAGAAAAAGCGACATTGATACAATCTAAAACAGTTCAAGCACTGAAAGATCTTCGTTCTGCCGAAGAAGCATTTTATAAAGTCAATAATCGCTACACACAAGATTTAGATGAATTGGTTGCTTTCGTTAAGACTGGTAAGCTTCCGCAAATGAAGAAGATAGGTGCAATTCCTGATTCCATTGGGTCTGAAGAAAAAGCACGTGAGTTAGGCCTGATTGTGAAAATGCCAGAAGGCATGACTGATGCCCAAGCGAAAAAAGCTGGATTGATTGTACGTGACACTGTCTATATCGCTGTCATGGAAGCGCAATTCACGAACAGTATGGCTCTAAGTGCAAGAAAATTTCCTTTTTTCGTAGATAAAATGGCCTTTGCTCCTAGTTCTGGAAAGAAATTTCTAGCTCAAGCTACTTCTAAGAATATTGGTGGTGTTGATAAACAAGTCATTTATATAAAAGATCCTGAGCCATTTGCTGGCGAAGCCCTCACGATTGGTTCATTGGATGATGCCCATTTGAATGGTAACTGGAAAGAAGATTGAAGATCATCTTAATGCCTTAAAGGCTACTCGGGTCGAACAAACGCGCCTTGTCGTCTCCTTATCTAAAGAAGGCTTCTCTTCCTGTCTATTCGATTTAGGCTCTGGAAACTGCATTAGCTTGATGCAATTACCTCTTAATGAATTCAATTCATTTCTTGACAGCTTCAATGAAAAAGGGAAAGATCTACCTGACGTTACCTTTTTCCTAAGTCATTCTGAGGTTAGCCTTGTTCCTTCGTCCTTATTTCAGGAGGAAGATGCCATTTATTTCATGCGTATTATTCATGGCAACGACCCTCAACGGTGCATCGCACATCGTATGGAGCATCTGAGCTCTCATCTTATTTTTAGTCTGAAAGAAGAGTTAAAACATCAGATCTCATTCAGTTTTCCACAAGCTGAGATTCATCACCTTGCCGAACTTCTTCTTCAGTGTGAAGAATTAAAATTGAGCTTCAAAGGAGCTGATCACATTAGAGCTCATGTGGAAGGGAAAGTCCTTTTCCTTATGGCCTATAGAGGAAAATCTTTAGAATTATTCAATACATTCAGAACTCAAGGCCCCACTGACACCTTGTATTACATACTTCATAGTATGGATAGCCTTGGAATGGATTATAAAAGCAGTGAATTAGTGTTGACTGGAAGTGGATTTGACCTTAAAGCAACAGAGGAGTTGCTCCAAGGATATTGTCCTTCCATGGCCAGCATGGAGTCTACTCAAGAAGCTGGCATCACAGCCCTTCTTTCAAAACATCAGCTGTGCGTATCATAGGAGGATCAAGAAGAGGAAAGGTTCTCCCTTCCTTCGATAAATTAGACCTCAGACCTACTACTGATTTCGCTAAAGAGAGTCTGTTCAATATCCTTCAGCATAGAATAGCTTTAGATGGAATACATTTCTTGGATCTTTTCGCAGGAACTGGCGGAATCAGCTTCGAGTTCATGTCACGTGGTGCCCAAAGCGGTGTCATGGTAGATATCTCACCAGGTTCTCAGCGCTACAGAGTAAAGATTCTTGAACAGATAGGTTGGGACGACCTGCAGAGCATAAGATCTGATGTTTTCAAGTTTATTAAGACCTGTTCTGGGAGCTTCGACATCATCTTTGCGGATCCTCCCTTTGACCTTCCAGAACTATTAGAAATTCCTGACCTCATCTTTCAACATGGCCTGTTGAAACCTGATGGACGACTCATTCTAGAACATCATGAAAGGGCTACCTTTGGTAAACACCCTCACTTTGAGGAACATAGAAAATATGGAGCCGTGAATTTTACGTTCTTCAAAAATTCCCAGTCATGAAACGCGCTGTTTTCCCAGGGTCCTTCGATCCATTTACACGAGGCCATGAACATGTGGTAAGAAAAGGGCTAGCTCTATTCGATGAAGTTATCGTAGCCGTTGGTACCAACACCAGTAAGAATGCGATGTTCAGCCTTAAGGACCGTATGTCGATGATCCAGGAGCTTTTTCGAGATGTGAATCGCTTAAAGGTCATGGAACTTGAGGGCTTAACTGTTGATTTCTGCGAGAAACATGAAGCTTCATACATCCTCCGAGGATTGAGAGATAGCAAGGATTTTTCTTACGAAAAGAGCATAGCTATCATGAATGGTAGCATGAGTCCAGAATTAGAGACTGTTTTCTTACTTACCTCTCCTGAGTTGGTAGGAATAAGTTCTTCTATTCTTCGTGAGATACTTCGCAATAAGGGCGATATCAGGCCGTTCCTTCCTGAGGGCATGCCTTTTGTACACCCATTCACATGAACTGGAAGAAATATCCGATCATTCTTTTCACTTTCTGTCTATTCACTGGGCTGCTTCAGGCTCAGAAAACAAGTCATGTCCATGGCTCTGCTCCTGATTATGCACTTAAAGTAATCTCTGTTTTTTCCTATACAGACTTCGTCAGCGAGCGCAAGCAGTGGCTAACCTCTGATGTTGTAGATGAAAATGGCAGTTTCGACTTGGAGATTCCTTGTGCTGAAATTACTTACATAGGCATACGTTGTGATCATGTCACGGCCTATATGTACCTGGAACCACAGACAAATTACCGTATCTCTTTCCTTTCTCCTGAAGTTGGAACATCTGTGACGTTCAATGATAAGGCTGAGACCGAGCTTATCTTTGAAGAGCTTGAACTTAGTGATATCAACTCCCTGATCATTGATTTTAATTATCGCTACGAAGGGTTCTTCACCCAGAATTATGAACTTCTCCAGCGCATGTTCGCGCCTACAAATAAACAAGACCTAGCGGACTCCTTAGGCCATGTAGCGCGCAAAGCTGTTAAAGGGAATATTGAACAGTTACTTGATAAGATGGAGCAGTTCGCTTTGAATATGGATACTATGTATGTTGAATTCGATCTTCCCTATTTTAAATCATATCGAACCGCAGTTCTCGGTGACATGATGCTCAACAGCAAGATGGACCCTCGAGATTTCTTTGATAGATTTATTGCTCCTCGGAGTTTTCAAGCTCAGCACCGAGCTCAGACCGAGCTGCAGAAGAAGTTCTATCGGTATTACTTCTTAAGACATGCTCAATCTTATGGAAATGAAGAATTAGGTGAAGTATTGAATGACCTTGGAAGCTATACCCGTCTCTGTGAATTAGTTTCAAAAGATGATTTCATGGAAACTGAAGTACGAAGGGATATCGTATTGAGTATGGCCATAGCTGAGGTATGGGGAAACAAGAGCATGGAAAAAGATAAACTGGCCGATATCTTGGCATCCATTGGAAAAGAGTCAAAGAGTGAAGCTGCATCCAAAGTTGCCCTTGACCTGCTGCATGTGCTCAATTCTAATGAGAAAGGATTTCCTGCCTATTCCTTTTCTTTATATGATCAGTTCAATGACCGGATTAGCATAGAAGGACTTTCAGGAAGGCCTATCATTATTCAATTCTGGGCCTCATGGTGCAGTGACTGTCAAAGCGAACAGGTACTCTTCGACCTATTGAGCAACACCCATAAGAATGACTTCTATTTCATAAGTATGAATATGGATGATCTGGAGGATATTCCTAGTATTGTGAAGAGAGATAAGCATGTTCATCATCTTCTAGGAATTAGCGATCCTTTGATTAAAGAAAGTTACAAGGTAAATAGCCTCCCGTTCTATGTGCTTATAGATGAGAATGGCCTGATATATGATTACGATGGGAAGAGACCGAGTGAAGGTCTAGAATCCATCCTCCTTAAATGGAAAAAGAAGAAAGAAGAAACCAAGCGAACCATAGGTAGCAAGGAGAATTAAACTGCCGTTCAACATATCCTGAGAACAAAAAGCAGCAGAATTCGTATTGCAGATGTAAGCGTAAAGCTCCCAGATATTCAATAGAAACACTACACGAGATGAAAAAGACCCTCATAATAGCGATAACCATGCTTACTCTGGTGGCTGGAAAATCACAATCACATAATGATGTAGGCTTACAGCTGCAAAGCTTCTCGGCTCTTGTAGATTATATCAATGAGATTTATGTGGATTCAGTAGACCGCAAAGCACTTATAGAAGGTGCAATGGTGAGTATGCTAGAAAACCTAGATCCGCACTCCGTGTACATCCCGGCCGAAGAACTCGCTGAAATGAACGAGCCGCTCATAGGGAACTTCGATGGCGTAGGCATTCAGTTCAATATTCTTAAAGACACCATTCTTGTGGTCTCTCCTATTTCAGGAGGACCTTCTGAAAAAGTAGGGATCCAAGCTGGCGACCGCATTGTAGAAGTAGAAGGAGAGAATGTAGCTGGAGTAGGCGTGAAGAATAGTGATGTTATGAGATTGCTGAAAGGTCCGCGTGGAACTCAAGTAAATGTCGCCATCGTAAGAAGAGGTGCTAAGAACCCTCTTGATTTCCTTATCACACGTGATAAGATTCCAATCTATAGCATAGATGCTTCATATATGGCTGATCCTATTACAGGCTACATCAAGATAAACCGTTTTGCTTCAACCACTATTCAGGAATTCCGAGATGCCCTAGTCGAATTGAAAATGAATGGCATGGAGAACCTTATCCTTGATCTTCAGGGAAATGGTGGAGGATATCTAAGGAGTGCCATTGATATCGCTGATGAATTTTTAAGTACTGATCAATTGATTGTCTTTACAGAAGGAAGAGCTTTCCCAAAGGATGAGACTTTTGCTACGTCAAGAGGTGGTTATGAGAAAGGGAAATTGGTCGTATTGATTGATGAAGGATCTGCTTCAGCAAGCGAAATAGTTTCTGGTGCGATACAAGACTGGGACAGAGGAATGATCATTGGGAGAAGGTCATTTGGAAAAGGATTGGTTCAAAAGCCTGTCTCCTTGCCTAATGGCGGAGCCGTAAGATTGACCACACAGGAATACTTCACGCCTACGGGAAGATGCATCCAGAAGCCCTATGAAGATGGAAAAGAAGCCTATCAGAAAGAAAAATATGAACGCTTGGAGCATGGTGAATTGACTGATGAACACATGCTTTTCGTGTCTGATTCAGTACAGTACTTCACTAAGCTCAATAAAAGAACTGTTTATGGCGGTGGAGGTATCATCCCTGACATATTTGTCGCTCTAGACACCACAGCTACTTCTGACTATTACAGTTCTATCATCCGCAAAGGGCTTATGAACTCCTTCGTACTGGAATATGTAAACAAGGAGCGAAAGACCTTGACTAAAAGCTATCCAGATGTAATTACCTTCTTAAAAGAATATAATTTTTCTGGACCATTGAAGGAAGATTTCTTTGAATTTGCGACTAAAGAGGAAGTAGCCTATGATGAGGAAGGTTATCTCCATTCTAAACTCTGGTTTGATACTAGGTTTAAAGCACTTGTTGCGAGAAACCTCTTCGACCAAGAAGCTTTTTACGAAGTAATCAATCCTATCCTACCTGCTTATCAAAGGGCCTTGGAAGTTATGAATGACGGATCTTTCAAGCGAATGAACTTGGCTCAGAATCGTTGATTTTTTTGTCAATAATGTGTTAATGTTCACATGCTACACTGACATTTATTATCTTTACCGCGCTAAAAATTAATAAGAACATGAACAACAATGTAAAGATCGGTCTGATGACCGTCATCGCGGTAGGACTTATCGCAGGTGGTTATTTTCTAGGAGGTAAAGGCGATACAGCTGCCCAGAAGGCTGAAGTTGTTGCATCTGCTACTCCAGCTAATGTGAGCAGTGAGGATGTTCCTGGCGCTAATACTTTAGATGGCAACGGAACCGAATCATTACAGAGGAATGATCCTAAGACAATCATGACCTTCGCTCAGCAGGATCATGATTTCGGCAAAATAAATCAAGATACTGAGAATACGAAAGTCTTCAAATTCACAAACTCTGGAACTAAGCCTCTTATCATTTATGACGCGAAAGGTTCTTGCGGATGCACCGTACCTGAGTATCCTAAGGAGCCTATCGCTCCTGGTGATGAAGGTGAGATTAAAGTAGTATACAAGCCTGGTAAGCAAAAAGATATACAGACTAAGTATGTAACCTTGACTTCTAATACGGAGCCTGAGCAGACTAAGTTGAAGATTACAGCCGAAGTGCAAGTATTAGCTAGCGGAGAGTAAGCTCTGAAACCATAATGAAATTAAAAAGCCCCAGCATTCTGGGGCTTTTTTTATGGAGTTATTATTCCATCTATTCTCTTGGCCAAGGAATGGTCCTTCTCAGTTACCTTACCTGCCGCATCATGTGTGTTTAAACGAATAGTCACTCGGTTATAAACATTACACCAGTCAGGATGATGATTCATAGCTTCTGCTTCAAAAGCAACACGCGTCATGAAGGCAAAAGCTGTCCTAAAATCAGGAAACTTGAACTCTTTGACCAAGCAATCATTCTCTTCTTTCCACATAATCATTCAGTGCTTATTTGGTATTTGAAATCAGATCCATCTCGCGAATCAGATGCTCAGCTCCGGCATATTTATCTATGATGAAAAGTACATACCGTATGTCCACCATGATATTTCTGCACAGGTCAGGATCAAACATGATGTCGCTCATCGTGCTCTCCCAGCTTCTATCGAAATTCAATCCTATTAAATGTCCCTCAGCATTCAATGCCGGTGATCCAGAATTTCCTCCTGTGGTATGATTACTTCCAGTAAAACAGACAGGAACCTGACCCTGAGCGTTGGTATATTGACCATAATCCTTCTCATTATATAGTTCTATCAATCGCGGGGGTAAATCGAAATCAGCATGCCCAGGAACATATTTATCTATTACTCCTCCCAAGGTGGTGAACGGAAGATATTCTACCCCATCTCTTGGTCTAGATCCTTCCAGTTTTCCATATGTCAATCTTAAGGTGCTGTTCGCGTCAGCCCAGAAATTTTTATTTGGTTCCATTTCCTGTTGTGCTTTCACATATATGGCCATCAATTCTTCAATGCGGTTATTCCCTTGAGAATAATTAGGCGTTATGTCACTCCTGTAATTCCTATAAATGCTTTTCATCATAAGCCATGCTGGGTCTTTGTCGAGTGCATTGATGCTCCTTTCATTAAACCCATCAATAAAGGCCAGAGCCTTCTTCTCTGTGCTAAAAATGGAAACTCCAAACATCTTGTCAGACAAATAGGTAATGCTAGACCTATACTTGGATGTGTATTTAGTCTTGAAGAAATCAGGTTGAAGGTTTAAAGGAAGTTCTTCTAAATAAATTTCTGTCAATGCGTTGAACACAGCTTTATCTGTGTCAAGGTCATAGTCCTTGAAATGCGATTCAATCCGTTTTTTAAGGTCCTCAATAACTTCGGCCAATTGACCTTCCTCTTTCAATTTCTCATAATCCTCGGCCAATTCATCAAACCTATTCGCAAAGCGGATAATCTCAGGTCCGTAATAGACATAGTCAATAAACATTCCTCTAGCCAATGAATACGGGTTCACAAAATCGTTAGCCTCTTTCAAGTCTCCAAGCAAGCCTCCATAAACTTTTCTACGTTCAACATCAGCCATT
>CALFHF010000211.1 GCA_937875855.1 uncultured Flavobacteriales bacterium
TATTTAAGTAAAGAAGGGGCTGACACATTGTCATATAATGGCATAGATCCACTACCTTTGCAGCCCCATCTTTTAGGGATAGGGGCGTAATTAAGATGGAGAAAGAGATCATAGAGGAAAGGCAAGGCGAAGTAATGAACATCCCTTCAGGTTCGGTGGGCAAAAAATTGTTCCTTGAAAGTTACGGCTGCGCCATGAACTTTGCCGATTCTGAAATTGTGGCGTCTATTCTTCAAGACGCTGGTTATGTGACCACTCAAGATGATTCTCAGGCTGACGTTGTTCTACTGAACACCTGCTCTATAAGAGATAACGCTGAAGTAAGAGTGCGTAAGCGAATAGAGTATTTTAATTCCATCAAGAGACATAAACCAGGAATGGTAATCGGCATTTTAGGCTGTATGGCTGAACGGCTGAAATCACAATTACTCGAAGAAGAGAAAGTCGTGGATCTGGTTGTTGGGCCTGATGCATACCGTGATTTACCTTCTTTGGTCGGTCAAGCAGAAGATGGTACTCGTGCCGTGAATGTGTTGCTCTCTAGAGAAGAGACGTATGCCGATGTTAGCCCAATTCGACTGAACTCAAATGGCGTTACGGCATACATCTCTATCATGCGCGGATGTGATAACATGTGCAGTTTCTGTGTAGTTCCCTTCACACGAGGACGTGAGCGCAGTCGTGATCCTGAGACTATAGTTCATGAAGCTAAGTATCTCTTTGAACAAGGATATAGAGAGGTTACGCTGCTTGGGCAGAATGTGGATTCCTATCGATGGAATCTCACCCGCGATGAGAAAAAAGTGGATGCTGAAAAGGCTGCTGCTGATTTTGCTGATCTACTTTCTATGGTCGCTGAAGTAGATCCTTTGTTACGGGTACGATTTTCTACTTCGCATCCGAAGGATATGTCTGACAAAGTCTTAAGGGTCATGGCGAGCCAAGAGAATATATGCGATTATGTGCATTTACCTGTTCAGTCTGGAAATACGGAAGTATTGAAACGGATGAACAGAGGCTATTCACGTGAATGGTATCTTGATAGAATCAAGGCCATTAAAACACATCTACCTAGCGCGGGTATATCTACTGATATCATTACAGGGTTCTGTGGTGAAAGCGAAGATGATCATAAGGATACCTTGAGTTTGTTGAAAGAGGTCAAGTTCCATTTTGCTTATATGTATACCTACAGCGAACGACCTAAGACCTTGGCTGAAAGAAAGTTCGAAGATGATATTCCTGAAGAGACTAAAAAGCGCAGACTAGCTGAGATTATTAGGCTTCAACGAGAACACAGTCAGGAGTTAAATCAAGCGATGGTAGGTGAGACGTGTAAAGTGCTGATAGAGGGGGAGTCTAAGCGCTCTACAGAACAATTTTACGGCAGAAATACTGAGAATATGGTGGTAGTTTTCGATAGGGAAGAATATTCAGCAGGAGAGTATGTAAATGTGCACATCACTGATTGTACAGGAGGAACATTGATAGGAACGATAGTGAAGTAGTATGGAGATTCAATCAGTAAAACAGAGATTTGCGATTATAGGCAATAGCCCGGCCTTGAACAGAGCTATAGAAGTGGCTGTGCAAGTTGCTCCTACGGATATTTCCGTATTAATCAATGGTGAAAGTGGAACAGGAAAGGAGGTGATGCCTCAAATCATTCATAACTTGAGTCACAGGAAACATAACAAGTACATAGCGGTGAACTGTGGTGCGATACCTGAAGGTACTATAGACTCTGAATTTTTCGGGCATGAGAAAGGATCATTCACAGGTGCTTCGGAAAGCAGAAAAGGATATTTCGAGGTGGCAGATGGTGGTACAGTATTCTTGGATGAGATTGCTGAAATGCCGCTACAGACACAGGTTCGACTGCTTCGCGTATTAGAGACTGGTGAGTTCATCAAAGTGGGGTCTTCAAAAATCCTCAAGACGGATGTGCGTATAGTAGCTGCTACTAATAAAGATCTTCAAACAGAGATAGAGAGAGGCAAATTCAGAGAGGATCTGTACTATAGATTGAATACGGTGCCCATCCTTCTGCCGCCATTGAGAAAAAGAAAAGAGGACATTCTGTTGATCTTCAGAAAATTCGCAGTGGACTTCTCTGACAAATATCGCATGCCTCCTATTTTCTTAGATGAAGAATCACAGCGCTATATGGCGCTGCATGATTGGCCAGGAAATATTCGTCAGTTGAAGAATTTGACGGAGCAGATGTCGGTTATTGAGAAAAGTAGGAACATCGATATTCAGACCTTGATGAAATATCTTCCAAGGGAAGGAAGCAAGCTTCCTGCG
>CALFHF010000212.1 GCA_937875855.1 uncultured Flavobacteriales bacterium
ACTTGGCCCGCTAATTCTTGCTGCTCTGACATGCTCATTCCGCCTCCTTGGTAGCGTGTACGTAGCTCTGTGAGTGCACTAAGGTCTCGCGCTCATGCTTCATATAGGCCTTCACCGTCTCTACCAAATTAGGTATAAGTTCGAAGCGTTTCTTGAGCTGAACATCTATATCGCTCTCGGCTTGTTCTACGCGGTTCTTCCTGTCTATCAGGTTGTTATATAAGAATATCCCGATGAGGATAGGCGCAGTGAGGAACAGTAAGAGAATTAGGAGTCCCATGATTAAAAGCTTGACTTACAAGAATGAGAAAGAAAAGATTAGATGGACTTTAGCTCGAAGCGATAGTCCTCCATGATCTGATTCACTAAGAGGCGCTTACATGCTTCATCCACTTTCACTTTAGCCTGCGCTTCGTCAACGGCATCTATCTCTAGGGTGATGTGTTTTCCTATGCGCACATTATCTATCATGGAAAGGCCGAGCTTATCCATATTAGAACTTACTGCCTTCCCTTGTGGATCCAGCAAAGCTTCTTGCGGCATAATATCTATTTCAGCTTTGAATTTCATGTCTGTTAAGGCTGTTTCTTATGATGGACAAAAGTAGGTATAATGCGATGATCAGCGGGATAGCACCTGCGCGCAGGAAGGCGAAGAGCAGCACAGCACTTACTAGCAAGATAAGCTGCCACTTCTGACGGCTCTTATCTTCCCTATCGAATTTCATGGAAAAGAGCGTAATACGGCTTACCAGCAGCAGCCCGAAAATCACGCAGAGCGCAGATAATATGTAAGGATTCATCAACACACTCAAAGGCCCATCGGGTACATTGGACAACTCTACTCCAAGAGGTATGCTCAGCCAGAAAAGTGCATTGGCCGGAGTGGGAAGTCCTTTGAAATCCACCTTCTGATCCTCATCTATATTGAACTTGGCCAAGCGAAGAGCCGAACATATCACTAGGATAAAGGTCAAGAATGGAAGTGCTCTATCCATGCCTACAAGTTGTAAATCACCGTTCTGCATGTACAGTGAAACCAGAACGAGTTCACGGGCGATCAACGCAGGAGCGAGCCCAAACGTGACCATATCAGCCAAGCTATCGAGTTGTTTTCCAATCTCAGAACTCACGCCCAGCATTCTGGCTACCATGCCATCCAATAAATCAAACACAGCACCAGCTGCTATGAAATAGGCCGCCACACGG
>CALFHF010000213.1 GCA_937875855.1 uncultured Flavobacteriales bacterium
GGATTCACTACTTCTCACCTTTAGACCCGAGGCGAACAGGATTTAAAGACAACACCTATGCTTTCATGTCTTCGACTTTGGAACACATCCCTCCCTTGGATATACTTTCTATCTTGACTGAATGCGAGCGGATTCTTAAATCCTAGTGATACTCTTTAATTATTAACTGACTTTAAGGACCATTAGTCTTACTTTGACCAATAGCTAGGCATCTATAATCTCCTTAAATACTCTAAACGGAAATGGAAAAAGCATACTCCTGACTTACATTATCAGATTAGGCTCCGGTATTCTGAATACATGGATATAATTAATAAATCAGGTTTTGAATTGGTTAAAGAACCTGTTTATCACCTACAAAACAACATATTAGAAGAATTCAATAAAATGACTCCCTGATCTGACTTCAATGGACATTCCATAAAGGATCTCACCGCTACTGGATATGAAATTGTGCTGAGAAAAAAGACTGAATAGCATGTGTAACGTTCAATTACGCAATCTAGAGCTGACTTCCTTGTGATAGCATACTTTTGCACAGCAAGTAAACACTAGTCAAACCTTAGAACTCTTTTTGAAATACCTCTTCATCATACCATCCATCACGAATTACTTCACTTTTCTGGAGGATTTGGCTAAGGAACTGCAAGAACAGTCACACCAGGTTTATCTCGCTACCTCTACTCACCATATTTCCAAAATTGACTGTTATGACAGACCTGTTTACGGGGAGCTAGTTGAACTTGAGTTCCCAAGAGGATTTGAATGGAACAAACATTTGATTGCAGCTCGTCAACTCAGAGTTATCGTTAATCGTGTTCAACCAGATATCATTAATGTGCATTTCTCCGCTGCCATGTTTACAACAGCTATAGCGAAAGAACCCCATTGGCCACTCACTTCAGCCATGATTCATGGATTAGCCTTCCCTATTCTTACTGGTTGGAGAAAGCTAGCTATTGGTTCGGCAGAGCGATGGGCAGCGAAGAAGATGGACTCCATTATTCTCTTGAATCAAACTGATAAAAGAGCCTTAAGTAATTACGTTCCTGCTGAAAAAATTACCGTCCTTAATTCATTTGGACTCGGCTGTGATCTCGAGAAATTTGACCGGTCTCTTATCCCCATGGAGCGCGATGAAATGTTCCACAGACGGCTTGGCGTAAGGAAAGGAGACTTTGTCTTCATATTTGTGGGTCGTCAAGTGCATTTCAAGGGCTTTGACAAACTCATCAGGGCTTTTCTCTCGCTCTATGGAGACCATAAGAACATGAAACTGATTCTTGTTGGCGCTAAGGACAACATTCACACAACAAACCTAAGCCCCAATGAAGAGGAAGAAATGCGAAAATGTCCTGGGGTTATAAATGTGGGTTGGAAAGAAAATGTCAGCGACTATCTCCTCGTTGCTGATGTCAATGTATTCCCGAGCGTGCGAGAAGGCATGCCTGTAAACCTCATGGAATCGCTAGCCATGGGGATTCCTGTAATTACCGCTGACTCTAGAGGCTGTAATGAAGTTGTCCTTCACAATAAGAATGGACTTCTTCTCAAGAAAAACGATGTCTCCCAATTAAAAGAGGCAATGCTTCGATTATTTAAGAATCGAGATCTACTTCATGAACTTTCCCAAAATGCTATGGCAGGAAGATCCCAATTTGACAGAAGTCACTTCATCAAAGAAATGGTCGATTTCTTCGAACGTGTCGCATCTAACCAGCCTATTGCTTCCTGATTTAGCTCGGCTCTTCATTTCTTGCTCCTCAATGTTCCTTCTCTTGATTTCAGACCTTACATTAGTCCCATGAAAATACTTGTCACTGGAGGTGCTGGATATATTGGCTCTCACACCATTCTGGAAATTTTTCAGCATACAGACTGGGAAGTCCTAAGTATTGACAATTACATCAATTCTAGTCCTGAATCTTATGATAGGGTGAAAAATATTTCTGGTAGATCAGTGGACCATGCTCAGATTGACTTGTGTGATATGGATGCATTGAGATCTGTGATT
>CALFHF010000214.1 GCA_937875855.1 uncultured Flavobacteriales bacterium
ACTGATGCCGAAGTATTCAGAGATGACTTGAGGGCTGCTCTTATCTGTCAAAGGAAGGAATCCACTATGAACCCTAAGTTCTTCATAGATAATCTCACAGTTATGATCCTTGGCATTCACATATCCTATAGGATGTAAGGAGATATCTAATTTGTTGTCCTCGCGTATTGCTCGCACATAGCCAGTGATTACGTCCCCTACATTGAGTTCCGTGAAGACTTCATTATCATAAACAAGACCTTTATGCTCATGTTCTACAATAACAGTATACCCCATAGGACTCTGTGACATCACTACTAGCCCCACTTCCTGATTTAGCTCTACTGTCAGTTCCTCATTTTGTAGGAATCTATTCAATTTGTTGCTGGCATACAAGCGGTCTGTCTTCTCATCTATGTCAAGATAGACCACATACCAGCGGCCTTCTTCTAGTTTTTTCCTTTGCTCCCTAAATGGAACCATGAGGTGTTTCTCCATGCCCCAGTCTAGAAATGCACCGAATTCAGATACCGTAACGCACTCCAGCAAGGCGAATTCATGCAAGAAGATTTTAGGAATGATGTTCGTAGCAATTTTACGTTCATCGTAATCTCTATAGACGAAGACCTCTATCATATCGCCTATCTCATAGGTCTCAGGGCAATACTTATTCGGAAGCAAGATATCCTCGCCTGATTCATCTCCTAGGTACAAACCTACACTGGTCAGCCTGAGAATCTCTAGTTCATTGAATCTTCCTATTTCTATCAAAACTTCTTTTTTTGCAAAGGTATTAAAGCAATACTTGTCCTATGAGAACTAAACTAGAGTATTAATAGACCTAATTCCCTCAGGAGTTCCATCTTTTCGGACTTCCAGAAATCTTCGAAATCACCGAATTCAGATTCATAGGATGCTCTGACAGCAGCCAAGCTCATGAGTTTCTTTTCACGGGGATTGGTTTTTTCAAATAGTTCTTGAAGCCATCTTCCTCGTATCGGGTCCATGTTGATTTCTATCTGATTCGTTTTTTCATAAAAAGTCATATGCCATATTTCCTGACCTTTCTTAGCAGTGATTGTAATGTTAGGATTCGATCCTAACCAGATTATTTTTGCATGGCCTTCTACGTTCGCGTCAATTGATTTTTCAAGAGACTTTTCAAGCTGATTTTTTCGAATGAGTGTTTTTGGAATGTCTTCCTCGAACCAGAATTGAAGCGGATAATCGAAGCCAATACCATGCATGTAATTGAACAGTGATTTTTTTAATCCAGCACTAAACCGATTATGATCTATGCCAGTTTTATCAGTAAACTGTATGTCATTATTCGCAAATCGAATCTCTTTCAATACAGGAGTTACACCATATTTCTCTGGATTCATTCCAACTGGACTGTGCGCTGTGAGGGCAAATTGATGCCAGAAACCAGATTGAAGAACACCTAATTCAAAGAGCTGCCGTACCATTTCAAGACTATCTATGGTCTCTTGTACTGTCTGAGTCGGATATCCATACATCAGATATGCATGAACCATGATTCCTGACTCAGTGAAGTTCTGTGTGACCTGCGCCACCTGCTCCACGGTGACTCCTTTTTCTATTAAGGCTAACAGTCTATCTGAAGCCACTTCAAGTCCTCCTGAAACTGCTATGCAGCCTGATGCGCTGAGCAATCGGCATAGATTGCGTGAAAAGCTCTTCTCAAATCGGATGTTGGTCCACCACGTGACGTTTAAACCTCTACGTATGATTTCTAAGGCCAATGACCGCATGAGCGCGGGTGGCGCAGCTTCATCCACAAAATGGAATCCGCGTTCTCCCGTCTGGCTGATCATCTCTTCCATACGATCCACTAGGAGGCCAGCAGCTATGGGTTCATAGAGCTTGATATAATCTAAGGAGATATCACAGAAGGTGCACTTTCCCCAGTAACAGCCATGTGCCATGGTCAGCTTGAGCCATCGCCCATCACTCCATAAACTGTGCATCGAATTTGCTACTTCAATGACTGAAATGTAGTGCTCCAAGTTTAGGTCGCTGTAATCAGGGCATCCTAGTTCCCTTTGTTTATAATCACTTCGTGGAGATGAATTGTGATACTTCACTTTTCCATCTTCACGAACAAAGGTTCTCTTCAGTGCTATGTCTATATTTCCATTTATTACATATTCATGCAGCAGTTCGATGGGAAGCTCTCCATCATCAATAGAAATGAAATCAAAATAATCGAATACACGAGGGTCATTCAGATCCCGAAGTTCCGTATTAGGGAAGCCACCGCCCATGGCAATCCTGATTTCAGGATATGTTTTCTTAATGTATTGAGCAGCCCTGAACGCACTGTAGAGGTTTCCTGGGAAGGGAACAGTAAAGCATACTAATTTAGGCTTGTGCTTAGCTAATTTCCGTTCAAGGATGCCAAGGCTGATTAAGTCAATATAACTGGGAAGAGCGTTTAACTCTTGATTTAATTCATCAAATGTATTTGCGCTCATTCCCAAGCGTTCTGCATATCTACTAAACCCGAAGTGCGGATCTACACTTTCAATAATAAAATCAGAAAGGTCTTCTAAAAACAAGGTGGCCAAGTGCTTGGCTTTATCTTGAATGCCCATACTGCCAAAAGCCCAATCCAGATTATCTAATTCGTTAAAACGTGACGCCTGAGGCAAGAACCCATTAGCACATAATTGCCTAGTAAAACTTTGATTTTTGCCCTGCAGAAAATGGATTACTTGATCAATCTGTTTGAGATAAATCGCGCTCAGCGCATGGATTCGTTTAGCGTTCTCAGTCTTTATAAGGTCATTCTGTTTTGCATATTCGAAGAGGTCTTTCAACCCTTTATTAGAAAAGAGAGATAGAATAACTTCTATTCCCAAGTCCATTTGAAAGCTCTTGATTCCTTTTGTATTTAGGAATCCTTTCAAGTATGCGGTCGCAGGGTAGGGGGTGTTCAACTGCGTGAAAGGCGGACATATGAGTAGAAGGTCGCTCAAAATCTGGTGTATATATGGACTAGGCCTTGCTATATGAAAAGCCAGTATACAATGTTAAAGGAAAAGTAGGGATTTGATTTAGACTGAACCATCACTTAAAGCTTTGATCTAGGACTAGTACTTCATATAAAAACTCTGTAATGGCTATTGCGTCTGTGTCTTCAAGCTTTTGGAAGATTTTATAAAACACTTTTTTAGTGTCACCCTTTTTCAAATACCCCTTTGCATCTTTCAGTTTGTTTCCTTGTCAAAATCCAAGTAGTACACCGTTCTTGATTGCGCCTCTATAAAATAAACGCTGACCAGATAATAACAAGGCCCTACTTTCTATAAAAGAACGATATGCCATAAGAGAACTTCATCTTACTCTGGACTGATGTTCTATCGCGGATCAATAT
>CALFHF010000215.1 GCA_937875855.1 uncultured Flavobacteriales bacterium
TCTTATACAGAATCTATGATGTTCTCTACATTCCCTTTGACAAGGTGATGTATTTTTTAGACAAGGATGCTCAGCATAGTGAACCCTTTCCCAAATGGTTCATGACCATGACATCCTCCTTTGGACTGGGATTTCAACTTCTGATTATGGCGTTCATGCTGGTGTTCAATCTCCATGACTTTGTCATACCCTTCTTTATTGCCTACTCATCACTTATTCTCGTCTTCGTAGGAATTCGAAAGTTCATCCTTGCTTAAGCTGGTTATTCTTCAGGTTAAATCCTGAACATTGTTCCTGCCTATTCAGCTGTCAACTGCACAGGCTAGCTGTAACTTTCAGTCAAGAACAGCTAGGTGCATATGTAGAAGCTTAAGACTGTATGTCCTTCTCTTTTTTCCAGATCTGGGAAATCTTAGAAAACCCTTCTTTAAACGAATCATTGGCCTTAAAAAAAGCCGTTTTTACGTCTTCCCAACTATCTTCTGATGAATGTTTTAGTGCTTTGAACCTGGTTTTTTAGACGTTCTTTCTTTTCGTTGATATCTACTATGGTCTCTGCATATTTCACTTTCAGATCATCAAACACTTCGTCTTTCTTGGTCTTAAGTTGATCTAGTTTCTCAGCAACATCATCTATCTATTTGCTTGCGAACGCTTTGAATTCTTCTTTATTAATGGTGAGGATGTATTAGTGATTAATATTCTCGCTTTATTGAAGAGTGCTTTAAAGCATCCATAAATAAATCAAGGCCATCATTTCGTCTTCTTCTCCAAGGATGATGACGTGGCCGAATTGAATAAGGTGTTACGGTATATTGAAACGAACGAACATAGTGGTCACCTCCCTAAATAAGGCTGAATTCACGTTTCTTAGAAACAAACTACTGCGCTCAACACTATCCCTCCCAACAGGGCAATATCCCTTTCCTGATTGCTCTCCTGCTGGTCGCGTTACAATCCCTCCAATTATAAATAGGGATACGCACGTTCATGTAGATATCTGCTCCGTACATATCCCTGTCAGCAATGAGTCGTGTGAGGTCATCAGAACCTAGGCTGACGAACTGATACCTAAGAGCCAAGCCCATCTGCAGACGCTGGTATTCATAGAAACTCATAGGCACAGCCAGCTCGAATTTCTCCTTCTCGTAGCGAGGAACTATACCCACATATCTGGCTCGCCAGAGGTCATAAAGGCCTCCTCTTTTAATTCGCTCTTGAAGGATAGCTCCCAGATGAAACCCTGTATTGAAGTCATATTCGAACTGAACGGATAAGGCCGATGGAAGTGCCACTTTATTCTCGTTGGTTCGTTTAAATTGGTTCTGGTCACTTTCAAATCGTTGTTCCAATAATTGATTCAATTCATCAATACTGGATACCTCAGTGTCTATGTAATCAGGCCAAAATGAAGAGGCTTCCATGAGGGCTACGGTAGCTGCGTTTTGCTTAAAATTCACCTTTCCCATATCGAGCACGGACACGCCTAACTGATAGCGATAGCGGCTTTTCTTGCAATGACAATCCTCGCTATACGGCACATACTCTGATTTGCCGTTAATTGTTTTTCGATAGATTAGACCCACATCCATCGCGAAGCCATTTCCTAATCCCACTTTATCTGAACCCAAGGCATAGCCTCCATCCAGATTCTCAATATATAGGTTATCTGAAG
Organism: uncultured Flavobacteriales bacterium; assembly: GCA_937875855.1. Classification (GTDB taxonomy): domain Bacteria; phylum Bacteroidota; class Bacteroidia; order Flavobacteriales_D; family JABDKJ01; genus JABDLZ01. Next base: position 1,676 of record CALFHF010000215.1, read on the forward strand.
TGAACATATAGTCCATGCTTCCCGCTCTAAAGCCCAAATGATCTTGGCCAAAAAGTCGCTTCACAGTGAGGCCTACATTGACATGATGATCATCTGTCACATCAAGCATATAGGCATAGGAAAGATTTACCTCTCCCCATGTCATGAAGCTTAGGGTCATATCCGAGGCTTGCAAAGGTTTATCATAGAGCGACCAATGCCGGAATCCATGATGAATGAATTGGGATAGTTCATTGGACACATTTTCTCCTCGAAACATAGCGCGATACCGGGTAGAGATTCCAACAGAGTTGCGGCCCAGCACCATGAAGAGTCCTGGCCCATCAACTGCGGCATCGATATATCCACTTCGTGGTCCTTTGCTGCTTGATTCTATTGGAGCTACGGGTTTTCCCATCAAGGCGGGAAGTAGTCCGGGGCCCTTTCCTGCGAAATAAGTGTGGTCATTCACCCCAAAGAAGCTACCACCGGCCAAGTGAATATCAATCATGGTCCTAGAATCAGCGATAAGCGCTGGATTTAGTTGGACGGCATTAGCGGGGGAATAGTTGCTGAGATTCAGCCCGAGGCTTTCTTGGGCAAAGCTCGCTAGGCAAAGGTATATATAGCCTATCAGACATAGTAATTTTCTATTCGTTCGAATCATTCCAACACCACTTACTCTCTAGCTCAGCTACGACATGGGTACATGCCTGTGTGGGATAGACGTAATGATGAGCCCAGCGTTGCCTTGGAATCAAGGATTCTCATGCAAATGCAGGTAACTGACAATAAAATAATGGAGATCAGTTCATTACCTACGCGCTGAATTAAAGCGTGAGATATAATAGAGCAGTGTGGCTAATGATCCCAGTGCAGCCACTAAGTATGTTCTTGCGGCCCATTTTAAGGCATCCTCTGCCCCATCATGTTCCTCGGCTGTGACCATGTTCTTGTTTTCTAACCAAGCCAATGCTCTGTAACTCGCATCATATTCCACTGGAAGCGTGATGAAGGAAAACAAAGTGGTAACTGCAAATAACAAGATACCAATTCCGAGCACAATTACATTGTCTGTGTATGCCGCGATAGCAAATCCCGCGAGTATGACCCATTGCATGAACTTAGAAGAAACACTCACTACTGGCACTAATTTACTGCGCATCGTAAGCCAAGAATATCCCGTAGCATGTTGCACTGCATGACCGCATTCATGTGAGGCCACGGCAGCTGCTGAGGCATTGCGCTCTCCATATACGACCTCACTTAGATTCACGGTTTTGTTAGCAGGATTATAATGATCAGTAAGTCGTCCTTTCACGCTGACTACCTTCACATCCGTGATGCCATTGTCAGCCAACATCTTCTCCGCAATCTCTTTTCCGCTGAGTCCATTTTTTAGATGAATCTTAGCATAAAAAGCAAATTTCAATTTTAGTTTATTGCTGACGTATATGCTGATCAGCATGAAAATTCCTCCTATAATGATGGCTCCTGTTCCCATTCTCTTTTAGCTTTTTGATGTTCTGCGTTTAGTCCTTGGCCAAGATAAGGACATGAAAGCAATCCATGCATATCATGTTCTTTCATTTCAGTCTTCCCGTAATCTAATACTTCTTGCAAAGTCAAGGATTATTCTCGGTCAATTACACTATTTTATCCATGAAGAAATTTCACTCTTCATCACGTACACTGTCAGGAATTGAAAACACACATCGGCCCCGTGAGAATGGTATGGACTTAGTCCTCCTTCTCCGGTATTGTGAAAGTTTCCAGCGATATGAGAGCCTTGATTCAAGGCAGTAATAGCAGCCTTAGAAAGGGAACCGTAACTCATCGCACTTATGTTTATGACCCTGTATGGACGATACGGTTTTTTCCTGACAACCTTCCGTCCAATGCTTTGGTCGAAGGAATGAAGTAGGAATCTTTTTCATAGGGGTGTCCTGCAGGAACTCCGTATGAAAAAAGGTCAGGTTTGACCAAAAAAAATTAGGTTCGTTCTGATTCTGATCTGTCCCGAAATCCTAACAATTATTCTCCTTTTTTGCCGAGGAATAGACCCAGGCCCTTTGGCTCCTATTAAATGGCAATTCCTCTCTGTTATTGGCCACTAAGTATTGACGAAGTTCAGGCCCGATGTTCTCCAACATATATCGGAGATGCCCTAGGAGTGGGAAATTATGCGAGATCGTGTGACGTCTATTGAAGAACTCATCGCGGATAACAACGAGAAGAAGGATCAATAACAACCACACATACCAAGGCATAGAGAAGTGAAAAAAGGAGGAGGATTCAGAGGATAAGATTATTTCATTCTTATGGGCATGAAATTACTATTTTGGCACACGCTAAAAACAAGAGGTTTGTTCGAAGAATATAAGATAGCAGAGGGACTGAAACAGCTAGATGTACGTAAGCATTCAAGCCATGTTCAGATGAGCAAAGATGAATGCGCTAAAATCCTCAAAGCCAACAAGAAAATCCTGGTCAAACTTCAGGAAAAGCTATACGGACAGTCCCGTCAGAGCCTGCTCATCGTTTTTCAGGCCATGGACGCAGCTGGAAAAGACAGCACCATTCGTGCGGTTTTTTCAGGAATGAATCCTCAAGGCTTCTTGGTGAGCAGTTTTAAAAAACCCAGCACTCAAGAGCTTGGCCATGACTACCTTTGGCGTGTGAATATGCGCTTGCCTTCCCGAGGATTGATTGGCATTTTCAATAGATCTCATTACGAAGAAGTACTGGTATGCAAGGTGCATCCTGAGTACGTTTGCTATCAAAACCTTCCTGATGTGCACTCGGTATCTGATGTGACCGAGGAATTTTGGGAAAAAAGATATAGGCAAATCGCAGAATTCGAGCGATATTTGGAAGAGAACGGAACTCGCGTAATCAAGTTCTTCCTGAATGTATCTCAAGGAGAGCAAGAAGCACGATTCCGCAAGCGTATGAATAAACCAGAGAAACACTGGAAATTTAGCCTAGGAGACTTGGGCGAACGAGCCGAATGGGAAAAGTATATGGATGCCTATAACGAGGCCTTGAAACGCACCAGTACTTCTGCCTCGCCATGGTATGTCATCCCAGCTGATGACAAGGATTATATGCGTGCTGTGGTCTCGGATATCGTGACGCATACCATGCAGGATATGGATCTTTCCTATCCTGAGATTACCGAGAAGCAGAAACAAGATATTGCCAAGGCTAGAGAGATCTTAGAACAAGAAAAATAAAGAACCTAATACCTATTATATGTCTATTGCACATTTATTCGAGAGTGGAGAGATGAAGGAGCATAAAGGAGCCTTCAGGAATTTGATTATGATGGCCATGTCTGACGGGGTATTGAGCCCTGAAGAAGAAAAGCTATTGACTAAAATGGCTAAGAATTTGGATTTGAGCGATTCTGATGTTGAAGAAATCAGAAGCAACCCAGAAGCATACCCAGTGCATCCTCCTCATGATAAAGAAGATCGTCACCGCAGGATGATTAGCATGATCGTGATGGCTGTTGTAGACCATGAAATCGATCAGGAAGAGATTACGATTTTAAATCGCCTAGCTATCGGATTGGGATATAAAGAGCAGCAGGCTGCTGAGCTCACCAATAGGATTCTCCACGGATTGCGCATCGGAATGAGCGAAGAAGAGATCCTGGATGAGTTAATGGAATCACGCTGATCTGCATCTCTGATTGCCTACGATAGCACATTGGCTTTCTGCGGCTAGGCTTAGAACCTTGCCCTTGGCTTTGAGTAGTATCCTCTGTGGAGCGACTTTGGCCTCATTTCGTGATGCCTTGCGTTGGGATGTGTTGGTGTTGACTGCTCTTACTACTATTCTTCTGCAAGTGCTTTCTAACTTCGCCAATGACTACGGAGACTCTCAACACGGGGCTGATAACGCAGATCGCATAGGCCCCAGCAGAGCGGTTCAAGCTGGGAATATTACTGCGGCAGAAATGAAAAAAGCGGTGATTATCACTGCTATACTTGCCTTCATCTCAGGATGCAGCCTACTCTATATAAGTGGGCTCCATCTCGACCTTCAAGGATTCTTCTTCCTAGTCCTAGGAATAGCAGCGATAGCTGCCGCCATCCGTTACACGGCTGGGAAGGATCCCTATGGATATAAAGGATTGGGCGATTTTTTCGTATTCCTCTTTTTCGGACTCGTAGGAGTTTTAGGAAGCTCATTCCTATATGATTTAGCTATGCCCAGCGCCCTAGAAGTCCTCCCAGCTATCTGCATAGGAGCATGGAGTGCTGGAGTCTTGAACCTAAACAACATGCGAGACAGAGTCCCTGACGAAGCAGCAGGAAAAATCACGTTGGCGGTACGATTCGGAGCGGTGAACGCCAAGAAATATCACCAGGCCCTCATCCTCACTGGAATATGCTCACTGCTTCTTTTCGTCTTGTTCCATGAACTTTCATGGACTTCCCTCCTGCCCTTACTCAGCTTCCCGCTCTTCTTGAAACACATAAATAAAGTGCGATTAACCACCGAAGACAAAGCCCTGGATCCAGAGTTAAAGAAACTGGCCTTGAGCACATTTTTAATGAGCTTGCTTTTGTTTGTTGCAGCGTTGTTAGCAACATGAACTGAACACGTTCTCTTTACTATTCTTCGTCCCTCAGAATCATTTGAATAGAAGGGGGGTTTTTAACGGATAAAATCTGGATTTATTGAGAATTTGCATCAGCTGCCTGGCCTATAGAAGTTCTTGGACAAGAAATCCACATCAAAGTTTTTCTATCCTCCACTATTGCCTTTTGCCTAATGACTATTGCCTACCGAAGCAAAGCGAAGGTCACGCCTTGGCGTGAGCGACTATTGCCTCCTTCAAAAAGGATCTTGAAACTCGGGATTTGTAATAAACTCTGGGTCACTTAATGCTTTCAGAAAAGCAACTAATCCCGCCTTTTTTTGTTCTGTGAGTTGAAGTCCGCCTACGGTGAATTTCATGAAGGGATCTACAGTCGCTGATGGATGCCCGCCTGAGTTATAATGCTCCACTACTTCCTCTAAGGTATTGAATCGGCCATCATGCATGTATGGGGCTGAGTATTCTATATTACGCAGCGTAGGTGTCTTGAACCTCCCGTATTGATTCGGATTTCCTGTGATTCCTCCTTGGCCTAAATCAGTAAATACAGAGTCTAATCCGTTATTATGAAACTGGAAATCAGTGAAGATTTCAGTGGCTAAGGAATGGCAATGAAAACAATCAGCTCCCTCCTGTCCCATTGGAACCGCTGGCGGAGACCCTCCTTCGTCATTCCAAATATCTAGTCCTAATTGCTCCAAAGATGTAAACTGCTCAGGCCCATAAATGACGCGGTCATATTTAGCATTGAAGGAATTCATAGTGCGTACAAATTGAGCAATGGATTTTGTCGCTCTTTCTTTGTCCATGCACTGGCTTCCATACGCATCCGTAAACATGCGCTGATACATGGTGTCGGTCTCTAGTTTTGAAATCACATTAGACCAGGTTTCATGCATCTCAATAGGATCTTCTACGGGTGCACCAGACTGCGCTTCCAAATCAGGTTGACGTCCGTCCCACATAACGATGGGTTGAAAAACTAGATTCACTAAAGCCATGGCATTCCGTGTCCCGAAGATTCCATCTATACCCACACTTGTTGGACTAGAGTCAGAGAAAGCTGTGGATGGACTGTGGCATGTTCCGCAAGACATGGTGTTATCACCTGAAAGTCTTTTATCCCAAAAAAGATGACGCCCAAGAATCACTGAATTCACCTTCATGGGGTTATCCGTAGGGATCAAGGGCTCAGGCGCATAGAAGGGTAGATTCAAGTTATAGTTCTCCCCAATAGGCGCATAGCTATCGCAGCCTGTGGGCACGTCACACGGCATCTCGTCTTTGTCGCGGCAGGCGCTTATCGCTACGAGGACGAAAACTATGTATGCTATTTTTCTCATTTTATTCTTGACTTCAGTCAATCTTGGTTTTCGTTTTAAATGCAGTCTTTGTTCATTTTTTGCTTGTCTAAAAAACGAACCAAAAAAAGGACGTCACACCTAATTGCTTTAAAATAACTACTCATCTATTAGACTGTGAAGTTACGTTGAGCGCTTCGTGTTTTTGAATGAAATTTTGGTCGGTCAAGGATTCCAAAAAGGCAATCAACTCTTTCTTTCCCTGTTCATCAATTTTGAATCCGCTAATCAGCGGGCTCTTATTCTCATGTGATTTTCCGCCCGAAGCAAAATGATCTATAACTTCACTCAGGCTTTTTAAGGACCCATCATGCATGTAGGGTGCGGTCACCGCCACATTGCGAAGCGAAGGCACTCTGAACTTTCCATGATCTTCGGGTTTATCCGTTAATCTTCCCCTGCCTGGGTCTGAATATTCTTCTTCCAGTCCAATATTGAAATAGCCTTGATTCGTAAACATGAATCCAGTATGACAGGCATTGCAATTAAAGGCTTGAAATCGCAACCACCCATTCTTTGCTTCTTGGGAAATAGCATCCTCTTTTCCTTGATATGCATATTGATCAAAAGGAGAATTCCCAGATATTAAACTACGCTGATAGGCCGCCAAGGCACGGGTGATAAGCCACGGATCTATTTCTCTGTTGTATGCTTTCTTGGCTAATTGCACATAGCTTGAATCTTGATTTAAACGCGCTACCGCTTCAGTCAATTGCAAATCCATTTCATTTCGTTCTCCAAGCGGAGCTAAGACTTGCAATTCCAAGCTAGGAACTCCACCTTCCATAAAGAGCGCATTCAGATACCCGACATTGGCTAAGGAAGGTGAATTCCTATTTCCTATGCGTTCCTGATGTACTCCTCTGCTCACTGCTGTAGTATCAGCGAAGGCATGCGAAGGCAGATGACAGGATGCACAGGAGATGGAGTAATCTTTAGATAAAATAGGGTCGAAAAAAAGCCTATGCCCTAGTTCCACGGCTTCCACCGTCATAGGATTATCTGCTGGAATCTTCATCTCTGAAAACCCTGCAGGAATGTCAAGATGATAAGGTGTTGGCGTATGGTCTTGCTCTTCCTTTGGAGCACAAGAAATAAGAAGGACGAATCCTGAAAAAAGGAGAATATTATTCCACACTATGGCTGAGTGCATTCTCGAAACAAGCTTGAAAACGGAAGCCCAGATTTAAATCTTCTCCGTGAAATTGACTTTCTAAAGGAGAACGTAAATTCAAGGTATCTGTGGATGTATAAATGGTCTTGCTCAAGTCCCAATCTAGGTTGAACACACGAGTCTCCGTGCTATTAATGCTCATGGGCATATCCACTTGAATCGTTGTATACAGTGTGTCTTTTCCCATGTGAATTGAGAAGAACGCAGGAACATCTCCAGGGATAGTTGGAGTGGTGTCAAGCCTTCCTTCATAAATCAGAAACCTGTAGCCGTTATTCCAATTCCAGTACATTCCATTCTGCACATTCAGCGGATTTCCTGAACCGTATTGATTGATAAGAAAGCTGGGGTCATCTGTTCCATTCATGGATGTAGGAACTCCTACGTGATAGATTATTCCAGTATAGTTTCCATTAGCAACGCTATAGGAACGAGTCAATGCTGTTCCTTCAAAATTAAAATACTCTATGGGGCTAACCTCCACCTCAGAACCATCCTCTTTAATCAAGCGAATGTCAGCGATGTACATCTTTATTTGCTCGAAATTCATCAAGTCTCCCTCCACATTGGTGTAATATTCATAGATCTCAATAGGCGCACCTTCAAAGCTGGTATTGACCTTCAGTTGAAAATTCTGATCTACTGGAACAGGCTCTTGCTCTAAGCTATCATATTCGCAGGACGCGAAGAGAGCAATAGAGATTATAGATATAATGATAGAAGTTCTCATAGTGTAAAGTTCGCATTAAGCATGGACTTAGCGCGTAGCTTAGGATACTTATTCAATGGTAAACGGCTCGGCAGTCCCCAGTTTATTCATGTAGGATATATTGAAATTAGTATCCCCATGCTCACCTCCTGCCGGAATGAGAATTCCGTCCAAAGCATTGCTCAAGTCCATGTACATTACTATTTCAATCTCAGTTCCTGAAGTAGAGACATCATGCACACTTAAACCGATTCCTTCTTGGAAAAGCAGATCAGTAGCCGCATGTGATTCGAAAAACTGCGTATCCACAGTTCCATCCATTCTGAAGAACTTATAGCCTGCTCCCGGATTCCAATTCCAGTGCATCTCCACATCATTCATGGGTGTGGTGGCTGTTATAGGGTCTTGATGATTCGTGAGGCTATCCAAGCCTACATCAAAGTACAAATTATGAAGAACTTCAATTTCTGCGGAGCCTATATTCTTAGGAATCCCTTCTGTACTGACTAAAATGGGGAAGCCATTGTTATGCACGATTACATTTCCTTCGTCATCACGCACTTCTACATTGGACAGATAGAACTTGAAGAAACTGAATTCCACTAATTGACCATTAATTTCATAGGGCGTATCAAGTGCAAGCGTCTCTGTTCCCAGAGTCGGTATTACGGTAAGAAAGACAGTCTTACTCGTTGAGATAGAATCTTCCTTGTCCTTTTTACAAGCTACGAGTACTACGAGTGCTGTGAAGAGCGCTAGGCTTGTTCTAGTGATGAATTTCATAGTGGCTGAGTTAATCCGTGTTTTTCATTATACAAGTTCGAGTTTAGAAACACTACCTTGTACATTCAAATAATCAGGTCATGTCAAAAGAACGCAGTCTCTTCAAATTAAGCATTGTATTTACCTTATCAATTTTCCTCATAGGATCGGAATGCCGAGCTCAGTTTATGGCCTCCACTCCTATCTCGGTAACTGACGGAGATGATAGCTTTGGGAAAAGAAGTCCTAAGATTTCAATCAATGGAAATGGTGAACCTGTGGTTTTCTGGATGAGAACGGGAAGCAGCGAGGCTTTCTTCATGTCAACCTTGACGTCAACTGGGTTCACAGCTCCACTTTCCATTCCTTTTGGGACTATTAACCCTAATCTCTGGAGCGGTAGTCTTGGGCCAAGCATGGCAAGCAGCGGAACACACATGTACGTGACCTTTGAAGTGTATGGAGACGCGATTTATACGGTGCATTCTGCAGATAATGGCCAGACTTGGGATGCCCCAGTAGCTGCCTTCGTACCGCCACAGGGTCGCAGAGCTACTATTCCTAATATAGCTTGTGACAGTGACGGACATCCGTATGTAGCCTATGTGAATACCAATGCAAGCGAAGGTGATGCACATTATGGATTAGTGCGCTCGCAAGATTATGGCACAACCTTTCTTGAAGAATCTTTTGTAAATGAAGCTGCTGATGGAGCTGAAGTATGTGAGTGCTGCACAGGACACATACAAGTAGCGCCTAATGGAGATGTATATGTCGCATTCAGAAATAATGACGCGAACCTTAGAGACATCTGGCTTGCTCGTTCTAGCGATGGCGGAGCCACATTTGCTTCAGCTTTTGACATGGATGAAACGGATTGGATTTCGGGCGTATGTCCAAGCAATGGACCACATTTCATCGTGGATGAGAATCAATTAGTATCAGCCTTTTTCAGTGGTTCGAGTGCATGGGGTACAGGAGCTTACCTCTCTTCGCTTGACCTTAATGGTGATATGGTGAGCGCAACTCAAGCTATTCCTTTAAGTGAAGAAACTTCTAGCTCACAAAACTATCCACGTATCAGTGGCCACGGTGACACTTTGGCTGTGGTTTGGCAAGAACTGAACAATAGCTCTTTAGACATAGCCATGGCGATAAGTGTTTCTGGATCAGAAGGATTACTTACTGGATCCATTGTAATCAATGCTGAACCTGGTACTCAGAACTATCCTCAGCTCATTTTTCACGATGGTCTATTTCATGTCGTATATGAAGACGCCATAAGCGGGACAGTTATGTATCAAGAAGTAACTCCAGGATCTGTGGGTTTATTGGAAAATGAAGTTGCAGTATTAGAGGTGTTTCCTAATCCAAGTCAAGGAACGTTCAGACTTAGTTCACCCTTGAATCAATCAGCGCTTATGAATGTATTTGATGCTACGGGCAGGTCAATTCATCACGAACGCCTATCCGCTGGAACAGCTATGCTTAACCTTAATAACCTAGGTGCTGGACACTATACGTTACAAGTCAGCACATTTGAAGGAAGCTACCAGGCACAGATTATCATAGACTAGTCTTCTTATTAAAATTCTTATTTTGGACTTTCGCAATATCGTCTGAAAGACCGATCAGTCTTTCTTTATTCATTCGAAATTAAAGTTAGGCCGTTGAAGAATTTTTTCAAATTTGATGTATCCAATTTAAAGGGAGACCTGCTCGGTGGTCTTACCGCAGGAATCGTAGCGCTTCCTTTATCCTTAGCGTTCGGAGTAAGCTCAGGGCTTGGTCCGAGTGCTGGTCTCTATGGCGCCATCTTCGTTAGTTTTTTTGCAGCACTCTTTGGCGGTACGAACACGCAAATTTCAGGACCTACAGCACCCATGACCGCTATCTCCATGGTAGTTGTAGCCGCCATCATTGCTGGGTTCGAAGGGGATATGAGCAAGGCTCTTCCTACTATTCTCACGGTCTTCTTATTAGCCGGATTATTTCAAATAGGACTGGGACTCCTTGGCGTTGGAAAATACATAGAGTATATCCCCTATCCTGTCGTTTCGGGATTCATGACGGCCATTGGTATAATCATTCTTGTTACTCAAGTTCTTCCTTCCATAGGATATTATCCTGTGGAAGATATGGCCTATGTGGAGCAGTATAAACCTCAGGCAGAGGAGGTGATCCTAGAAAATATCTTGAAAGAAGAGGCAGGTGAGAAAATCCTTGTTTTAGAGGATTTCAAAGAAACCGTTGCACGAGCTGAGCAGATTACTCCTGAGCAAATCCTCAAAGAATCACAGACCTTGGCCAAGAACAATGCATCAGGTGTGCTAGGAACATTCAGAGTGATTCCCAGGGCCATTATGAATATTAATTGGCTAGAATTAATTCTGGCGTTATCTACTATTCTAATCATCTATGGGTTCAAGCGAATTACAACCAAAATTCCCAGCACGCTTGTCGCGCTTCTTGCAGTCTCAGGAGTTGCGATAGGTTTTGGGCTAGATTACCGCCCCATAGAAGAGATTCCAAGCGGATTACCCATTCCTAATTTTGGAATCTTCACTGAATTCAGTTTGATGAGTATCACTCCATATATCGTGACTGCGCTTACGTTGGCATTATTAGGAGCCATAGACTCTCTGCTGACTTCCATTGTTGCAGATAACATGACCAAGACCAAGCATAAACCGAATCAGGAATTAATTGGTCAAGGAATTGGAAATAGTATAGCTGCATTCTTTGGAGGAATTCCAGGTGCTGGAGCTACTATTCGAACAGTGGTAAATATCAACGCAGGTGGTAAGACGCGTATTTCAGGAATGATTGCTGGTCTTCTGCTTTTAATGATTCTCCTGGCTATGGGTCCTATCGCATCTAAGATTCCAGCAGCGGTGCTTGCAGGTATATTAATCACCGTGGGAATAGGAGTAATGGATTATAAAGGCTTAAGAGCAATACCTCATATGCCAAAACCAGAAGTGGCCATTATGCTCATTGTCCTTGTTCTTTCTGCCACTTGGAATTTAGTTTATGCTGTAGGAATAGGACTGGTTATCGCGTCTCTCTTGTTCATGAAAAAGATCGGAGATCTTACAGCCAAACAATCTAAAATAGAATCCTTTAGCGCCATGTCCTCTACGTCCAAGGAAAATGAGTTCTATAAACTGCTCAATGAGAAGGTCTTTATAAAGCACGTCAGAGGACCTCTCTTCTTTGGCTCTACTAGCGGTTTCCAACACTTGATTAAACAGATACCTGATA
>CALFHF010000216.1 GCA_937875855.1 uncultured Flavobacteriales bacterium
TACCCATTTATGTTCAATTACACATGATATGAGCCAACTTAGAATCACTGCATAGGGTTAATTTAGCGCAAATTGAAGATTCTATGAAACAGCTTGTTGAATGTGTACCTAATATCTCTGAAGGCAGGGATAAACTGAAGATTCAAACCATAGCCTCAGTGGTTGAAACAGTAGAAGGGGTGCGCCTTTTAGATGTGGATCCAGGTGCAAGTACAAATCGAACTGTCATCACATTTGTCGGTGAACCTGGTCCTGTCTGTGAAGCAGCCTTCAGGTTAGTGAAAAAGGCTTCAGATCTCATAGATATGTCAAAACATAAGGGGGAACACCCTCGTATGGGGGCTACAGATGTATGCCCGCTCATCCCTATTGCTGGAATAAGCATGGAGGAAACAGCAGTCTACGCTAAAAAACTAGGAGAACGTATTGGGAAAGAACTCAATATACCTGTGTATCTCTATGAAAATGCTGCGAGCAATGCGAAAAGGAAGAACCTTGCCTATTGCCGTTCTGGTGAGTATGAGGGACTAGATAAATTATCCTCTGAAGAGTTTAAGCCAGATTTTGGCCCAACTTCCTTTTCAGGTTCTGTAAAACAAACAGGAGCTACAGCAGTTTCAGCCCGAGACTTCTTGGTTGCATACAATGTAAATCTGAACAGCACCTCTACCCGAAGAGCTAATGCCATCGCATTCGACATTCGCGAAGCGGGAAGGATTAAGAAGAACAAGGGCATAACAGGTGAAGTAATCACTGATACCAGCGAAGAACCAGAAAGAATCCCAGGCAGCTTGAAAGCGGTCAAAGGCATTGGCTGGTATATAGAGGAGTATGGAATAGCGCAATTGTCATTAAACCTTACCAATATTTCAATTACTCCTGTGCATATCGCCTTTGACGAGGCATGTAAGAAAGCATTGGAAAGAGGAATTCGAGTAACTGGATCAGAGCTAGTGGGATTGATTCCAATGAAATCCATGCTTGATGCGGCTGATTATTTCTTGGATAAACAACAACGATCTAAAGGAATTTCTGAAGAAGAGAAGATTAAAATTGCCGTGAAGTCCCTTGGACTAGACGACCTGGCACCGTTCAATCCGCGGAAGAAGATTATTGAGTACCTTATAGAGGATATGGATGCCAAGCTTTTGGTACATATGAATCTGACAGCCTTTGCTCAAGAGACAGCTTCTGAAAGCCCTGCCCCTGGTGGTGGTTCTATTTCTGCCTATGTGGGCACATTAGGAGTTTCTTTGGCCACTATGGTAGCAAATCTCAGCGCACATAAACGAGGATGGGATAGTAGATGGGAGGAATTCTCAGAATGGGCTGAGAAAGGCCAAAAGCACCTTAATGAACTTCTCCATCTCGTAGATGAAGACACTGCGGCCTTCAATAAAATCATGGATGCCTTCCAGCTTCCCAAAGGAACTTCTGAAGAGCAAGCAGCGCGCACTCGAGCTATTACGGACGCCACAACCTATGCTATAGAGGTTCCGCTGAGAGTCATGAAGGTCTGTTATGAGAGTATGGATGTAATCCATGCTATGGCAGCCAAGGGTAATCCGAATTCAATCACTGATGCAGGTGTAGGAGCCTTATGTGCTCGCACAGGTGTCATGGGCGCCTTTATGAATGTGAAGATTAACTGTGCTGAGCATCCTGATAAAGCTTATGTCAAGAAAATTCTAGAAGAGGGCAGGAGCATTCAAGCTGCTGCTATGACTAAGGAAGATGAGGTAAGGAAGCTAGTAGAGGAGAAAATAGGAGTGTAATTGCTTACTTGAGCATCTTGTAATTGCGCATCATCAACCATTGAAAAGCTTTGGTGGGGATCCAATAGCGCAGCATCACTACACATTTCTGGAACGCAGAGGCCACGAGATAGAAAGGCCTAGGTTCTTTCGTGCCAATGATTTTGAAGGCCATTTTAGCCACTTGTACGGGGTCACCGGAGTTATCAAGCTCTTCATTCATCAAGGTGTAAACCTTATCAAACTCTTCTTTATAAACCGAGGACTCGCTCTTTTTTGCACGAATTCTTGAAGTCTTGATAGGCGTTTTGAAATCCCCTGGGCAGATTACGCTTAAGTGCACACCGTAGGAGATGAGTTCCATGCGCATGGATTCACTGAGACCATTGATGGCAAACTTAGCTGCTGAATACACACCACGATAAGGTAGTCCGAAAAGGCCGGCTAGTGATGAAATATTGATGATTAATCCTTCTTTGCGGTTTCGCATGCTTGGAAGCACAGCTTGCATCAGTCGGACAGTTCCATAGAAATTCGTTTCGAATTGCACCTTCATCTCAATGGGTGTGGAGTCTTCCCCTGAACCCACCATACCTATTCCGGCATTGTTGATTAATACATCTATTTTGCCTTCTTTTTCAAGGAGATAGCTTACTGCGTCATGAACAGACTGGTCATTGGTCACGTCTAACTTCAAGAACGTGATGCCATCGATGACTTGTCCATGTTCTGAATTTCTACTTGTACCGTATACGTTCAAACCCTGCTGCTGAAGATAGCTCGCCATGGATTTTCCTATTCCAGAAGATGCTCCGGTTATAAGGACGATTTTTGACATATGTGCAGGTAGAAAAAAGGAAAAAAAGGGCAAGCTACTTACATCGCACCGCTACAACCGTCTACCCTTGCTGCCTTCCGGCCCTGGGGGGATTCAACAGGAGCTGGTCGTATAAGACTTGCCCAGGGGTCAAAGGTAAGGCAATTGTTGAAAGAACAAGGGAAAACGAAAAGCTATATTTGCTTCCGAACTAAAACCACACAACCATGACTTTGGATACCTTAAAAGACCCTATAGAAGCTCCCATGACTTCATTTGCCCTTAAGTATGGTCTAATCACAGCAATGGTTGGAATTGCAATTAGTCTTGTGATTTATCTTACCGGAAACATAGCTCAAGCATGGGCTGGTTGGGTAGGTCTTCCCGTTATCATATATCTCTATTATTTCTTCCAAAAGAAATTTCGCGATGAATATCAAGAAGGATACGTCAGTTTCGGGAAAGCATTCAAGCTGGGTGCATTGATGGTGGTTATAGGTTCAGTAGTCAATGGAATCTTTACTTACTTCATATTCTCTGATTCCGAAGTGATGGATCAAATCATGGAAAAATCATACAATAACATGGTTGAGAAAGGAATGTCATCAGCTCAGATAGATCAGGCCATGGAGATGTCTGCTTCCTTTATGACTCCTACGGCCATGATGGCATTCGCGGCATTAGGTGGAATCTTTTTCGGATTGATTCTCGTTCTTATCACATCAGCTATTGTGAAAAAAGACCATGCGTTTAATTGAAAAATGAATTGGAGCTAAGCATCATCATTCCTTCTTATAATGAAGAAGAATCCCTGCCTGAGTTGTTGGCATGGATAGAACGTTCGCTTGCCGGAAAGGTAGAAGACTATGAAGTCATTTTCGTAGATGATGGAAGCTCTGATCGTACATGGAATGTCATTAAAAAACTATCCCAAAACCATCCAAAAAGTCATGGGCTTAGATTCAATAAAAATTCAGGAAAATCCGCTGCATTAAGAGCGGGTTTCGCTGAGGCTAAGGGGGCCGTAGTGGTTACTATGGATGCCGACCTACAAGATTCACCAGAAGAAATTCCCGAGATGATGCGCATGATTCAGGAGGATGGATATGACGTAATCTCAGGTTGGAAGAAGAAACGCTACGATCCTATGTCCAAGACGCTTCCAACGAAGATTTTTAACTGGGCCACACGTAGGATGAGCGGAATAGACCTCCATGATTTTAATTGCGGACTTAAAGCGTATAGCCTTCCTGTAGTCAAAGCGGTGGATGTGCGCGGTGAGATGCATAGGTATATTCCCGTTTTGGCCAAGTGGTCAGGGTATAGTAAGATAGGAGAGAAGGTGGTACAACATCAGGAACGTAAATATGGCAGCACGAAATTCGGAATGGAACGCTTTATGAATGGATTTTTAGATCTCTTGACCGTGAGCTTTGTTACCCGTTTTGGGAAAAGTCCTATGCATCTATTTGGCCTCTTCGGGACACTGATGTTCTTTCTTGGATTCGGGATATTCTTAGCCTTGGGCGGAATCAAATTATACAACATGTCCCAAGGTGATGTAAGTAGAAATATTGCTGATATGAGTAGCTTCTACATTGCGCTTACCGCAATGATCATAGGAACGCAGTTCTTCCTAGCCGGATTCATTGGTGAGTTAATCACGCGCCACAGCACGCAAGAGGAGTATAAGATTTCAGAAAAAGTCTGAGGATTTCAATAGCGCCTAACCGGCATAAAGTAAGAGTCATTCACCTTTTAAGCGGAGCCAATAAATGGACTCCCGCCACTGTAATAGATTTCATCACACTCATTCGAATTTAACTCTTTAGAGGACACTAAGTAATTCGTATTAATGATGGACGAATTCACTGCATCTGCACTCCTGAAAACTGATATGAATTCTTGCGAAGAAGGCAAGAACCAATCAGTAAATCCATTTTAGCTATTATTCGAGCAGATTCATGCTGCACAGCTCGAAAAGGGACATGTATTTATGATTGAATTGGTGTTGTTAGGTCCTTGTCCTAAGGCATCAGAAGTTGTGCCAATAAGTGTTCCAGCGCAACCCCAAGAAGTATACATCGTTCCCGTAGGATTACTTTCTAATAGTGCCATCCTCCCGTGTCATTTCCTTTGTCAAAAGCTACTATGCCACCTGCAGGTCCAGGATATCCTACCGTATTGAAGCTGATCTCAGGTCCATAGAAATACGCTCCTAATTATGTCGCGTAGATTCTTATATAATAAGGGGTATTCGCAGCGATCTGTATGATGCTTTCCTCTGGTTCTGAGTCCCTTTTACAAGAAGCTACAAGAGCAAGAACTCATCGTAATAAGGAATACGTGATTTCTGCGCATTTATAAAAATATAGAGTGCGAAATTACAATAAAGTGAAATCGGAATAGGTCTAGTCAATGACTCCGCTACCGATCAATTCATTCTTAAGATACCAAGCTGCAAACTGGCCAGGAGCTATCGCTCGCTGAGCCTTTTCAAAGATGATGTACAGGCCATCCGCTGTGCGTTGAAGCTTCGCTTTTTGCAATTCCTGCCGGTAACGAATGCGCACATCGAATTCAGCTCCTTCTCCCTGAGCAACACGCAGATCTGACCTTAACCACAGCTCTTCTGTGGCCCGTAACTTAAGTCCTTTTCTATATAACCCTGGATGCCTGTCGCTCTCTCCTACGAAGACCTGATTCTTCAAGGTATCTGTGCCGAGGATAAACAACGGCTCTTCAAATCCGCCCACACCTAGTCCTTTTCGTTGACCTACTGTATAGAAATGAGCACCTTGATGCGTCCCCACTTTCTTGCCTTGAATTTCAGGCAATGGATATGGAGCAGAGAGCTCTTGAAGGCTAGTTCCACCGTTCCTGTGAAAGACATGTTCTGACGCATCTAAAGCAATGATATCACCTTCCTTACTCGCCAATTGCTGTTGTAAAAACACAGGAAGTTTAACTTTTCCAATGAAACAAAGTCCTTGAGAATCTCTTTTCTCAGCAGTGATGAGGTCTTGCTCTTTGGCAATCTTTCTCACTTCTGATTTTTGCAAATGTCCAATAGGGAAAAGTGCACGGGAAAGTTGCTCCTGATCTATTTGACACAAGAAATAACTCTGGTCTTTATTCTGATCCGCACCAGCTAATAAACGATGGACTTTTTTTCCATTCAGCTGAATACTGTCCTTTTGACAATAGTGGCCCGTAGCAACATACTCTGCGCCTAGTTTCAGCGCTTCTTTCAAGAAGAGGTCGAACTTCACTTCTCTATTGCATAGCACATCTGGATTCGGAGTATTGCCTTGCGAATATTCCTTGAACATATAATCTACTATGCGCTCTTTATACGCTAAGCTCAAATCAAGAATATGGAAGGGGATGCCGAGTTTTTCGGCTACTTGCATAGCGTCATTACTATCCTCAAGCCAGGGACATTCATCGCTGATGATTACTGAATCGTCCATCCAATTACGCATGAAAATGCCTATGACATCATATCCTTGCTCTTTAAGCAGGTATGCGGCCACGCTGGAATCTACTCCGCCAGACAATCCGACTACTACACGTTTCATGGTACAAAGATAAGGAGAGGAGAATTCTGATTTCAATCCCGCATGCGTGAGCACTGATTCAAGATTTAAAATTCAATGTTGATTTGATGTATCAAACTTCTTTGTCCAATAGATCAGAGACCACGTAGTATCTTGGGTCGTCAATAGAACTTTCTATGATTTCCTCGAAACGGGGATTAGCCTTGAGAAGCAATATTTTGCACTCAGGACTTAAATGCGTGAGCCGTACATTCTTTCCTAGATCAAGATATTTATTAGCTACGGAGCGCAATGCCTCAATACCAGAATGATCGGTGACCTTGGATTCAATAAAGTCAATCTCCACATTCATAGGGTCTGTTTGTGGATCAAATTTTCGTTGAAAATTAGTCGTTGAACCGAAGAAGAGTGGCCCCCATATCTCATAGACTTTAGTCCCGTCTCCCTTCATTGTTTTTCGTGCTCGAATCATCGTGGCATTCTTCCAAGCGAAGACGAGCGCTGAGATAATCACACCTGCTATCACAGCTACAGCCAAGTCTTGCCAAACCGTAATGGCTGATACCGCGATGAGAACAAAGGCATCAGAAAGCGGAATCTTGTGCAAAATCCTGAAACTACTCCATGCAAAAGTGCCTATCACTACCATGAACATTACTCCGACCAAGGCGGCTATGGGAATCTGCTCAATTAATGGAGCTCCAAAGAGGATGAAACAAAGCAATGCTACCGCGGCCATAATCCCTGAAAGTCTACCACGACCACCTGAATTTACATTGATGATAGACTGTCCAATCATGGCACAACCACCCATTCCCCCAAAGAGGCCGTTTAGGATATTAGAACTTCCTTGGGCGACACATTCTCTATTTCCGCTTCCGCGTGTCTCGGTCATTTCATCGATGAGGTTCAAGGTCATCAGCGATTCTATTAGTCCGACTGCAGCGAGAATAGCCGCAGTAGAGAAAATTAAACTCCAATGTCCATTCATGGTGTCGAACAACCCGAAAATCTGCCACTGGAAACTTGGAAGTGAACCGCCTAATCCATCTCCGCCTCCATCCCGAATGAACGAGCCTACTGTGCTTACATCAAGT
Source organism: uncultured Flavobacteriales bacterium (assembly GCA_937875855.1). Classification (GTDB taxonomy): domain Bacteria; phylum Bacteroidota; class Bacteroidia; order Flavobacteriales_D; family JABDKJ01; genus JABDLZ01. Next base: position 7,229 of record CALFHF010000216.1, read on the forward strand.
CCACTAAAGATGGTGATGGCTGCTACTGCAATGATGGCGACCAAAGCTGAAGGTACTTTTTTAGTAAGTTTCGGTAGCAAATACATTATGGCCATTGTTAAGCCTACCAAGGCAAACATGATCCAGAGATCAGCGCCTTGCATCCATTGCATCTCGCCATTCAAACGTTCCTTGAATAAGCCAAGCTGAGAAAGGAAAATGACAATGGCGAGTCCATTTACGAATCCCATCATCACGGGATGTGGAATGAGTCTGACGAATTTTCCAAGACGAAGTACACCAGCAAGAATCTGTATTCCTCCCACGATTAATAAGGTGATAAAAAGCCATTGCAAACCGAGCATCTCCAAAGGTTGGTCTAGGCTCATTCCCACTTCATTTCCTTGTTGGATCATATAGACCATAACTACGGCCATAGCACCCGTAGCACCTGAGATCATCCCAGGGCGACCACCGAACATAGCGGTAACTATGCCCATCATAAAAGCACCATATAGACCTACGATAGGAGGAATGCCAGCAACAAAGGCGAATGCCACGGCTTCTGGAACCAAAGCGAGTGCCACTGTTAGACCAGAAAGGATGTCTTCTTTAGGATTGAAAGTGAAGTTCTTGAAAATACGCTGCATCGCCTGTTTTTATTAAAAGGTGGCGAAGGTAGGGTATTCAGGGAGAGGGAAACGAGCGCAGATGGAATGGTACTCTTTCCTTCTTTGTGGACTAATCGGATTTCTAATCTGAAGCCAATAATGGACTAGCGAAAAGCACAAAATGAATTGTAAAAAAAAAACATGACTTTCGTTTGAAATAAGCGGATGTTTTTGAAGCATTTAACGTCAAGGAATTTCAGCTTAATATTGGAAATATAATTGTCGATTATTTGAGCCTTCACTATTTTATTTTTGATGGCTAAGACTCATGCAATTAATACACCATCTCTATGAAAATCAGCCAACTTTATGAAAATAATAATATACTTGGCGCTCAGTGAGCTGTGGGTTTCCCTGCTTTATTTTCTTCGCGCATCTCTGCGGTATAATTCAGCATATAGAGAACCCGTCATTCGCTCGCTGAAAAACAATGAGAAGGCATGATTGTCTGGGATTTTCGGTACAAGCTATGCCCCACGCTACAAAACCTAATTCAATGCCTAACCCACTTCAATCTCAGCGCGCTATTCTTAGCCTCAACAGGAGCCAGAACGAGGGTATCTCCTATAAATAAATATCTGCGCTCCACCACATCATTCCACTCAGCCGGATTAGAATGCGAAATGCGCGCATGAGTGACTATGTGATTAACGGTGTCTAAGCTGTATTTAGCAAAGTAGACGTAAGAATTAGTGAGATACTTTAATGCTTCAAGAGGAATGGTGTCCACGAAATTTGGGAATTCGAGATCCGTGTCTTGATAGCCTTTCTTGGTGAGATGTAAGGACATATTCTCCGAGTCATCGTATAGGATATAACCCTGCATTCCCCCTTTCCACTCATTCCATGTTCCTGTCAATGAATCATTCTTTTCCATTAGATATAGAGACCAAAGACCTGTTATCTTCTCCTTTTCAGAGGGTTCTAATGTGTTTTCAGCTGATTTGAGCCCACAGGAAGAGCAGATGATAATAATGTTTAGTAGATAGACTAATCTGTGAAATGCGCTCATGTTTGGTTTGGTTCTGGAGCCAAAGGTAGGATTACATCATGCCGGAATAACACTAGGCCTCAGGGAGATTTAGTATTTTTACTCTCCATGTCTCGTTTCATCTGTACCTTATTCATGTTGATTTTCTGTACTGTCCTAGGAATAGGTCAAGAGCATCATTTTGAGAGTTATACTTCATTTGCAGGACTTTCTGCATTGTCGTCTGGACATGGCGTG
>CALFHF010000217.1 GCA_937875855.1 uncultured Flavobacteriales bacterium
TAGTTTATTTAAGAGCAATTTTGGTTTCGAGTTGGCACAGTACGAATGTCATAGACCCTATTGAGAAAGTTCTGGATAAACGTTTCAATGTAAAAGATGATGCGAGTGTAGGATTGATGCGCATCAGACAAGATATTTCTGCTAAACGAAATCAAGTCAATAGAAATTTTGACCGTCTAATGCGCAAGATGTCTGGGCTAGGATATTTAGGGGAATCCAATGAGTCTTTTCTCAATGACCGAAGAGTCTTATCTGCGCTTTCAAGTTTTAAGAGATCTGTCCCAGGACGAATTATAGGCGGGTCTAGAAGTGGCCACATCACCTATTTAGAGCCACAAGAGAACATACAGCTCAATATGGAGCTAGACACATTGGCCTATGAAGAAGAGAAGGAATTAGAACACATTTTTGCTGCATTAAGCCAAGTGCTTCGCAAGGAGCTTACGTTGATTGAGAGCTATCAAGAACTGCTTTGCGAGCTTGATAAAGTGCAGGCTAGGGTGAGACTAGCTCAGTTAATGGACGCTCGGCTGCCTATCTTGCATAGGCATGCTGAACTAAACTTGATGCAGGCCTTTCATCCTTTGTTATTTTTGAAAAACAAGGAGCTGGGACTTCCTACACTTCCTCAGTCTATGTCCATGGATAAGCTCACTAGGATGCTTGTCATTTCAGGTCCCAATGCGGGAGGAAAGTCGATCACGCTGAAGACCATAGGGCTACTGCAAATCATGGCGCAAAGCGGACTCCTAATCCCAGTGGGAAAAGGCAGTAAAATTCCTTGGTTTAATAAAATCCTCTCTGATATAGGAGATAATCAAAGTATTGAAAATCAATTAAGCACCTACAGCTATAAGTTAAAAAGAATGCGATTATTTCTTGATGAGGCAGATAGCAGAAGTCTTTTACTCTTGGATGAATTTGGCACAGGCAGCGACCCTGATCTTGGTGGCGCATTGGCAGAAGTGTTCTTTGAAGAGTTGTATGCCAAAGGGTCATTTGGAGTAATCACAACGCATTACTCAAATATCAAATTGCGTGCTGCTGAACTGCCCGAAGCACTTAATGCCAGTATGTTGTTTGACACGGAGACACTAGAGCCAAGATTCACTTTATCTATTGGTCAACCAGGCTCATCCTTCACTTTTGAGGTGGCCCAAATGAATGGAATTCCGCCTGAAATTATAGCTAGGGCGGTGAAACGACTAGACGTGAAAAAAGTTGAAATGGACCGCTTAATCTCTTCTCTTCAACAAGATAAGGCAAGCCTGGCCGAGGAACGCAGTGAGATGAATAAAGCCATTCTTGAGGCTAAACATGCAGAGAAGGAAACTCAAGAAACTAGGGAACATTTCGAGCAGAGATTGGAAGTGCAACAAAAGCGACTAGAACGGAATAATAAATATTTGAGTTCGGGCAAGAAGATGAGTTCATTCATCAATGCTTATATTTTAAGCAAACCGAATAAAGAGTTGATGGCCGAGGTGAAGAAATTCTTGACTATTGAGAAAACTAAGTTGAACGATGTCCAGCGTGCTAGAGCATTGAAGGACCAGCATGAATCCATGCTGGTGGCACAAGGAAAAAGAAAGAAGGAAAAGCCAACTAATCACTTGGAACCAATCGTTTTGGGGAGTAGAGTTCGCTTAGAGAAAAGTAATCAGAGGGGAGAGGTAATCGCACTCGATGGCAAGGAAGTTACAGTCATGTTTGGTATGTTCAAGACCAAAGTTGATGCGAGTAAATTAGTTGTGGTATAACAGTTAAAATATTACTATTCGAATCAGAATGTGATATCGATCTTAGCCCTAACTCCTAATTTGAAAATATCAGGATGATCAAGATATGAAAGTCTATAGAGCATATCTAGTCTCAAGAATTTAAAGATATTTTCTATCCCAAATGCTGCTTCACCAAAGGGCTCACGTAAGGTATATGTGTTCTCAGGAAGAAGTAGAGCGTTCTCATTTGCATCGCTGAAACTGCCTATTACTCCTTTAGCGCTGACTACTTCTCGCCATTTTAATTTTCGAAATAGAGGAATCTTATTTAAAAAGAAACCATCTAAGTGCCAAGTAATGGATCCAGAAACGGATTGATCACTAACGAACTCAAAGAAATTCATGGTGTTGAAAGCGGTTTCATCATAAAAGAACGTCTCATTTCCTTGATGAAGGATTAACAAGGGATAGGGGATATTCCCCCAAACTTTACTCACATCAGCCCATATATATGCATACCCAAAAGCGCCCATCCTGAGCTTGTCTTTTACTCTGAAAGAGGCTTTTTGATAATCATAGTCGGCTCCCATAACTCCCTTAACTCCCATGGTCAATATAAGATCTAAAGTAGGCCAAGTCGTGCCTAAACTAATACGATCAATTTCACCAGCAAGGAACTTCTCTTTATATGCAAAACGAGTATAAAGAGTGAATTCAGTGGTAGTAATTCTGTTTACATTTTGAATCACGTTGCTGTTATCAAAACGTTCGTAGACTAGTTTCCCTAGAGGGCGTAGCAAACGATTCTCAGCGATTATACTATTACTGAATCCATAAAACCATTCCCTCTCCAAGGACACTTTGTATTCTGTAACATCGGTGAGTTTATTGGCCGGATTACGCCTAAAAAGTGAAGAAAGAACATTGTCCTGAAGGAAGGCATCATCACTTTGACCAAGCTGCTCCATGTCCCGTTTGTAGTTGAGCTGCAATAGCATTCTAGGTTGTTTGGAAAGCATGTAGCGCATTCCTCCTGCGTACTTGAATCGCTCATCACTCAGACCATACGCTACATGACCATTGAGCTCTAGTCTTTTCGAGAATTCATTGCTTGTCCTTCCACCTAACCTGAATCTATTTCCTTCTATGGGATTGTAGCTGTAGAACGTATAATACGGGCCGAATTCCCACCATCCAGCGGTTTTATAACCGCTCACAAAGAGGGTAATGACATCTAGGACAGTTCTGAATTGTGGAACAGTAAATAGTGAGTCGACCATGTGATAGATGGCTTCCTCATTCTTGGAGAGCTCCTCATGCCGGGCTTCCGTCCAGAACTCGTCTGTCTTCTCTCCTGCATCATCGTCCACTATTATATCGCTGATACCAGTATAGAAACCAGGTTCTCTGGGTTTATTGATTATGAAGTTACGATAACTTGTAGTCTTACGTCCATAGAACCCAATGGTCTTTCCATTTACGTTGAAATCTATCACCAGCTTATCTTTGGTTAACATCCAGACCTCTTTTTCTACTTCATTGAACTCCTGCTGAACATCTAATGAGCGAATGAAATTGATGTTCGCATCATCAGCGATACTTGCATTTATCTGCTTGATAGCATAGGTAGTATCGTTTACCCAGAATTCTCCTGTGAAGGTGAGTTCTTGTTTTCGCTTTGGAAGAAAAAGAATCTTATAACACCACTTGCTGTCTATAT
>CALFHF010000218.1 GCA_937875855.1 uncultured Flavobacteriales bacterium
GCTTTAGAAATAACACGATGGAAAATGATTCCATCATAGAAAGGTGTTCCTAGTGGCTTTGAATCATTCTGAATCTTTCCTTCAGCAAGACCAACAAAGTTGGCTACTGTTATAGGAGCCTTCTCAAACTCCAATTGGAGCATTATCTCACCTTTATTCGTGGTGATCTTCGCGTACATTCCGTCTTCTAGTTTCATAGTTGGTACTTTTTCTTTGGCCGTTTCTACAGCCTTTTCTTCGGTTTGAACTGAGCTCGTGGTGGTCTTATTCCCGCATGAAGCGAGAGCAAATACCAATGCGCAGGAAATCAGTGTCAATCTTGATGTATTCATGTGTTACGATTTATTCTTTGATCAATTTTCTAATGACCTGTCGGCCATCGATCATTATGCGTGCAAAGTAAATACCCTTTGCCGAGTCTTGAAGGTCGATTTCTATTTTTTTCTGATCAGCCATTGAAGCATCTATTTGTTGCAGTACTGATCTTCCTTGAGCATCTAGCACTTCCAAGGTTAATTCACTTCCATAATAGCCTTCTACATTGAGAAAGAAAAGTCCGTCTTCGGTGGGATTAGGGAAAACTGTGACAAACTTATCATCGAAGGGTTCTCCTACTCCAGTAGCCTGATCTACCATGAAATGATAATTGATAAAGCCTCCAAAACTTGGATTAAAATTCTCTACAATAGCTCCACTCACCTTACGTGTCCTGAAGAATCCATTGCCATCATTATTGGCAAAAAAGGAAAGTCCATCTTGTCCTAAATCCTCTAAGTGAAGGGTATAACAGCCATTAGGAAGGTCAAGGGTGTCCTTGTATTCCGTATATCCTGCAGTAGGGTCTCGGTTTAAGATTTCATTCCCCAGTTCATCATAAACCCAGTATTCTATCTCAGTATAGGCAAGATTAGTTTTCAGCCAGATGTAGAAAGGCTCAGTGTAGACATCGGGCATCTCATAAGCAGCTGACATCACTGAGTTCTCCATATTCTCATCTGCTAACCCATTAGGCTGAGAAGCAGTGACATGAAATTTCTCCTCTCCATTTCCATTCCAGAAGGACTGACCTGAGATAGGAAGCGTAATCTGAGTAGCTTCTTTGAAGTCCAATGAACCTGTCCATTCATAACTCTCTTCAACACCCCCACTCACATTATAGGTGATGGTAGCCGAGGTCAATGTCTGCGCTCCAACATTTCGAATAGCAATCACAGGGTCTTTACAAATAGGATTATAGAGGTTATGGAATTCCCAATCATTAGGAGAAATGATGTCCACAAGTTCTATATCATTCTGAAAGTTCTTAGGACCGTATTGGAAGAGCTGCAAGGTGGTTCTGTAGTTCCCTTCGCCTCCTCCATTTGGGTACGCTTGCATTCCAAAGTCAATCTCATGGGTTTCACCAGCATTCACATAAGGAGTCAATTCATGGTCATATGAATCAGCAAAGGTTCCAGGACACCAGCCCGCGCGGTCATAGATCCAGGTTCCACCCTGGTCGATTACGGGATTATCAGAACATTCTTTCCAATTCAACCATGAGAAACGTTCGGTTCCATCTATGTCAATGTGGAAAGTCTTTGGACAGAATTCAGCGCAATTATTAAATCCTCCGAACCAGTGACCAGTGGTACGTGAACGCAACATAAATTCTGAAGCATCAGCATTCAAGGTCCTAGGAACCGCAGGTAACACGACATCATCGGCAATATTCGCATGGCCATAATCGCCCAGCCATATCGTCTCGAAATCCAAGATATCACGAGGTGGTGTTCCTGTAATGAAATCAAATTCCAGATCAATCAGCTCTTGCTGATTTCCGGCAGCTATTTCTACCAACCCATTGAGGGCCAAGGCATAATCAGTCACTTCATACTCCCAGCGGAAACCGTTCTGACCTAGGCTTAAGCCAATGCCATACGGAGTCACATAGTTCTGTAGTTGATGACGGTTCTGTTTGAAGCTGTTATAAAAGACTGAGGTGGCATCTAAGACGGCCTCATCAAGAACGCTACCATCTGGCGCGTAGGTAAAGGATGAACCCGGCATGTATACATAATTCGTATCCACATAAGTGTAGGAAATACCTGCAACGTTCTGATCAATGTAAGGGAGTGTCTCTATGATGGAAACCAAGTCATGAGCCACAGAATCAGTGACTAAAACTTCGCCAAGACTTGTAACGTAGTCTCCTGAAGTAAGTGTCAACACAGGCCTCACAGAAGTTAGAGTGAGATTTCTGTTGAGGTTTCCACCCTGCTCGGTAACTCTAGTTGGCAAGCCCATAAGTTGTGCATGATTTCCTGCTCCGCTGTAATCCGTTGCTGCAGCTCCTTGAAGTTCATCAAAGGCATATGCAGCTTTTAGCGAACCGTATTGAGGATGTGATGCATCTATTGATTTATACATATAGTCTTGAACTTCAGCCTCAGTGAGGGCCTTGCTCCAGATTTGGAATTCATCAATATGTCCATCGTAATTTCCTCCAAAAGGACTATCGCCACGACCTCCCAGCTTGAAACGTGTTAGACCAGCCATGCTTTTCGTTTTACCTGTTCCTGAAAGTACTTGGGTTCCGTTCATGTAAATGGCCATCATGCCTGTAGATGCATTCTTAACAAAGGTCCAATGCGTCCATTTTCCTGCGAAATCACTAGGATCCACAGCCATATCTATTCGGTCATAAGAAGTAGACATAGCATGTCCGGCATCCCAATACACACGTCCATTACTCCATGGCAAGTGAGCATTAACCACTCTCCTATTTAAGTCATCTACTCCTTCAAAAGCCCATGTATTGAAAGGCATTGTCGTTTCATCTCCGTAGGCCCAGAAACTGATGCTTATTTCCTGATCAATCTCAGAAAAAACTTCTGCCGGAATCTCTACATATTCATCTCCTTCAAAGTCTAGATATCGGTCCTCTTGGCTGGATACTAATCCCAAATCAGCTCCCGTATCCATGGCATCTATCATCACCATTCCTGAGGTAGATGAACCCGTAGATGAGAAATCTACAAGCAGATTAGACACACCGTCCCATTCAAAAGGGCTTGTAAAATCAAAGGAATGTGGGCCAAGAAAAGGAAGATCTGAATTAAAGTGATACACCGTTTGAAACCCATCCATCTCAGCTGGCCCTTCAGTCAATACGCTGGCTGAACTATGTTTCATTCGAATAATAAGATGATCTATTTCACCTCCTGCTCCCAGCATCTCCACTTGCATGCGATCTATGGATCCAGCCAGCAGACCAGCAGCACTGAGTTCAGTTGCTGTGTAAAGGTATTGAGCTCTATGATTCACTCTGTCCTTTCTAAAACTCTCAGTAGACAAGGTATTTCCAGTTCCTATGACGAAAGATTCTGAGGAAATGACTTGATCATATATGGTGAAATACTGATACGATTGGAAGTAATCATAGGCAGGAACATCACGATAAGGAATGCTGTCCAAAGTCTGAGTACCCATTAAGAAATAAGGCGTTTCTAGGTTCTCGTAAGCATACAAATCTGTATATGTGGTGTAATCCCATTCCCCACAGGCGAAATTATCCTGCGTGGTGGCAAGGTCACATTTCAACGTATAGCGCATGATGATCTTACGGTAATTCTGAGGATCATCAGGGAACTCATACCAGCCTCTTCGCTTAGTGATATCAGAGAAATCTATTGTCTGAACACGGGTGGTATCTTGAGCAAACAAGGTCAGACTGAGTGCACATGTGAGGAAGATGAGTATAGAATGTCTCATGGAATAAGGAATGGGGTTTGAATCAAGAAAATTATCTGTTGGCGGGACAATTTAGCCAATTATCACTTTCACCTTGCGTTCAGAAGAGAACAGATAACTTTGTAGCCATGGAACCACCTAAAATTCCAACTGTATTTAAGGGCGTGAAGAATAGGCCAAGAGGTTTCAATTTCACACCACGCCATTATAATCGAGAGAAAGAAGACTTTGAAAAACGTGTCAGACAAGCCAAGAAAGAAAGCGAACTGGAAGAGCAGAAGAGTTTGGAATCTCGACTTCGCATGGAAGACGCTATTCAAGATTCTTGGGGTTCCCGTCACACGCCTATCCATGATAATGGACGTACGCGGAGGCTTTCCATCATATTCATAGGTCTTATCATCTGCTTGTATGCATTCTATAGATCATATTTCTGAAAGAGCTAAGACCATCATGGATATAATCAATCTTCTTCCTGATTCTGTAGCCAATCAGATTGCTGCTGGTGAGGTTATTCAACGACCTGCCTCGGTGGTCAAGGAATTGATGGAGAACGCTATAGACGCGGGTGCAGTAAAGATTCAGCTCATCATTAAAGAAGCTGGGCGAAAACTCATCCAAGTCATTGATGATGGGAAAGGCATGAGCGAGGTCGATGCCCGCATGTCCTTTGAGCGACACGCTACCAGTAAGATCAATAAGGCTGAAGACCTCTTTTATTTACATACGAAGGGTTTCCGAGGTGAGGCCTTGGCCTCCATCGCGGCTATTTCTCATGTAGAGCTCAAGACCTGCCAGGAGCAGATGAATCTAGGAACCCGCATTATCATAGAAGGAAGTAAGGTCATAGAGCAAGAGCCATGTGCACAGAGCACAGGAAGTTCCTTTTCTGTGAAAAATCTCTTTTACAATGTCCCTGCCCGAAGGAAATTCTTGAAATCGGACAACACGGAGCTGCGTACCATCATCGAAGAATTTCAGCGAGTAGCCTTGGCCCATCCTGAGATAGCCTTCACTTTCGTTAAGGATGATAATGTGGAACTGTTCAATCTGCGAGCAGGTGCGCTGCGTCAGCGTGTGTTGGGCATCATGGGAAACAGCTTTGATCAGCGTTTGGTTCCTGTGCAAGAAACAACAGATGTAGTAGGAGTTGAAGGATTCGTAGGTAAACCTGAATTTGCTAAACGAAGTAAAGGAGAACAATATCTATTCCTAAATAAGCGATTCATCAAGAACGGCTATTTGCATCATGCCATCTCTAGGGCCTATGATGAATTACTACCTGAGAAGAATCAGCCATCCTATTTCCTTTTTCTTTCTGTGCCAACAGAACGTGTTGATATTAACATACACCCCACTAAGACCGAGGTGAAGTTCGAGGATGAAAAAGTGATCTATGCCATCTTGATGTCAGCGGTAAGAAGGAGTCTAGGCAGATATAACATCGCACCCTCCATTGATTTCAATGAGGAAAATAGCTTCAAAGTACCAGCAATGACGAAGGGACAAGCCATCCACATTCCTCAGATTAATGTGGACCCTTCCTACAATCCATTTGTAAAGAAAGAACAGACCTCACAGCGCGCTATCAACTTCCCATCAAGGTCTCAGAGCCAAGGTGATTCATGGAAGGAGCTCTATCAAGTCAGTCGTCAAATGCAAACAGAGGAATTCCATCCTACGGCTCCAGATGAGAAATCGCAGATGACCTTCCCTTCGATGGATACGCATGGCAGAGAGCGACTTTTCTATCAATTGAACGAGCGCTATATGGTCAGCAGCATCAAATCTGCCTTAATAGTGATAGATATTCAGAGAGCCGAGGAGCGTGTTTTATATGAGACCTTCATTCGCTCACTCGCGTTAAATGAAGGAAGATCACAGCAATTACTTTTTCCTGAGACCAAGGATCTAAGTGCTGCTGATATGGCCTTAATCACTGAACATCTGCAAGCATTCAAATCAATAGGATTTGATATTGAACCCTTTGGGGCAAGAACGATAAAGGTCAATGGTGTGCCTGCCATTGCTGGGGAATTTGATGTATTCAAGTTGTTAGAAGAATGGATGGAAGACTTCAAAACTGAAGTACCTAATGCGAAGAATAAGCACGAGACATTGGCTAGAACATTGGCACAAAGAATGAGGAATCCAGGAGAGAAAAGATTGAAAGGAGAAGAGATGAGAGAACTGATTGATCGCCTATTCGCCTGCGAACAACCCTATCATAGCCCTTCAGGTAAAGCCGTTATTGTAAACATAGGCATGGACGAACTCGATAGAAAATTTAAAAGGACCATATGAACTTCAACAACCTACCTTTGGTAACCCAACGCCTGATTATTTTGAATGCGTTGGTATTTCTTTTCACAGGATTCATTGCGCCCAGTCTTCAGTCGACCTTTGCCCTCTATTATTTCGACTCCCCTAGTTTTCTTCCGTATCAATTGCTAACTCACATGTTCACTCATGGGGGACTCATGCACATCTTCTTTAACATGTTTGCATTGTTCATGTTCGGGGCGCCCTTAGAGCGGGTCTGGGGACCACAAAAGTTCTTGATTTTCTACCTCATCACTGGATTAGGAGCTGTTTTCTTACATCAATTGGTAGATTATTTTCAGGTACAGTCATTGCTTTCACAGCTCACTCCGGCCATGCAGGAAACTGTTCAGGAAGAAGGAATGTCCAGTTTCCTCGCTTCAAGCCTTGGACAAATGGTTCCTAGCAACATGGTAGAACCCATTCAGAATCTCATGGGCATTTATCGCACTCCAGTAGTGGGAGCTTCAGGAGCTGTATTTGGAGTATTAGCAGGTTTCGCCATACTCTTCCCCAATACAGAATTGATGATGCTCTTCATTCCTATGCCCATCAAAGCAAAGTACTTCGTGTTGATCTATGCAGCTGTTGAATTGTTCTTGGGCGTGTCAAGATTTGGAGGTGATAATATTGCACACTTCGCACACTTAGGAGGTGCGCTTTTCGGATTTATTCTTGTCAAATACTGGAACAGTAAGAAAGATAATTTCTATTGAGAATGGCAGGAATCATTGATGATATTAAAGGACTTTATGCGCAGAGCGAAACGGTAGCGAAATACGTTTTGATCAATATTGGAGTATTCTTGTTTTTGAAGATTCTCCTTTTCATTTTTTGGGCTGCCCAAGCCAGCCATATAGATCCTGTTCTGTGGCTTGCTCTACCTTCAGATTTAAGTCTGTTCAGCACAAGGCCATGGACTTTAGTCACTTACATGTTCTTGCATGAAGGATTTTGGCATCTCTTGGTCAATATGCTCTGGCTTCACTTCGGGGGGCGCATTTTATATGATCTCATGGGGGCTAAGAAGTTCGTGAAAACCTATTGGATGGGAGGTCTTATAGGTGGCCTTCTCTTCGTGTTGTCCTTCAATCTTATTCCAGCCCTTCAAGGCTCCTATCCTCCACTTTTGGGTGCATCTGCGGCTGTTTTCGCTGTATTTATTGCCATCACCACTTATGCACCTGATTATGAAGTGGGCCTTCCTTTTATTGGCCCAGTGAAATTAAAATGGATTGCTTTGGTCTTCATTGTTTTAAGCCTTCCGAATAATAATGGAAACATGGGTGGGCATATCGCACATGCTGGTGGCGCGCTATGGGGATACATTTGGGCAAGTCAGCTAAAACAAGGAAGAGATTTAGGCGCCTGGTTTGATCGCCTAGCAGACTATGTGAGTACTTTTTATTTTGGCAGAAAACGCACAAAATTCACAGTACATAGAAATTCGAATTCAAGTGTTCCTATGAGTAATGCAGAACAAAAAGGCGAGAAACAACAGGAGATTGACCGCATCTTGGATAAAATCTCGAAAAGCGGATATGAAAGCCTGAGCGCCTCTGAGAAAGAGATCCTCTTCAAAGCCAGCGATAAGGGTTGAATCATGCGTAAATTCATCAAGATGAGCCTTGTAGGACTAAATATCCTATGTGTCCTGTTCCTTTTCCTCGCTCATTGCAGCAGAATCATAAGTCCTAGAGATAACGAGTGTTTGCAATTTATTGGACTTGCTTTCCCAGGGATTATTGCAGTCATATGCCTCTTCTTTATTTTTTGGATCATCAAAGGATCTAAATGGAAATACCTTTCCCTGATCAGCATGATTATAGGGCTGGGAATGATTATAGATTATTTCGGGAATCCCTTTTCTTGGACAGGTGATAAAGGCACATATAGTGCAATGACATATAATGTGAGGCTCTTTGGGTTTTACCAATGGGATGACAATATTCAGATTCGCGATAGTATGATGGTTCAACTGGCCAATGCTGACGCAGATGTATATTGCTTCCAAGAATTCTATTTCCAAGACCGTCCTGGCGGCTTCGAGACCTTTCCACATGTTTTGAAGGCAACCAATACTACGTTCAAACATGAGAAGTATACGCATGAGTTCAAGCATGACCAGTACTTCGGGGTAGTTACCTTATCACGTCACCCTATTGTAAACCGGGGATTCATCGCTTTTGAGGAAGACTTTAATAATTATTGCATCTATTCTGATATTGTATTCCCTGATAGCGATACGGTGCGGGTATTCAATACTCACCTAGCCTCTATTCATTTCAGGAAAGATGAATATGGACTGCTTGAAGGCAAGGACCAGGAAATGAATCAAGCACTGGGAAGTGTAGGCGAAATACTCTCTAAACTCAAAAATGGATTTGATCGAAGGTCTTTACAGATTGAGCGCATCATGAACGTAGTTTCAGAAAGTCCGTATCCTGTGATTCTGGCTGGAGATTTCAATGACACTCCTATATCTTATACCTACGGCATAGTGCGAGAAGGACTTGATGACGCCTATGTAGATTGTCGATTCGGGATGGGGAACACCTATAATGGACCTGTGCCTTACTTGCGTATAGATCATATTTTTCATGATAATCAGATAGAAGTTGAAACGTATGATTCTCCTAAGGTGCCCTGGTCAGATCATTTTCCCGTCATTTGCAGCTTCGAGATTAATAAAGATAAATGAACGGATTCGAGGCATATTTCAAATTGGGATGGGGACATATCCTCGATTTACATGCGCTAGATCATCTGCTCTTCATTACAGCACTGATCATAGTCTATGATCATAAGGACTGGAAGCGCATACTGCTCCTCTTAACGGCATTCACACTCGGACATGCCGTGGCTTTGATTATCGCATTTACTGAGGTCATTAAAGTGAGTAGTGATTGGGTAGAATTCATGATACCCTTGACCATCATGGTAACCGCGCTATACCACATGTTCTCAGGAAATAAAGGAGGCCGTTTCATTTACATCATGACTGTCATTTTCGGACTGATTCATGGGATGGCCTATGCCCAAGGATTCGCTTCTCTTTTCAGGAACGGTGAAGGCTATGTAAAGGCCGCATTAGGCTTTAATATCGGAGTGGAAATAGGACAATTAGTCTTCGCAGTTGTGCTCTTGATAGGAATGGAACTCCTTTCTCGTTTTAAAGGTCTGGATCGCAACAAGCTGCGTTATTTCCTTTTCGGTGTGGTCATCACCTTATCTTTGCAGCTTCTCATCCAAAACTGGATCTTTTAATCTAAGACTATGAAGAATGTTTTTCTGATTTTATGCACGCTGCTGTTCCTTTTCTCATCTATGCCAATGGCATTCGCGCAAGATGGAGACAGAACAGAATCAGATTTCGTCTTCATAGACCCAGCCGGAAAGAAAGGCTTCATGTTCGGAATTAACATAGGCTATTACTTACCCAATGATGACCCAACTTCGTTCTATGATGGCACACCTAAGGCTGATGGATTCTTGGATTTAGGGAGCTATATCCAATTGCTATATATCCAACAACAATTCCAAAATGAACTAGGGAATAGCGTCTCTAATTTTCAATTGGTCGAATATCCAACAGATATGAAATACACGAATACGGTCGCTTTTGGCGGAAATGTTCGTTATCACTTTAATTGGGCCAATGCCATCGTATTGGATGCAAATTACATTGGACTGAAAACTGTTGATGCCTTCGTTCTTGGCTACGATGATCCTAATTCAGGCACATCACAACAAATCTATCGAAACTTCGATATCTCAGGAAAGGAAGACCGCTTGCAATTAAGTTTGGGGTATCAAGTGTCTTTAGCCAAACCCACAGACATTGCCATGCACTTCGAGTTTGGGCCCATGATGACCTCTATCAAAATCAAGGAGAATAATTTCACCGTAGGGTCGAGATCATTTAGCATTCTGAGGGCACAGAGCGTAGTTGGGAATAATCAGGTATTGAACAATTCCATCCCAAATATCACCTCTTTCGGGGCATATGTGCAGCCGGGAATCAATATGGAATTTGACAAGTTTACCATAGACTTAGATTGGCGCTCTAGCGTTGAGAAGATACAGCTCAGTGACAACTTAGAGGCCAAGTACAGGCTTAATCATATGCCTATGGTCAGATTTGTATATAGAGTGTCTGTAAAAGGATTTTGAATACTATATTTGCACTCTCATTTGAAAAGATGATTTTAAGGCTGCGTGGCGCAACTGAATAGCGCACCTGATTACGGCTCAGGAGGTTCTAGGTTTGAATCCTAGCGCGGTCACTAAGAAGGAAAACCCCTAATGCATCTGCATTGGGGGTTTTTGTTTTTGAATAAGCTGGCAGATCACAAATCGAGACTGATTGCGCAAAAAAAACCAGGATCGAAGATTCAGGCGTCTGCAAGAAAGACCTTGCTCTACTTTTGATTTTAATTCCCATTTTGATTCATAAAGAGAATCCATCTCATGAATTCTAGAAGTATCTTATTACCCTCTCTTAATCCCACATGGATAAACGTCTCATAAAGCAATAGGGTCATCCAATTCCTTATCCTTCAGGAGCTCCTTTTTTTTCTCAAGGGCCCGTTTGAGGTCATTCACTTTAGGCTCTTCATCAGCTCTTCACTCACCATGGGGGTCTTAACCCACTGCTTAGTGAATGAACGATGTTTCTTCAAGTTATCGGTTAAAAGACCTGCTTATGGCACTATTTAAAGAGGGTAAATACCTAATTAATCATTTAATTGAAGATTCTCGGAATTTACTTCTGCCAAAATGGAGCATATCGCTCTTTCACAACTTCCATATGATGTACGGCATGACCAATTAGGATTCTTCCAATGGCCCGCACAGACATATTGCTGTTACTGACTATGCCCTGATTCATCAAAACCTCAGGTGTAAATCCCTTGAATAGCAAGATATTAGAAGCCCTAAGTAGCCTAAACTCTTCTATCCTATCGGCTAGGCTTGAATTCTTAGATATCTCAGCAGCAGCATATTCATTCTCTTCAAAACCTGGTAGCGGCTGCCGTTCTCCTCTAGCCAAGGCACATGCACGATAAGCGAAGATGCGCTCTCCATCATTCACATGCTGGATTAGCTGGGCGATAGTCCAAGATCCATCTCGGTATTTCAAGTCAGAACAGGTGCTGGGGATGGCTTTCCAGGCCGCTAATACTTGCTCCGCAGACTCCTTCATCGCTGCAAGCAGTTCCTTCTCGCCTGACTTGGCGATATAGGCCGCATAATAAGGATGATGTTCGCTTTTTGCTATCGCTGTGTTGTCCATGAGTTATAAGTCTTTTTGTGAAAGTATGAACATCCTGCGATAAAATCCCTTTTCTATTTCGTATCTCAATGCGAGGTATGTTATCTTCGCCCCTCATGAGTTTGACGCATCCCGCTTTCCTGTTCGCACTCTTCGCATTGCTCATTCCTATTATCATTCATCTTTTCAATTTTAGACGCTTTAAAAGGCTGGTCTTTCCTAATGTCCGTTTCCTTAAAGAAGTGGAGCTTCAGACCCGTTCGCGGAATAAATTGAAGCATCTCTTAGTCTTGCTTAGTCGCTTAGCTGCCATCACGGCACTGGTCCTCGCATTTTGTAGACCTTTTATTCCACTCACTGATCAGGATACGCTGCAAGGAGATAAGCACATTGCTATATACCTAGATAACAGCTTCTCCATGGAGCTGGAGAATGAGAAGGGAAGTCTTTTTCGTCAGGCCAAAGAACAAGTGCGAAGCCTAGTAAATTCAATTGGCAGAACAGATCGATTCCTTCTTGTGACCAATGATTTCGCTCCGGAACATCAACGCCTCATCAGTGCAACTGAACTCCTGGAGTATTTAGATGACGTTAAGCCTAGTCCTGTGCAACGATCTTTAGGCGAGGTGGCCGCGAGGGTGCAAGACATTTTCAGAAAACAAGGAGCGCAGAATCAGCGTCTCTTCGTTTTTTCTGACATGCAAAAGCAGATGTTCGACCTAGAACCTGCTAAGATCGATAGTAGCTTGGATGTTTCCTTGCTCTATATGCAGAGTCAAGGCCAGGGCAACGTGTACATAGACACAGTCTCTTTCTATTCCCCATTGCGTAGTGCCCAAACTCCTGAGGAATTGCGGATCAAAGTAGTGAACAGTTCTGCTAAGGACATTAAAGGTCTTCCGCTTAAGTTGAGTATCAATGGCGTGCAAAAAGCCATTGGATCCATGGACATAGCGGCATTTTCAAGCAGTGATTCCATCTTGAAATTCAGCAATGAGAACAGTGGCTGGATGAAAGGACGCGTTACTATAGAAGATCATCCCATCGTTTTCGATGATGAATTGTTCTTCAGCTATCAAGTGGCTGCAGAGAGTCGTATCCTTTTCATAGGCGCAGCTGATGTGAATGCTCGTTGCCTAAAAGTATTCTCTTCGGATCCTTATTTCAAAACCACTTCAAGCGATCCACGTAGCTTGGATCTAGCTTCCTTGGCCGCTCAAGACTTTGTCATACTCGCTCAGGTCAAAGAACCAAGCACAGGACTGAGTAATGCTTTAGAACAATTCGTGGCCGAAGGCGGAACCTTGCTTATCATTCCAGCTGTCGATATTTCGCTGGATGCCTATCGTAATTTGCTTTCTAGAATAGGTGCCAATGCCTTTCAAGCTATGAGTGTTGTGCCTAGAAAAGCAAGTACCATAGACCTTCTGAATCCATTTTACAAAGATGTATTCGAGCAGGCTCCGGCCAACATGAACTTGCCTAGTACGGTTGCACATTATCCCAGCTTGAGCAGAGTCGAGAGCAGTGAAGAGAAACTCCTCACTTTACAGGACGGCAGCAGCTTACTGAGCGCTTTCCCTTTCCAGAATGGTCGCTCTTATGTCTTGAGCGCTTCCTTAGATTCTGAGATGTCAGACCTGGCTTCTCATTCCATCTTCATCACTTCCCTCCTACGCATGGCCGAGTCAAGCGCGCGTAACTCAAGGCTTTATCAGACAATAGGACGAGATGAAGCCCTCTCCGTTTCGTACAGACTTAAGAATGACGAACCACTAAAAATGTCATCTGAAGATGGCCTCATTGAGTTTATTCCTGAGCAACAATCCATCGGCAATGTCAACCAAATACATGTGCGTGGGCAAGTGCAAGAAGTAGGATTTTACTCTGTAAAAGCGGGCGAAGAAGTATTGCAAGTTTTAGCCTACGACCAGGACCGAAGGGAATCTGTGATGGCATTTTATAGCACAGAGGAGATAGAAACATTGTGCGAAGCCAATCCAAATATTCGCTTGAATGAACTCTCAGCAATAGGTGGCGGGGGATTACAAATGGCCGACTTGGGTGCTAAACAATTATGGAAGATCTTCTTAATCGCAGCTTTGATATTCCTAGCCTTTGAAGTATTGCTCCTGAAATTCTGGAAACCATGAACAGACTCATACGTGACGCTAAAATCATAGACTCCTCCTCCAGCTGGAATGGGAAACGTGCAGATGTGCGCATTCGCAAGGGGAAGATTTATGAGATTGGCAAAGGATTGAAGAAAGGAACAGAGACTGAGTTCATTGGAAAAGATCTTATGCTCTCCCCTGGCTGGATTGACATGAATGTGCATTTCAGGGATCCAGGAGAAGAATACAAGGAAGACCTTCAGAGCGGAATCAAAGCCGCGCTGCGCGGTGGTTTCACATCAGTAGTCGCTGTTCCGAGTACGTTGCCTGTCATAGACTCCAAGAGCGGAGTAGAATACCTGATTCAGCGCAGTAAAAACAGCGGATTGAACATCTATCCCTATGCAGCCATGTCGAAAGGAATGGAGGGAAAAGAACTGGCAGAGATGTTCGATTTACATGATGCGGGAGCTCGTCTCTTCAGCGATGATGAGCACAGCGTGATGAACAGTGGACTTATGAAAAAGGCCTTGCTCTACGTTAAGAATTTCGGAGGCACAGTCTGTTCTTTCCCACAGGATCCAGGGCTAAGTGCAGGAAGCATGATGAATGAAGGGGCACTGAGCACCATGCTTGGCATGAAAGGAAATCCGCATATAACAGAGAGCATACAACTGCGCAGAGACATTGATCTTCTGCGCTATACCGAATCTAAGATGCACGTAGTGGGTCTTAGCACAGCTGAGGGAGCGAAAATGATTAAAGAAGCGAAAAAAGAAGGACTGCAAATCACGGCTGAAGTTTTCTTAGCGAATCTCCTTTGGACTGATAAGCAAGTTGACGGATTTAAAACCCTCTATAAGCTGAATCCTCCCCTGCGCACTGATAAAGATCGGAAGGCACTAATTCAAGCAGTGAATGAAGGAACGATAGACTGCATCAGTTCTAACCACAGACCTGAGGATGTTGAACATAAAAAGGTGGAATTTGGCCAAGCCGCCACAGGCATAGCCTTGATGGAGAGTTTCTATAGCCAATATCAAAGTCACTTAAGCAATGAGATCCCGCTAGATCGATTTGTTTTATGCATTACCAACAATGCCTGCCGGGTATTAAATCTGACCGCAGCGAGCATAGAAAAAGGTCGCAGCGCCATTCTGACCTGCTTCAGCTCTAGTGAAAAAGCTGATCTCTCCCCTAGTTACAGCAAATCTTATAATCTCCCTGTCTTGAAAGAAGGCATGAAAGGTAAAGTCCATTGGACGTGCAGATAGGAATGGAGGCTTGAGGCTTACCCTGAGCAAACTATGAGAGGTTGAAGTTCGTTCTGTTAAATTTTTTGGTCTGACGTCATTCTCCAACTGCTGCGTATTCTGCCTTGAACCATGAGTCTGGGAACTATCAAAGGGAGCTCAACGCAGCTAATCCGGAATCTGGAATTTTTAGAGTTTCAGCTCCTCTCCA
This sequence comes from uncultured Flavobacteriales bacterium, assembly GCA_937875855.1. Lineage (GTDB taxonomy): Bacteria > Bacteroidota > Bacteroidia > Flavobacteriales_D > JABDKJ01 > JABDLZ01. The sequence continues at coordinate 14,908 of CALFHF010000218.1, forward strand.
TGTAGGTCTCGAATTGATATACCCATTCATACCTCAGAATAGTTGATTTTCTATGGTGAGTTTTTACTATTTCCCATCTCACTATATAGAATTTCCTAATTTGTATCTACGTTAAAAAGCAATACGATGAAAGTATGTAGACTTAATGGAGTTGTTCTAATTTTACTCAGTATGGGAATCAGTTTTATTGGAATAAATAAGATTTTTACTAGCGCAGAACAAATCAAATTCTAAGGTCTTGAGATAGACACTTCTATTGAATCAAGACAAATAGAAGGCTTCTTGTATTTTGGAATGGCACTTGTATTTTTTGTTGGT
>CALFHF010000219.1 GCA_937875855.1 uncultured Flavobacteriales bacterium
ATGCATATCAAGATGATAATCCATTGAAAAAAGAAGTAGAAAGAAAGATTGCCAAGAATAAAGAAAAAGTGATCGAACTCAGGAATCTATTGAAACTAGTCTGATTTTTTTAATGCGGTTCCCAAGTGAACTTCTTCATGTCTTCCTGTCCTTCACTCCTGAGGACCAACATGTATTCACCTCGTTTCAAGTCAGTCATGGGAATAGTGAATTCATGACTTCCTTTGATAAAAACTTGCGATAAGACTTCAGTATCCTTATTTACTAAATCTCTCACGCTAACCTGCACTTCTTGCTCCTCAGGAACATCTATAATAACGCTAAACGGCAAGCCTATTGACTGATCTGGCAAGGCATGCATGAACACGTATTTACGTAAATTCACTTCACTTTGCCATTTAATCATAAGCCAACGATAAATGGCTACTATCACTACTATTAAACTTACTAGAAGGCAAATGACCTCTAGTGAATCATAGTTATTGAAGAATTCTTGTTCCATTGTTTTCTATTTCACAACGCTATCACCCCTTCTATCCTACTCACCGCTTCATAGCGTTGAAAAATGACTTCAGGATCCATAACCATTTCCTTAACTGTTAGGCTAGCATACTTTCCTTTACTCGATTCTTTGAGCAAGAACTCAACTTCTTCAGGAAAGACCACGCGAATTCGACTAGCTGCATTCCCATCATTAGGGAATATGAACTTGTACATATATAATGAGGGCCAAGAATGAAAGCTTTCAAGCTTTTCTTTCAACTGATTTTTATTCTCTTCATCCATCTTTACAGGGGCAAATATCTATAGAATTGGTGTAAAAAGGGTGATTGATCTTCGCTTTGCTTGAAATAGATGAACCTATCTTCGCGTGAGGTGTATATAATAACGAATCTGAATTATCGTGAAAAACAGAACTATTATACTTTGGACATATTGGATTATCCTGCTCCTTCTGATACCAGGGCGTAGTCAAGGGCAATCACAAGACCAGCCAGCTACAGAATTCAAGCAATTGAATGCTCAAGGCGCCTTCTTGAACGGAGAATGGAATAGCCCTTTCTCATTTTCTGAAGAACAAGATGAAGTCGAAACTGATGCTCACCCTGCACAATTAAGCAGTCAAGAGCTTTCCTTGCGATACATGAGTTCACAGACGAAGTGGAAAGATGGTCACTTCATCCTTGAAGCATATGAAATGAACCCTTTGGACAAGAATATTTGGGAAGAAGTAATGGAGTATTATGGAATCCATGGGGATGATGCCTCTGTTAAAGTGATGGCAAATAAGATTCAGAGCAATGACTTAATTCCAGCACGAATTTTAGAATACCACAAATTAATGGTCTCACTTGCTGATGAGAACTCTGTAATTCTATCTCATGGAGAATGGGACACGGCAGCCCTGCAAATAGCCATTTCGCAGAGCACTAAAAAGGTTAATGTTTTGAATGTGCATTGGCTCAGAGAACAAGCTTATTTAGACAATGGCTTAATGAATGTTGGAGTGCATTCTCCAGCAATTAAAGCAAAAGCCTCTGATATGATTAAGGAAATGCTGCAAAAAAATGGTCAGGTAAGATTCCACATTACACTATCACAAAACAAGAACTTGCTAAGCGGTCTTTCAGATAGACTTAAGTTAGAAGGCCTTAGTTTCAGGCTGAGCGATGATGGCCAAGCAGCCACCCGACAAATCCAATGCTGGAAGGAGTTAAAAGCTAAACAGCCATTCAAAGATCCAGCCTTTAATTCCGAAATCACCTATTTCGAGTTGAACTACCTACCTATCCTTGTGAGCATGGAGAATTATGCCTTGACCAATGGAGTTAAATCTGATGCTGATTGGGCTAGGAAATGGATGAATGAATTGACCAAAAGAGCCGGAATGGAACCCTTAGCTCCTTCCAAGATTAAAAAGAACTGAGTCTATATGCTTCATAGGAATCCCTATAGTGACATGACCGATGAAAGCCTCATGGCCAAGAACCAAGAAGGTGACCAGCAGGCATTCGCTATGCTCTATGATCGCTACTCCGGACGCATGATGGCATATTTCTTTAGGATGCTATGGAGTGACCGAGAACGAGCAGCTGACATGACTCAGGACCTCTTTGCGAAGCTGATTAAGTACAAGGGCTCATTCGAGCAGGGAAAGCGATTCTCTACCTGGGTTTACAGCATAGCTAGGAATATGTGCAAGAACGAATACAGGCACGAAGAGATAAAGTCAAGACATCGGGAAGCTAAAGGAGACATGCCTGATAGCACTAGCTCTCAAGTAGACCTTGATCATTCCTTATTTAAAGAAGAGCTTGACGAACACTTGAAGAATCTAGATCAGATAAAGCGAAGCGTTTTCATTATGCGTTTCAAACAGCACTTGAGCATCAAAGAAATAGCAGATGTCATGGAATGCTCTGAGGGGACTATAAAATCAAGGATTTTCTATAGTCTGAAAGAATTAGCCGCGAATCTGAAAGAATATGATCCAAAAAGGACAAGATGAATATTAAAGGGAAATATGAGCCAGAGGATCTGGAATCTCTCTTAATGGAGAAAGACTTTGCGTCCCTCTATCCAGAAGAAAGAGAATATGTGCTGAGACACATGAGCGATGAAGAAGAATATGGAGAGATCCGAGATCTATTATTGAATATTAGTCAGGATTCAGATGAGGCTGAGATGATTTCACCTCCGACTTCCATGAAGCAAGATCTCATGGATCAGCACAAGGCTTATCACAGTAAACCCAGCTTCACTATTTGGCTAAATTCAGTGTTTGCTATGTTCCGTATTCCAGAGCATATGAGTGGAACTGCATTGCAGTTTGCATCACTTATAGCCGTGGTCATGATGGCTTGGTGGCTGATTCCGGGGACTGGGAAGCAAGAAATGGCAGTTCATACAGAACCGTTAAGGGAGGTCTCAACAGAAAAGAATGCACTCGAAGAACCAATCGCGAATGGCCTAGACCAAGAAGAAAACACCGCGCAAGTTGACCAATCAAGCGTGACTGAAGATGCGAAGTTCAATTTAAACGAAGGTATACCAGCGCCTACTGAAATCTACGAAATAGATGTACAAGAAAAACCCAGTTTGGCTAAAGTCCAACCCATTGTTAATGAAGATATGAATGATAATCTTCAAGCAGATGAAGCGATACAACCTCAAGAAACTTCAATAGAAGTGACGAAGACTGACGATTATAGCACGGAGGTCTTTAGCGAAATTGTAGTACGAGAAGAGTCAAGTCAAGGAAAGAAAAAAGAGCTTTTTTCCAGATCTGAAAAGGCACCGGTCAGTGTGAGCATGGATAAGCGAAAGGACATGGCAAGTAGTCTTCCTTCAACAAAAGTAAATTATGAACTTATCTCCTTGCTCTATACTACTTGGTAATAGGTGAATAGCACTACCTTCGCTCTAGATGCGCGTACTTAGAATCATAAACAGATTCAATCTGGGTGGCCCCACTTTTAATGCGGCCCTTCTCTCTAGGCATTTGCCAGAGCCCTATCAAACCCTACTTGTAGGTGGCGAGAAAGACTATAGTGAGGATGATTCCCTGCACATCTTGAGTGAGTTGAGCTTGCTTCCCATTATCATTCCTGAAATGAAGCGAGAAGTAAGTCCATTGAATGACCGCATAGCCTATCTGAAGGTTCAAGAATTGATAGAGGAATTCAAGCCTGACATTATACATACTCATGCTTCTAAAGCAGGCGCCCTGGGACGTATGGCAGGTCGAAAAAAAGGGGTTCCCATCCTCGTCCACACCTTTCATGGGCATGTATTCCACTCTTATTTTGGCCCCATCACCACTGGGGTCTATAAGCAAGTTGAAAGATACTTGGCGGAGCGCAGTTCAGCTATTATTGCCATCAGCGATAAGCAGAAATATGAACTAGTAGAGCAGTTCAAAGTAGTTCCAGAAGATAAAGCAAGAGTAGTTCCCCTAGGTTTTGACTTAGATAAATTCCAAGAAGATTTCGATATCAAAAGAAAAGACTTTAGGGATTTCTATCAGTTGGATGATGATAAAGTGGCTATCGGGATTGTGGGAAGGTTAGTTCCTATCAAGAATCATGAGATGTTCTTACGTTCAATCGAGCACATGATTTCCAAAGGGAAAAAGAATTTTAGGGCCTTTATTATAGGAGATGGGGAGACGCGCCCTGCATTGGAAGACTATTGTAGAAAAGCAGGAATACGATTTAACGACCCAGAGATAGACCCTGATGATCATATCACATTCACTTCTTGGATAAAAGATATCGATGTGGCCAATGCTGGTTTGGATATCGTTGCGTTAACATCTAAGAATGAAGGGACACCAGTGAGTTTGATTGAGGCGCAAGCTGCTAATCGTCCTATAGTCACTACAGATGTAGGCGGAATCAGAGATGTGGTTGCCAGTGATATTACTGCTTTCGTAGTTCCAGCTAATGATCAAGAGGCATTCGACACGCATCTTTCAAAGCTCGCAGAATCTAAAGAATTAAGAGAAACCATGGGTAGTCCAGGATGGGATTTTGTGAAAAGTAGATTCCATTATAGCCGCCTAGTTAAAGACATTGATGCATTGTATAGGTCCTTATGATTCATCGGGCTTCATTTTTGGTAACTTTGCCTGAACACAAGAATATGAAGCTCAGAACTATCCTCTTTCTGTTTATTGCTAGCATTCTCTGGAGCAGTTGCTCCATCAACAAGGACTTAATGTTCCAAACACCCGTTGGCTATGTCTATGATGAACTCCCTGAAGTAGATAGTGTCGAATACAGGATTTCTCCCTATGACAGGGTTCAGTTCAATCTCTTTACTAATGATGGGTATAAGCTCATTGATATCATTGGACAAGAAGGGACTACTGGAAACAGTGTGCAGGCCATTCGTCAGTTCGGCTTTGATTATCTAGTAGAGTCTGATGGATTTGTAAAGTTGCCTACCCTAGGAAGGATTAAGTTATCTGGCTATACCATCATACAAGCACAGGATTTCTTACAAGAACGCTACACTGAGTATTATAGGAAACCTTTCGTTATACTTTCAGTGATCAATAATAGAGTGATTGTTTCGCCAGGAGATGGAGGTCAAGCACAAGTAGTGGGAATTAAAGATAACATGACTG
>CALFHF010000220.1 GCA_937875855.1 uncultured Flavobacteriales bacterium
AGAAGCCCTAGGACAAGCTCACATCCAAGCGAGCTTTAATAACATCATAATCTCATTAACCAATATGACTGGTGAAGTGATTTCTTGGTCCTCTGCCGGTAAAATGGGTTTCAGAGGTTCTAAGAAGAACACTCCATATGCTGCGCAGATGGCAGCTGAGGATTGTGGTAAGGAGGCCATTGAATATGGACTCAGAAAGGTCAAGGTCTACGTTAAAGGACCAGGGTCAGGTAGAGAGAGCGCAATACGTTCCCTGCACAATATGGGTATAGAAGTGACTGAGATTATCGATGTCACTCCAATGCCACACAACGGATGTCGCCCCCCTAAGAAAAGAAGGGTCTGAGACCTAAGAATATTTATACACAGAGTTAAGAAAGAACAATGGCACGTTACAGAGGACCCAAGTCCAAGATTGCGCGTAAATTCAAGGAACCTATTTTCGGACCTGATAAGGCTCTCGAAAGAAAGAACTATCCTCCTGGAATGCATGGCCCTAACAGGAGAAGAGGTAAGCAATCAGAATATTCACTTCAGTTGGCTGAAAAGCAAAAAGCGAAGTATACATACGGTATCCTAGAAAAGCAATTTGCGAAGATGTTCCATCACGCGCAGAGCAAGAAAGGTATCACAGGTGTGAACTTACTTCAACTATGTGAATCTCGTCTTGATAACACCGTATTCCGTTTGGGTCTTTCACCTACACGCAGAGGAGCGCGACAATTGGTAGGCCACTGTCACATAACGGTTAACGGTAAGGTGACTAATATCGCTTCATGTAACGTAAGACCAGGAGATGTAGTCGCTGTGAGAGAGCGTTCCAAGAGCTTAGAAGTGATTACCGCTTCTTTAGCTGGGAATGCAAACAAATGGGACTGGTTGCAGTGGAACCCAGAAGCCATGGCTGGTGAGATGCTAGCTGTTCCTGAAAGAGAGCAGATTCCTGAGAACATCAAGGAACAACTCATCGTGGAACTTTATTCTAAATAATCCTAATTAAATTAGAAAGCAATGCCAATCTTAGATTTCCAGAAGCCGGACAAAGTGATCATGGTCGAGTCCAATGAAAGGACAGGACAGTTCGAGTTCAGACCGTTGGAGCCCGGGTACGGTGTGACCGTTGGTAACGCCCTACGTAGGATACTACTTTCTTCATTGGAAGGATTTGCTATCACTTCAGTACGCGTTGAAGGTGTGGATCATGAATTCTCAACCATCAAAGGTGTAGTAGAAGATGTGACCGAGATTATTCTTAACCTTAAGCAAGTGCGTTTCAAACAACAGATTGATGGCACTAACACTGAGAAAGTGAAAGTGACTCTGTCTGGTAAGGACGCATTCTCTGCGGGTGACATAGGTAATTTCACCTCTGCATTCCAAGTATTGAATCCTGACCTCGTGATTGCTCGCATGGACAAGAAGGTAAAGCTTGTGCTAGAGTTGACGATCGGAAAAGGAAGAGGATATGTTCCAGCTGAAGAGAATAAAGTCTCTAACGCTCCTATCGGAACCATCTTTACTGATAGCATCTTCACACCTATAAAGAATGTGAAGTATAACATCGAGAACTTTAGGGTAGAGCAGAAAACTGACTATGAAAAACTCATCATTGAGTTGATTACTGACGGTAGCATTACACCTAAGGATGCATTACAAGAAGCTGCGAAAATCCTAATCCATCACTTCATGCTCTTCTCTGATGAGCGTATCACCTTGGAAACGGAAGTGAAGAAGGAAGTGGAAGAATTTGATGAGAGTTCATTGCATATGAGACAGCTGCTTAAGGGTAAGCTTGTGGACATGAACTTGTCAGTGAGGGCATTGAATTGCTTGAAAGCAGCTGATATAGAATCGCTAGGAGACTTGGTCTCCTTCAATAAAAACGACCTCTTGAAATTCAGGAACTTCGGTAAGAAGTCATTGACAGAGCTAGAAGACTTGGTAGAAACTAAGAACTTGGAATTCGGAATGGATGTCGCGAAATACAAACTCGACAAAGAGTAAACGGGAGTATTCAACTCCAATTTTTGAGGATCAATGAGACACGGAAAGAAAATAAATCACTTGAGCAGAACAGCTAGCCACAGAAAGGCTATGCTGGCCAATATGGCTTGCTCCTTGATAGAGCATAAGCGTATTAACACCACCTTGGCTAAAGCGAAGGCGCTCAGGAAATATGTAGAACCTTTGGTGACAAAGTCTAAGGACGATACTACTCACTCACGCAGGGTTGTATTCAGCTACTTGAAGCAGAAGGAAGCAGTCACTGAATTGTTCAAGGACATCTCAGCTAAAGTTGCTGATCGTCCTGGAGGATATACACGTATCATCAAAACTGGAAACAGACTTGGAGATAATGCAGAGATGTGTATGATTGAACTTG
>CALFHF010000221.1 GCA_937875855.1 uncultured Flavobacteriales bacterium
CTGAAGTTGCCGTTTCTCAAATGAGAAAAGTTATTGCTGCAAGATTAGCGGAAAGCAAATTCACAGCACCGCATTTCTATCTCACCATAGAAATGAATATGGACGCTGCTATTGAAGCGAGGGTCTCTATAAATGCATCATTAGCACCGTTGAAAATATCCTATAATGATATGGTCATCAAAGCTGTGGCCAAGTCCTTGAGAAAACACCCTAAAGTAAATGCCTCTTGGCTCGGAGACAGAATCCGTTATAATGAGCATGTACACATCGGAGTAGCCGTAGCTGTTGAGGAAGGACTATTGGTGCCTGTTGTGAGATTCGCTGACGGGAAGAGGCTTAGTCAGATAGGAGATGAGGTCAAGGAACTCGCTGGTAAGGCGAAGTCTAAGAAACTACAACCTGAGGAATGGGCTGGTAATACCTTCACCATTTCTAACTTGGGAATGTTCGGCATAGAGGAATTTACTGCTATCATCAACCCGCCTGATGCGTGCATCATGGCTGTTGGAGCAATTGTAGAGAAAGCTATCGTGAAGAATGGTCAAGTAGTTCCTGGGAACACCATGAAAGTCACCTTGTCTTGTGACCATAGAGTAGTAGATGGAGCAGTAGGGTCAGCATTCTTGAACACCTTCAGGGAGTACATGGAGAATCCTGTGCTTTTGTTAGGAGAGCAATCCATTTAATCCAAGATATTTTAAAGATTCACAAGCAATAGCTTGAGCAAACCAGAAGAAATGAGAGAAGTCCAATTCAGAGAAGCTATTCAAGAGGCTATGACCGAAGAGATGCGCAGAGATAAAAGCGTCTTCCTTCTAGGAGAAGAAGTAGCTGAGTATAACGGAGCATATAAGGCCAGCAAAGGCATGCTAGATGAGTTCGGCCCAAGGAGAGTAATTGATACTCCTATTGCAGAGTTGGGATTCGCAGGGATAGCTGTTGGTGCAGCCATGAATGGCCTTAGACCAATCGTAGAATTCATGACGTGGAATTTCGCCATCCTTGCAGCTGATCAGATTATCAATAGTGCCGCCAAGATGCTGCAGATGTCAGGCGGTCAGTATGGTGCTCCTATCGTTTTCCGCGGCCCTAATGGACCAGCAGGACAGTTAGCTGCTACACATTCTCAGAGTTTTGAAGCCATGTATTCGCATTGGCCAGGATTGAAGGTGATTACGCCTTCTAATCCATATGATGCTAAAGGGCTATTGAAAGCTGCAATTCGTGATAATGACCCGGTAGTCTTTATGGAGTCAGAGCGCATGTATGGGGATGTAGGAGAAATTCCTGAAGGCGAATACCTAATTCCAATTGGCTTGGCTGATGTCAAGAAAAAAGGAACTGACGTGACCATCGTTTCTTTCGGGAAAATGATGAAGACCGTACTTGAAAGTGCTGAGGTCTTAGAAAAAGAAGGAATAAGCGCTGAAGTCATTGACCTAAGAACGATTCGTCCGTTGGACATAGACACCATAGTTGCATCTGTGAAAAAGACGAATCGGCTGGTAATAGTAGAGGAAAGCCATCCTGTGAGCTCAGTTTCTACAGAGGTAGCATATCGTGTTCAACGCCATGCTTTTGATTATTTAGATGCACCCATTCGCAGAGTTTGTATGGCTGACACACCATTTGCGTTTAGTCCTACACTGATTGCAGAAGCATTACCATCTGTCGCAGATGTCGTTCGAGTTGCCAAAGAAGTAGCGTATGTTGGCTGATAACTTTAAAGGACATGAGCTATATTGCAGGCATGTCCAGGAAGGCTATAGTGGTATTGTTTTTTGGCCTGCTGTTTCTCAGCAGCTGTAAGCACGAGACCTTTTTAATGGACCCATCTGAAGGCGGGAATCCGCTTCCAGTAATTCATGAATGTCATCCTGATTCGATCTATTTTCAGAATCAAATCCTTCCTCTTTTCCAATCTAGTTGTGGAATCGTAGGCTGCCATGACGCGATAACAGCGGAAGAAGACATCATGTTGAATAGCTATGAAAACATCATGGCATCTGGAGAGTTGATTCCATTCGACCTTAGTGATGGAGATATCTATGAGAACATCACAGATACGGATCCTGATAATATCATGCCCCCTCCACCAAACGCACCTCTTACTCCTGAGCAAATTCAAATGATAGCTACTTGGATTCTGCAAGGCGCTCAGAATAATTCCTGCGATGGGTGTGATTATCCTCTCGTGAGTTTCTCTGGAACAGTATTGCCGCTGATTCAGAATAAATGCGAAGGGTGCCATAGCGGTGCAGATCCTGCTTCTAATACTACATTGAGTACCCATGAGGATGTGATATTCCTAGTAAATAATGATTACCTAATAGAAGTGATTAGCTGGCAAACAGGATATGAGCCCATGCCTTATAATGGGAATAAGTTACCCCAATGTGAGATTGACATGATTCAGCAATGGATAGATGATGGGGCTCCTAACAATTGATATGGGGATAAGAGCACTTATACTTCCTTCGCTAGCAACGCTATTCTGTTTCATGGGATTCCAGTCTTGCTATTACGATATAGAAGAAGAACTGTATCCGTATCAGTTCTGTGACACTACGTCTTTAGCTTCATACAATCAAAAGGTATTGCCCATATTGACCCAACATTGTTTTGGGTGTCACAGTGGGGCTTCTCCTTCTGGCTCTGTGAGTTTAGATTCGTATGAGGCGGTGAAACAGCATGTCGATGATGGTAAATTATCCTGTTCCATTAATCATGCATCAGGATGTTCACCTATGCCTAATAATGCTCCAAAGCTAATTTCATGCGATATTCAGGAAATAGAAAAGTGGATTCAATCAGGCGCTCAGAATGATTAAGAGGGTATATATAGGTGTGATATTGACTTGTTTTGGTATCCATGCCGAGGCTCAGTATTTTGCACATAAAACATTCAGAGATACGCGTGTCGTGAATGGTCACTCGGTAGAGACGAACAATGAAGGAGTAGCTAAGTTCATCATTTCTCATCGCTTTGGCGTAATTAATTCAGGGCTTTCAGAGCTATTCGGATTAGATCAAGCTACCATACGTATCGGTATGGATTATGGCATTAAGGATTGGGCGACAATAGGATTAGGTCGCAGTTCCTTTGAGAAAACATTAGATGGTTATGCCAAAGTAAGGTTCAAAAGGCAAAGTTCAGGTGAAATGAATTTCCCGCTTACCTTGACCGGTCTTGGATCTATTGCACTGAATACCTTACCCTTCCAAAATCCAAGCAGAGAGAATTATTTCACATCAAGATTGACGTTTACTAGTCAATTCTTGATAGCTAGAAAGTTTAGTGATGATCTGAGTATTCAAATAATGCCCACTCTAGTTCATAGGAATCTAGTGTCCACGTTAAAAGAAAGTAATGATGTATTCTCCTGTGGTGCAGCATTTAGATATCAGTTAAATAGGAGCTGGGCATTAAGCGGTGAGTATTACTATGTGTTGCCTGATCAACTCGCTGAAGGCCGATACAATGCTGCCGCCTTAGGGTTTGAAGTAGAAACTAGAGGACATGTCTTTCAATTCCAACTTGGAAATTCCCTTGGGATGATTGAAAAGTTCTTTGTGACGGAAACGTTAGCTGATATAAGTAAAGGAGACATACATTTCGGGTTCAACATTACCCGTGATTTCAAGCTGAAAGGGCGTAAGTATTGAGAAATGAAAAGCTTAATCGCCATATTACTAATTGTGTTTCTGTACCCATTGTTAGCATGGGTCTCCTCATCTAATAGTCTATTCGAGGCCTTTGGACCTGAAACCCCTCTCATGCAAGTCAATGCAAGCTTGGGATTAGCTATCCCAAGCCACTATGTGAATCGAGCTGACCCTAAGAAAGTGCGCATAGGTGGGCAGTTAATCAGTGAAGGCAGGGCTGATACACCTCAAGGTAAATCGAATTACATCTCCCGATTCTATGCCTGTACAAGCTGTCATAATACAGTAAGAGAAGAGGAGGACATAAGCAAAGTAGACTCTGAGCTCAGGTTGGATTATGCCATAGAACATCAGCTACCTTATTTACAAGCGTCAACGTTCTGGGGTATAGTGAATAGGGTGGCGTGGTATAATGGTGATTATATCAAGAAATACGGGGATTTGGTTATTGCTGCAAACAAAAGTCTAGAAGAAAGCATTCAGCTGTGTGCACAGGAATGCTCGCAAGGTCGTGAGTTAGAAGCCTGGGAGATGGAAGCGATGCTTCACTACTTGGCAACTCTAGAACTTAAGGTGGGTGATCTCGCATTGAGTAAAGAAGAAATTAATCAATTAAATGATGGTTCAGCTTCTAACCAAAACAAGCTTAATCTCATAGCTTCCAAATACTTACCTCGCTCTCCGGCAACCTTCGCGGAACCGCCTAATGATAAGAATAGGGGTTATGGTATGAAAGGAAATGTGGAGAGAGGAAAGGCCATCTATGAATTGGGGTGTCAGCATTGTCATAAAGAGGATGGTGTAAGTGACCTAGTGCTTGATGATGCTAAAAAGACCTTTAAATGGTTGAGGAATAACATCAGCGCTGACTCCCAAAACTCTATTTATGAGATTATCAGACATGGAACCTATGCCGAATATGGACACAGAGAGTACATGCCTTTATATACTCAGGAAAAAATGTCAGACCAGCAAGTGGAGGACTTGCGGTTCTATATCCAAGAAATGGCTTACTGATCCCCATTAATTCCATTTGTGCGACTACTATAAAATCCTATTTTTGCATGCCCAATTTTTAATTGGTTAAACAAGTTACAATCAAACGATTATAAGATCCTTTTTTTATGGAAATCCTTTATACAGTTCCGCTGATGGCCCTTGTGGGGCTGGTATTCATGATGATTAAGTCAAGATGGGTAAACGCACAAGATGCTGGAGATGAGAACATGCAGAAACTCTCAGGCTACATACGTGAAGGCGCTTTGGCCTTCTTGAAAGCAGAGTATAGAGTGTTGATGATTTTCGTAGTTATAGCAGCCGTTTTACTTGGATGGGTAAGTACTATGGTAGAAACCACACACTGGTTCATTGTAGTGGCCTTCGTTATCGGAGCTGTTTTCTCAGCTGTTGCCGGTAATATTGGAATGAGAGTTGCCACTGCAGCTAATGTAAGAACCACCCAAGCGGCTAGAACTAGCCTTCCAAAAGCATTAAAGGTCTCTTTTGGAGGTGGAACTGTTATGGGCCTTGGAGTTGCTGGTCTTGCCGTTTTCGGAATCAGCTTGCTCTTCATACTTCTCTATTGGAAATTCATGGGTTCTGAGTGGATTCCACGCACCATGTATGGTGTGGTTCGTCAGCCAAATGAGCTTATGCTCATGATTCTTGAGGCCCTAGCTGGTTTTTCACTAGGAGCCGAGTCCATTGCACTCTTCGCTCGTGTAGGAGGAGGAATCTATACAAAGGCCGCAGACGTTGGAGCTGACCTTGTAGGAAAAGTAGAAGCAGGAATCCCTGAAGATGATGCAAGAAATCCAGCGACAATCGCTGATAACGTTGGAGATAACGTTGGAGACGTGGCCGGAATGGGAGCTGACTTGTTTGGTTCCTATGTAGCTACTATGCTTGCTGCAATGGTTTTAGGAAACTATGTAATATCTGATATGGGAGGCACTATAGAAGATGCCTTTGGCGGAATAGGCCCTATCCTTCTTCCACTGGTTATCGCTGGAATTGGAATCATCTTCTCCATTATTGGAACCTTCTTCATTTCTATCAAAGACAATGATGCTAAAGAAGAGCAAGTGCAAGCAGCCTTGAATATGGGGAACTGGAGTTCAATTGTGTTGACAGCTATCGCTTGTTATTTCTTAATCGACTACATGCTTCCTGCTCAGATGCAGATGAACTTCTTTGGAGAAGGTATACAAGTGGTGAGCTCCATTAGAGTTTATTGGGCAGTATTGATTGGTCTTTTCGTTGGAGGAGCTATCTCATACATGACCGAGTACTATACAGGTCTTGGAAAGAAGCCAGTTATGGATATCGTGAGAAGTTCAGGAACAGGTGCAGCTACTAACATAATCGCGGGACTGTCTACTGGAATGCTTTCTACTCTTGGTCCAATCCTTCTTTTCGCAGCAGCAATTTATGGCGCATATGAGATGGCAGGATTCTACGGAGTATCTATAGCAGCCTCAGCTATGATGGCGACTACAGCTATGCAATTGGCTATTGATGCATTCGGACCGATTGCTGATAACGCAGGTGGTATCGCTCAGATGAGCGGCCTTCCTGAAGAGGTGAGAAAGAGGACTGATATCTTGGATTCAGTAGGAAACACCACTGCCGCTATTGGAAAAGGATTCGCAATTGCTTCTGCAGCCTTAACAGCATTGGCACTTTTCGCAGCATACGTGACCTTCACGGGAATTGATGGAATTAATATCTTTAAGGCTGATGTATTGGCTGCCCTGTTTATAGGGGGAATGATACCAGTAGTTTTCTCAGCGTTAGCCATGCGTTCTGTAGGAAAAGCAGCCATGGACATGGTGATGGAAGTCAGAAGACAATTCAAAGAGATTCCAGGTATCATGGAAGGAACTGCTACACCTGAGTACGGAAAGTGTGTAGATATCTCAACCAAGGCAGCATTAAGAGAAATGATGTTGCCTGGAGCAATCACAATAGTCACACCTATCATCATTGGATTCATTATGGGGCCTGAAGCGCTTGGGTCTTATATGGCAGGTGTATTGGTTTCGGGTGTTCTGTGGGCTATCTTCCAGAATAATGCTGGAGGAGCTTGGGATAATGCTAAGAAGTCATTCGAAGCCGGAGTAGAGATTGATGGAAAGATGACCTATAAAGGTTCTGAAGCACATAAAGCTGCTGTCACTGGAGATACTGTTGGTGACCCATTTAAGGACACTTCAGGACCTTCAATGAATATCTTGATTAAGCTTACATGCCTAGTCGGATTGGTTATTGCACCTATCTTGGGTGGTCATGGAAATACTTCTGGCGAGGTGAATAACATGGAGGCTCAATCAGTGAATAATCCTTTGGATGCTGGTGTTTTTAAAAGCTCCTATATCATCAATAGCAATCAATCTGTGCTCACTTGGTCTAGTTCTAGAATCACGGGCGCTACTCATTCAGGAACCATTCAGGTGAAGAAGGGAAAGGTCTCCATGGATGACAAGGGATTGATGAATGCCTTGGTCTATATCGATATGAAGAGCATTCAGAATACCGATATAACAGATCTAGACAAGAGGGCTGATTTGGAAGAGCACTTGAAGTCAAGCGAATTCTTTGACGTTTCAAAATTCCCAATTACTACGGTGAAGATAGTCGAAGCTCGTTTGAATGAGAATGGTAATTGGAGTGGTAAAGCCACATTGACAATCAAAGATAAGACAGAGTCTATGGATTTGACCGGGACAGCGGTTATTCAAGATGGGTTACTCAAAGTCACTTCCAAATTGGTTTTTGATAGAACTAGGTTTGGCGTTGTATATGATTCAGGGTCATTTATCAAGGACCTAGGAGATAAGGCTATTAAGGATGAAGTGATCATGGATATCTCTTTGACTTTAGAATAGATTTAAGCGCCTATATGACCTTTGTTGGAACCTAAGCCGCGCAAATTGAGCGCGGCTTTTTAGCGCTTTATTTTTTCATTAGTAAGAATCAGGAAAGGAGTACGCATTTCAATTCTGAGACTCCATTTCGGAGCTTTGAGCATAAAAAAAAAGGGACTCCCATAGGAATCCCTTTTCTTAAAATATTATTGCGATTATCGCTTATGCAGTTTCGCTGTGGACACTGAAAGGCTCTTACGGCCCTTGCGTCTGCGTGCACTTAGGATTTTCTTGCCTCCTGCACTGCTCATTCTTTCTCTGAATCCGTGCTTGTTCCTTCTCTTTCTGTTGGAAGGTTGAAATGTTCTTTTCATCGTTCTTTTTCTAAATGCGGAGTGCGAAAATAGCCTTTTTCTCCTTCCCTCCAAACAAGTATAGCGATAAGTTTTTTCATTGAGGCATTCCATATGCTACCTTCGCCCCTATTATGGCCGCAGAAGTAGAGGAAAAGAAGCAGAAGAAAAGAATCTCCAAAGAGTCTTTGAAAAGGGCCAAATCCATAATGCGGTACCTAAGTCCATACCGTAAGCACTTCATATTTGGATTAATTCTCCTGTTCCTTTCAAGCATAACGACCTTACTCGTCCCTCGTCTTATGGGGCAATTAGCTGGCATAGGACTTTCAGAGAAAGAGCAAGAGTGGTTGCTAGATATAGGACCTCTGCATCTGGATATGATGGACTTGAATACTATAGGCATCATTCTCTTTGCTGTGTTCTTTGTTCAAGGACTCATCTCCTTTTTGAAAATCTACGTCTTCTCCTTTGTTTCTGAATATATGATTCGAGATCTTAGGAAAGATGTCTATGCGCATATGATTAGATTGCCAATGGTCTTCTTTGTAGAGCAAAGAGTAGGAGAATTGAATAGCAGAATCTCTGCAGATATATCAGCCATTCAGGAAACCTTCACTACTACACTAGCTGAGTTCATCAGACAAGTCATTGTCATACTTCTTGGCGTAGCTTTTCTTTTCTATACATCACCTGATCTGACCATGGTCATGCTGATTACCCTACCCCTTATGATGATTGTAGCGGTCTTCTTTGGGAAGTTTATTAGAAAACTATCTAAACAGACCCAAGATGAAGTGGCAGTTTCTAACGGCCAAGTGCAGGAGACATTAATAGGCATAGTGAATGTGAAGTCGTTCACTACTGAGGTTTTTGAATCAATTCGATATGCGTCTTCTGTAGAGATCATTAGGTCTATCGCTATGCGTTCCGCAATATGGCGTGGACTTTTCGGTGCATTCATTATCATCTTCTTATTCGGGTCTATCGCCATAGTAATCTGGAGAGGTGCTGTTCTCATGCAACAAGGACAATTGGATGCCGCCCTATTCTTCTCGTTTCTGCTTTATACCGTTATGATTGGAGCCTCCTTTGGTGGAATTGCTTCACAATACGCTTCTGTGCAGAAGGCGATGGGCTCCATAGAAGCTGTGCTTGATTTATTGGAAGAAGGGGCTGAGGATATTCCATTGGCCAATCCAGATTCAATTCTCAAAAAGCTGAAAGGAGAAATAGAGTTCAAAAACGTGTCCTTTTTTTACCCATCTCGCCCTGACGAGACAGTGATTAAGGATTTGAATCTTCATGTCAAAGCAGGAGAGAAAGTCGCATTAGTAGGTCCATCGGGAGCTGGTAAATCGACTCTTGCCAGCCTAATATTGGCATTCTATAACCCAAGTGAAGGGACTATAAGGTATGATGGCGAAGACGTTTCTCGCATTGGACTGAATGACCTACGCAGGAATATGGCCTTTGTCCCTCAAGAAGTGCTTTTATTCAGTGGATCGGTCAGAGACAATATTAAGTATGGAACTCCTGATGCCACAGAGCAAGAAGTCATGAAGGCTGCTGAGGATGCTCAGGTCATAGAGTTCATAGATCGTTTTGAAACAGGATTGGATACCTTGATTGGAGACAGAGGGATTCAGCTTTCAGGCGGTCAGAAGCAGCGCTTAGCTATTGCACGAGCGTTATTGAAAGATCCAGCAATCCTCATTTTAGATGAAGCGACTAGCTCATTGGACAGTTCTTCTGAGAAATCTGTTCAATTGGCATTAGAGAAACTCATGGAAGGCAGAACCTCGGTTATCATTGCTCATCGACTTTCTACAATAAGAGACGCAGACAGAATCATCGTGCTAGATGGAGGAAAAAAGGTAGAAGAAGGGAAACATGAAGAGCTATTGGCCAAAACTAACGGCCTGTATCGTACGTTGAGTGAGCTTCAGTTCAGTGAGTCCTGAAATAACACTCATTGAAATACATAAACTAATTTTTTGGTCTCAAAGAATTCGGTGTCATAGTATTCACTCAGTTCCTGAATCTGAATTTTGCGAGGAATATGCTTAAGCTCAGCATTGAAATCCCCACCTTTTAAATAGAGCATTCCAGATTCGCCCTTTCCCTTGTGCCAGCGTACTAGGTGCTTTGTCCATATGAAGACTTGAGGAAGCTCAGTAATTGCTCTTCCAGTAATGAAATCATAGTGCTTTTCATGAGCCTCCATACGCATTTGAAGACAGGAAACATTGTTGAGTCCTATCTGATCAGCGATGTCTTGCGCTACTTTGAGTTTTTTCCCAACGCTGTCCATAAGTGTGAATTTGGCATCTGGAAATAAAATAGCCAGCGGAATACCAGGAAAACCACCACCTGTGCCCACATCAAGAACATCTTTGTCTTTGAGGTCTATATACTTTGCGATAGCCAATGAATGCAGAACGTGTCGTTCGTAGAAGTGTTCAAAGTCTTTCCTGGAAATAACATTGATCTGCTCATTCCAAGTAGCATATAGTTCACCTAGGCGATCTATTTGCTGTTTTTGGACAGAGCTTAGCTCAGGAAAGTATGAATGGATGAGTTCAGGTCCAGTCTGACTGCTCATATCCTATCCTTGGTGCCTTTCATGAGATTCATAAGGAATTCCCTAGCCCTGAAAAGCTGGGCTTTTACTGTCCCCAAAGGAAGGTCTAGTTCTTGTGAAATCTCTTCATAAGAATACTCCTTGAAATAGCGCAGTTCAACGAGCTGTCTATAACGAGGCTTCAGTTTCTGCACTACTTCGCGCATTATTTCTACCTTTTGTTTGTGTATGAAATGCTCCTCAGGATCCTTTCCCTCTGATTCCAAGTCGAAACGCAGTCTATCTCCATCTGAATTCTCAAACTCATTGTCAATAGAAAGCATCTTCTTCCTCTGCTTTCTTATATGATCAATACAGTTATTTGAAGCAATCTTGAACAGCCAAGTGCTAAAGGCGTAGTTAGGAGTATATTGATGAAGTCTTGAGAATGCCTTCCCAAAGGCTTCAATAGTCAAGTCATCTGCATCATCTCTGTTATTCACCATTTTTAAGAGCATGAAATAGATAGAGTCGCGATAGCGCCCCATAAGTTCAGCATACGCATGCTGGTCAGAGCTGTTAACAGCTTTCTGAACTAAGTCATAATCGTAACGGGCCTTGTCCGATAAGTTCGAGTTTACTTCCATGATATCGTTTTGCTCCATTTCATGCGCATTATTGCAAGTCCGTTGATGATGAGATTCACTGGTTCTAGAATAGGAAGTAAAGCTAACAAGTCAGTCTCCTTTAATTTCTTGATGCTGGGCATAGAAATCAACAGTTGAATGAGTGTTTTTCCAATAAACACCGCTAAGACCTGCCATAAAGGGCATTGAAGAGCTAGACATACTATCAATAATCCATAGAAAAGCAGGAGAGAGCCATGTTTTATTCGGTACATATTCCTAGTGCTTGACTTATATAATGGAGAAGTGGTCAAATGTCTAGTCTTCACTCGAAGCCATGTTGAATAAGCGCTTGGAGCCGCAGTGTATGTAAAACTTCCCTCATCGATGCATACGCTGCAATTATCCTTATTTGCAATCTGATTTACTAGGAGATCATCATCACCGGACATAATATGATAATGTCTTTTGAATCCTCCAGCCTCTTCATATATCTCCTTTGAATAGCCCATATTTCTTCCTACACCTATATAAGGCCTTCCTCTCAAGGCCGAACCAAGAAAATGGCTCGAACTACTCCATGTGTCAAAACGAATCAACTTGTTTAAGAAGCCAACTTCCTTTCTATACGCTCCATAGCCAAGGACAAGACCTTTCTGCATATGGATGTTCATCCTTTGGGCCCATTGATCAGATTCAGGTTCGCAGTCAGCATCAGTCAAGAGAAGGTGCTCATATTTAGCACGCTTAATGCCTAGCGTAAGTGCCATCTTCTTTCCAGCAGTGCGCTTCTGTTCTTCACTAATCTTAACCACAACAAGTTGAGGGAAGCTCGCTTGCAGTTCTTCGAGCACATCTGCTGTCGAGTCCCACGAGGCGTCATCGACAATTACCACTTCGAATTCTACATCCTTCTGTGCGAATATTAAAGGCAAGTACTTCGATAAGTTGTCTGCTTCATTTCGTGCACATATAAGAATGCTCATTGGATTCTCCTTCTTCTGTTTCTCTTCTGAAGTCATATTGAAGGCTAATAGAGGAGATGCTATCGAAAGTAAATAGACCAAGGAACTAGAACCAAGGAGAATAATCAATAAAAGAGAAAGGGACATCAAGCTTAGATTTTCACATGCAGAATTAGAACAAAGAGCGGATCACATAGTATTACTTTGGGAACTTTTTCCACATGCTAATAGTCAGCAAGATAGATTCTCTGTTTCAAGGGACTATCTTCGCGTCCACTTTATGAAATTCGAACTACAACATACTGATCAATACTCCTCAGCTAGAGCAGGAACCATCACTACAGATCATGGGGAAATACAGACTCCTATTTTCATGCCAGTTGGCACGGCAGGATCGGTTAAAGGAATTCAGGTTAATGACCTTGAGGAGCAAGTAAAGGCTCAAATTATTCTTGGAAACACCTATCATCTCTACCTACGACCGGGAATGGAAGTGATAAAAGGTGCCGGAGGACTTCATGAATTCAATGCTTGGAATGGCCCCATGTTGACAGATAGTGGCGGGTATCAAGTTTATTCATTAGCAGCATCAAGAAAGATTTCAGAAAATGGAGTGAAATTCAGCTCCCATATTGATGGGTCCAAGCACGAATTCACCCCAGAACATGCTATGGACGTTCAGCGAACTATCGGAGCTGATTTTATGATGGCTTTTGATGAATGTCCACCTGCCAAAGCCGAGGAGCGTTATGTCACTAAGTCTATGCACATGACTCATCGGTGGCTCAAGAGGTGTATTGATAGATTTGATAGTACTGAAGCTCACTATGGCCATGAACAAACTTTAATCCCTATTATTCAAGGAGGAGTATTTCCTCATCTCAGGAAAGAGTCAGCAGAGTTCATTGCAGCTATGAATCGTCCAGCCAATGCTATTGGAGGACTCTCTGTAGGAGAACCTGATGAGGATATGTACGCCATGACAGCGCTATGCACAAGTATTCTACCTATGGATAAGCCAAGATATCTGATGGGTGTGGGGACGCCAGTGAATTTACTGGAGTCCATTGCTTTGGGAGTGGATATGTTTGATTGTGTCATGCCCACAAGAAATGGCCGTAATGGAATGCTCTTCACTGAGGATGGAATCATCAACATTCGTAACGAGAAGTGGAGATTGGATTTTAGCCCCATTGACTCTAAAAGTGAAGCTGATGTAGATAACCAGTATTCCAAAGCTTACCTCAGACATTTAATGATTTCTAAGGAAATGCTAGGAGCGCAGATAGCATCCATCCATAATCTCGCGTTCTATCTGCGATTGATGGGAAAAGCAAGAAAGCATATTATTGAAGGAGATTTCACTTCATGGAAGACTAAGATGATTCCCAGATTGAAGAATAGACTCTGATGTTAACCAAGCTGGATAAATACATAGCTTTCAGGTTTATTGGAACCTTCTTCTTCATCCTAGCATTATTGATGACCATATCCATAGTCTTCGATATTTCTGAGAAAGTGGATGACTTTATTAGGACACAACCCACTATCAAGGAAGTCTTGCTTGATTATTACTTGAATTTCATCATGTACTATGGGAATCTGTTCAGTCCACTGATAATTTTTATTGCCCTAATTATATTCACTTCCCGCATGGCTCAGCGCGCTGAGATAGTAGCTATACTTTCAGGAGGAGTAAGCTTCAATAGACTCTTAAGACCATTCTTGTTATCAGCTACTATTCTAGCTGGGATGGCATTGATGCTGAATCACTTTATCGTTCCTCATGCTAATAAGGATAGACTAGATTTCGAGGAGAAGTATATAAGATTCCATCAGATTATTGAGGCCAAGAACCTGCATCTTGAAGTAGCGCCTGGCCATATCGTTTATTTTCACAACATAGATATGAGGACTAACACGGGTCTGCGCTTATCAATGGAGACATGGGATCAGGATAAAAAATTGACTCAGAAACTAATGAGTCAACGAGCGGTGCAGGATACAAGCACAGAGCGATGGATCATCTATGACTATGTCATCCGAAAGCATATTGGAGGCAAAGAGCAAATCATAAGGGGAACACAAAAGGATACCATATTGGACTTTACATTGAACGACTTCGGAAGAAGATCGAATTATGTGAGCTCAATGGACTATTATGAATTAGATGAATTCATTGCTCAAGAGACTGCCAGAGGATCTGATAAGATTCCGTTCTATGAAGTAGAAAAGCATCAACGTACATCTTACCCCTTCGCAACGTATGTTCTAACTATCATCGGGGTCTCAGTATCTTCAAGAAAAGTACGGGGAGGAATAGGTGTGCAGATAGCCATGGGCTTTCTCATTATATTACTCTATATCTTCGCCATGAAGGTATCCACGGTCTCAGCTACCAATGCAGGTCTAGATCCATTGGTGTCTACTTGGTTACCTAATATGGTATTCAGCGTTCTCGCTTTATACCTATATATGAAGGCAAGACGATAGAAGAAAAGAAATTCAAACAGAACAAATCAAGAATTATGGCCATCTATTTAGATTTTGAAGAACCTATAGAGCTAATCGATAAGCAGATTGCTGACCTAGAGAAGATAGCCAGTCAGGGAGATGTAAATGTAGATGCATCACTAAAGAAGCTAGAGAAGAAGAAGAAAAAGGTCATCAAAGAAATCTATAATGAGCTGACACCTTGGCAGCGAGTACAAGTAAGTAGGCATCCAGAGAGACCATATACTGTAGACTATATTCAGGCATTGACTAATGGTAATTTCATAGAGTTGCATGGAGATAGATCAGTGAAAGACGACAAGGCAATGGTGGGTGGCCTCGGAATGATTGACGGTAGGTCGGTCATGCTTATAGGTCAACAAAAGGGTAAGAACACCAAGATGCGTCAGTATCGGAATTTTGGAATGCCCAATCCTGAGGGCTATAGAAAAGCCCTTCGTTTAATGAAGTTGGCTGAGAAATTCGGGAAACCCATAGTGACATTCATAGATACTCCCGGGGCATTCCCAGGAATTGAAGCAGAAGAAAGAGGACAAGGTGAGGCCATTGCTCGTAATCTATATGAGATGATTGGTCTTAAAGTCCCCATGATATGCATTATAATAGGTGAGGGAGCATCTGGAGGTGCTCTAGGAATAGGTCTTGGTGACGCAGTACTCATGTTAGAGAATACCTGGTACTCTGTTATATCACCTGAGTCATGCTCCTCTATATTATGGAGAACCTGGGACATGAAAGAGCAAGCAGCAGAAGCATTAAAGCTGACTGCTGAGGACATGATGAAGAACAGGTTGATAGACGGGGTCATCGCTGAACCTATAGGAGGGGCCCACAGAAACCCAGAGTTGATCTTTGAAACAGTGAAGGAGGAAATAAAAATACGATTCGAAGCATTGGATATGCTGTCAGCAGAAGAGCGTGTAAATCAGCGAATTGCGAAGTTCAGCGCCATGGGTGAAGTCTCTAAATAAGCTTATTTTAAAAAAATATACAATAAACATTTGGAGGTAATGATAACTGGTGTACATTTGCACCCGCTTTGAAAGGGAGCACGTTCTTTTAACTCTGAAATATTTAGAAAATAATTGCTTCAGAAGTTTGTAGAACGAAATAGCTTCCTATCTTTGCCGACCAATTTAAAAAGCAGAAGTGACAATGGTCACTGAGCACGAAAGTTCTTTGAGAGATTGAAATAATAACCTAACAAGCAAATTCCTTTGAAGGTCAAACTCCACAAACTGTTCCACGAAAGTGGGACGCTAAGTTTATTACAACGGAGAGTTTGATCCTGGCTCAGGATGAACGCTAGCGGTAGGCCTAACACATGCAAGTCGAACGGTAACATAGAGAGCTTGCTCTCTGATGACGAGTGGCGGACGGGTGCGTAACACGTATGCAACTTACCCTCTACTGGGGAATAGCCCAGAGAAATCTGGATTAATACCCCATAATATCATGAATTCGCATGTTTTCATGATTAAAACTCCGGTGGTAGAGGATAGGCATGCGGCCCATTAGTTTGTTGGTGAGGTAACGGCTCACCAAGACTACGATGGGTAGGGGTTCTGAGAGGATGATCCCCCACACTGGTACTGAGACACGGACCAGACTCCTACGGGAGGCAGCAGTGAGGAATATTGGTCAATGGACGCAAGTCTGAACCAGCCATGCCGCGTGCAGGAAGACGGCCCTATGGGTTGTAAACTGCTTTTATATAGGAAGAAACCTTTCCACGTGTGGAAAGCTGACGGTACTATTTGAATAAGGACCGGCTAACTCCGTGCCAGCAGCCGCGGTAATACGGAGGGTCCAAGCGTTATCCGGATTTATTGGGTTTAAAGGGTTCGTAGGCGGAA
>CALFHF010000222.1 GCA_937875855.1 uncultured Flavobacteriales bacterium
TGGCCCGTGATACGTAATATCGCCACCGCGGTTGATTTTGTAATAGGTGGCTTTTTCCTTCTCCAGTCCAAGTCCATCCAAGAGCAAATGCTTCTCATCACCGCTCTTCCCCAGCGTATAGACATGCGGATGCTCCACGAAGAGCAAATGGTTATCAGGCAATACTTGCTCTTCTTCGGAACGGCTGCGATTCTCCTTCTTAATGACCAAGGCCTTGGCCAAAAGCTCTTCTTGAAGATCCCAACACTCCTTATAATCGAGCGTACCTAGATCCTGGAAATGGACAAGTGGTCTGATATTAGTGCTTGGAAAGTTCACCTTTCAAGAAATCAATGACATCTACCTCTATAGCATCAACGCCCTTCAAATCCGCTAGAATTACTGAAAGCCAATCTCCCAAGTGGACGAGGTAATAACTGCGCTCAATTAGGGTATCTCCTTTGGCATGCATCTCCACCACCGTATCAGTGTGTTTCTTGAATATGGCCTTGCTCAGGTTCATTCGTAACTGTGTGCGCATGTGATCGCCCTCAGTGCGCATAAGGATGACCGCGAAACGCTTGTCACCGCCTGCCCAACCTACGAGCTCATTGTGATTCATCTCAGGGAATACGTGATGCCAGCAAAGCATTTTCGCATTCTCATTGACCTGCTGACGAAGACGAATGGAAACACCATTATAAGCCGCATCAGAATAGATGACTGGAATACTGTCTTTAATCTGCTCTGCCATGCTGCTTGCATGCGACTTCATCTGTTCCTCGTCTTTGTCGATCATATCGGCCGCAGCTAGGATTTCCTTCTCAAAAGACCCATCAATAAGACCATATTGCTTTAGCACATAGAACAATTGCGGGCTGTTCACCCCGAAACTTCCTCTTGGTGGGATACCAGTAGGAATCTGTATGTAATTCAATCCTTTCTCCTTAGCTATCTCCAATACTCTTCCTCCCGCAGTGATACAGGCTACTTCAGCACCGCTCGCCAAAGCAATCTCCATGGAACTCAAGGTCTCCTCTGTATTCCCAGAATAGGAACTTACAATGACCAAAGAATCCTTCCCGACATAGGCAGGAAGGCCGTAATCATTATTCACAAGCATGGGAATTTTCATCTCATTCTGCACGAGCTGTGACACTATAGTGCCGCCTATTCCTGACCCTCCAAGACCTGTGACAAGCACGTGCTGAAAGCTCTTTGCCGGCACCTTGAATTTCGCTTGTTTTCCTATCTCTACGGCCTTTCTTAAATGTGTGGTGTAATCCATCACATAGCCAGTCATATTCTTTTCGTATCCCATTACTTGTTTTTCTAAGCGGCCAAAGATACGGATGTAGAAAGGGAAAAAACAGGGAATTGAACTTAACATTGACATTCCCTTGTCCATTTTATGTTCCTGATCTAACTCAGGACGGTATCTTTGCAATCCCATAAACGAAGCATACATGGTTTTATCAGAGCAAGAGCAGATACGCAGAGAGTCATTGACTAAACTCAGGGAACTGGGCATAGAGCCTTTTCCGGCCGCTCAAGTGAAGGTCACGCACCTTAGCTCTGATGTGCACGCTGAGTTCAAAGAAGGCGCTGAAGTAGAAATGGCGGGTCGCATTATGAGTAAGCGCATCATGGGCAAGGCCTCCTTCGCTGAGCTGATGGATGCTGGCGGAAGACTGCAATTGTATTTCAACCGAGATGAAATATGCCCTACAGAGGACAAAACCTTATACAATGAGGTGTTCAAGAAACTATTGGATTTCGGTGATTTTATTTCTGTCAAAGGCAAGCAGTTCACTACACAAGTAGGAGAGCAATCCATTGCTGTAAAGGAATTCAAGATTATCTCTAAAGCACTACGTCCACTGCCTGTGGTGAAGACTGATGCGGATGGAAAAGTACACGATGCCTTCACGGATCCTGAGGGAAGATATCGCATGCGATACGTTGATCTTTTGGTCAATGACAAGGTGAAGGAAATTTTCATCAAGCGAAGCAAGGTCTTCGCCTCTATGCGCACGTTCTTCGGGGAGCAAGGGTATATGGAGGTGGAGACGCCTATCCTTCAACCTATTCCGGGTGGAGCTGCGGCTCGTCCGTTTATCACGCATCATAATGCCTTGGACATGGAGCAATACATGCGTATCGCATGTGAGTTGTACCTGAAGAAATTGATCGTTGGCGGATTCGATGGTGTGTTTGAATTTGCAAAGACCTTTCGTAATGAAGGACTTGATCGGACGCACAATCCTGAATTCACGATGATGGAAATCTATGTAACCTACAAGGATTATAACTGGATGATGGACTTCACGGAGGCCATGCTCAAGCGTGTATGCAAGGATGTCCTGAACGGATTCGAAGTAAAAGCAGGAGATAAGACCATTGACTTCAGCAAGCCTTTCAAGCGCGTGAGCATGACGGCTGCCATCAAGGAGCACACAGGATTTGATATCAAAGGAAAGTCTGAAGAAGAACTCGCTGCATGGTGTAAGGCCAATGGAATAGGTGTAGATGCCAGCATGGGAAGAGGGAAATTAATCGATGAGATTTTCGGGGAGAAATGTGAGCCACATTACATACAGCCTACCTTCATTACCGACTACCCTATTGAGATGTCACCGCTCTGTAAAGTGCATCGTGATGATCCTACGCTTACGGAGCGATTTGAGTTGATGGTGAACGGAAAGGAATTGGCCAATGCCTATTCAGAGTTGAACGACCCTATAGATCAGCGCAACAGATTCGAGCAACAAGCAAAGCTTGCAGATAGGGGAGATGATGAGGCCATGTTCATAGATCAAGACTTCTTGAGAGCCCTCGAATATGGAATGCCGCCAACCTCAGGAATGGGAATAGGTATTGATCGCTTGGTCATGTTATTAACAGGTCAATCAAGCATTCAAGAAGTACTGCTTTTCCCACAAATGCGCCCTGAGAAAGTAGAGAAGAAAGTGGAGTTGAACGAGCTAGAAACCCAAGTGATGGAACTCTTGAAAAAGGAGAATCCAGTAGAGATGAATCTGATCAAGGAGCGCTCAGGCTTTTCAAATAAGCAATGGGACAAGACCATCAAGAGCTTGCGCAATCATAGTCTGGTACATGTGAGCAAGGTAGGAGATGAAGTGATGGTGGATCTGGTATAAGGCTTTAACAGCGCTGCTTTCTTTTCCCTATCTTTATAGGAACCCTCATCCTATGCACAGACTACAGCTTTCGCTGTCCCTTCTGCGTCTGATTACCCTGACCTTCTCTCATCGGGAAGAGTAGAGACAGGGATGAATTGGAGAAGTAAATTCATAGAAAGTAATTGTTGAATGAGATGCGGTATGCTTTTGAAAATAGGGAGTCACGGGGCGGGAGCCCCGCGCCAGCAGGTTGAAATCCAAAGAAATGATTGAGGTTATGGGTGTTTCCAAAGGAATGGTCTCTCAGATATTGAACAGAAAGAAAGGACTGTCCAAAGAGGTGGTGAGAAACCTTGCATCGTATTTTAACATGCAACAGGAAGCGTTCAACAGACCCTATTCACTTGTTGCTGAAGTCAATAAGAAATATAGATATGCTAATTTGATGAATACTCAGAAAGAGATGAAGTCAAAGGGTAATCGACCTGCGAGCTAAAGCACCTTCTCAAATAGACCCTCGCCCTTTTAACTCTAAATACTTCTCCACCGCTTGTATAGAGAGTTTGTTTGGCTCTGTGCTTGGTGTAGCTTTCTTCGCATGGCTTCTTTTTCATTCACCATACGCTGAGCGATGGTTCTGGAGTAGATCTCCTTCACATCCTTAGCTCTGTTAGTGGTCAATGACTCTATCTCCATATTCCTAGCAAGAGGGTTCAGATAAACACGGATAGATCTATTCCCAAAGAAACTCTTGGCACAGGAAAGGTCATGGCTCAACTCAACAACTATTGCCCCTCTAAAGTCCATACATCAGCTGCCCGATGTAGAAATAGATGAAGAGACCTAGAAGGTCGTTCATAGTGGTGATAAAGGGCCCAGTAGCCAGTGCGGGATCCACCTTGAAACGATTCAAAGTCAGGGGGATGAAGGTACCTAGAACACCTGCATTCACGATGACACAAAACAGCGAGATGCTTACCGTGTAGCTTAAGGCAGGACTGGTATGCGTGATCAGGTTGAAGGCGAGCAGGATTAAAGAGCAGACCAAGCCATTCAGCAAAGCAACACCCATCTCCTTGATTAAGCGTTGAAATATGTTTCTTACGTCTACGGTATTATTGGCCAAGCCTTGCACCACAATCGCGGAGGACTGAACCCCCACATTTCCGCCCATAGCTGCTATGAGGGGGATGAAGAAAGCAAGCTTAGGGTCTAGGGACAATTGCTCTTCATACATAGCGATTACCTGCGAGACCAAGACACCTCCCATCAGCCCAATGAGCAACCAAGGAAGTCGTGCGCGAGTAAGCCGCCATAAAGAGTCATCACTCTCTACTTTCTCAGAGATACCGCTTGCCATGTTGTAATCACGCTCGGCCTCTTCCTGCATATAATCGACTACATCATCAATGGTAATACGGCCTAAGAGATGACCTGAATCATCAACCACAGCAAGTACGACTAAGTCATACTTTTTCATGATGCTCACCACTTCTTCAGCGTCAGTGTCAGGAGTTACACTGGTGAGATCCTTTGCATCGTAGAGCTCTGAGATGGTAGAGCGCATACTTGCTGTAGAGAAGAAAAGTCTTTTCAAGGAAAGGCTTCCCAGAAGTTTCTCTTCATCATCGACTACATAGACTGTATAGATGTCGTCTAATTCCTCCCCTTGCTTGCGCATCTCACGCACAGCACGGGTAACGGTCCAGGCCACATTGACCTGAACTAACTCTGTGGCCATTAAGGCACCAGCGGTGTCCTCTCCATAGGCCATGAGTTGCGCGATATCATAGGCTAATTCAGCATCCTCGATATGACTCATGACCTCGGCCATCTTCTCTTCTGAAAGCTCAGAGAGAATGTCAGCAGCATCGTCAGAGTCTAAATTCTCTATGACCTGCTCCGCGATTTCCTTGGAAGAAAGAGCCTTCAGGAATTTCTCACGCACATCATCCTCAAGCTCCAGCATCACCTCAGCAGCCAGCTCATTATCTTCTAGAAGGTGGTAGAGGTGCTTCGCATCATCCATCGCTACCTCATCGAGCAGCTCGGCTATGTCAGCCGGGTGCAAGTTGTTGAGCGTGGTGCGCAAGAAGTCAAGGTCCATGTTCTCTATGGCCTCTTCTATCTTGGAGATATATGCTTTATCTATCTGAATCTTCGACATCAGGGGGCGAAGGTAAAAGAGATACGATGCGATTTCCTATTCTCATGCTATAGAAATGGAATGCTGTGACTAATAAACAGTGATGCGTTAAGCAACCGCTGCGAGACTTAGCGAATAATATCCTCCTCTAGATCCAATCCTTGAGCAAGTAATTTCTGAAGTAATGCTAGCGAAGCAAAGAGTTGATCAATGTCTTTGATCAGATAATAGCGCATTTGAATCTCTGAATTTACGAAGCGAGTATGGATTACTTTTCAAGGTCGAAATCTAACACCTCAATGTCTGATGCATAGATGTGATTCACGCCCAGCTTCCCAAATTCCTCCATGAATTGCGCATAGGTAGAATCTAGCAGGAGCGGAAGATGCCCAAAGGTGTCATGGAACATATCAGGCTCTTCAAAATAATCCAATTGCGCTCCGAAACTCGTCCAGGTAGATGAGTAGAAACATTTCTAAGCCATTAAGGCAAAGAAATCATAGGGGTAAGGCCCTTGACCGCTTCTATGCTCCAGCCGTTCTTTTCTGGCAGGCGTTTCTCCACCTTTCTGAAATCGGCTACTTCGTTCCTATTCATCTCAGGTTCAAGCGCATCTACATTCGTTAAAAACCCGGGATAGGCCTTGCCGGGCAGGTTCTTGCATTGCCTATCAAAGAGAATCTGCCAGGTACTATGGTCTTCAGCAGAGTGTTTTTCGTAATTCTGTTTCTTAGCAAGGTAGGCCCTAAGTAAAGGAGAAAGAAATCAATTTGAATTAAGAGGAGTTGTGTCCATAAGCGTTGAAACATCTACCTCAAGCGGAATATTATTCCACCAAAGCTTCCCGTTGACCACCTCGAAGACCTCTTCTTTAACAGGACGAATTAGGCACTTGTCGACTATCATAAGCTCATCGCAATAAAATGGAAGCTCTATGACAAAGCGAAACGGAGAGGAGTTCTGACGAATAAACGTCAGACTGATTCTGTGCCAATTTCCTCGTGTATTCACGAAACGCAGAAGCCCAATCATATTTGAATAAGTTTCACTCCCTGTACTTGGGTCTTTTTCAATGAGAATCAATGTTCCTGGTGCGGAATTGAGGTCGCCATACATCCAAAAACTGAACTCATATGCTTGACCTAGTTCAAAATTGTTTTCATCAAGACTTAGCACCTCTATGAAATTATCTGGAACCCCTTTTAGGCTTCTTTTTCCATCAAAAACATGGACAATTTCTTCACCTTCTTCAAACGAATCACGCATTACAAAAGCTGCGC
Source organism: uncultured Flavobacteriales bacterium (assembly GCA_937875855.1). GTDB lineage: Bacteria > Bacteroidota > Bacteroidia > Flavobacteriales_D > JABDKJ01 > JABDLZ01. Next base: position 6,549 of record CALFHF010000222.1, read on the forward strand.
TGTCATGGAAATACATACCATCTCTATGACCAACATACTCTTCCGAAAAACGTTCTAAAACCTCATCTATATCGGAAGCAAAAAGTTCAGCTTTGTTTAGTTTATATACTCCTAACCCTCTGTAAAAGCCTACTAGCTTAGCCTTTTTCAGAATGCGTAGTTCATCTGAGGAGCAAAGGGCTGAATCAGCCAAAACGAGAAATGGAAGTTCAGATGGATAGTCTTGTGCAATCGCCTTTTCAATAAGATTAGACTCATATAATGAAGCCTGCTTCAATGCAATGGGCACGGGTGTGCGAGACATCATACTGCTCATTAAGGGCAAGCCGGTTTCATAGGAGAGCAACATGCTTTTCCCATTCAAGTTATCATCTCCTTCTTTGATATAATATTCAGGGCCTATGAGAAAATATGGAAGAGTCATGATGGCCTGATAATTTTCAGGCGCCACCTTATAGTCAGCTTCTGATGCTTTGCTGATAAAGGGGTTAGGTGTTGCTCTGATAATTTCTCTCACTCTACAGTTTTCATCCGCTGATTCTATAGTCGCTAACAGCACAGCGAGAAGAGGTAAGATCTTAACCCATTTATGGGTGCTATTCGTACATGCCTTGGCCAAATAATAAAAGGCAAGAATGTTCATGACGAAGTAGAATGGCCATGCAAATCGACCTACAGCCCTGAATTGTCTTATGAAATCTAGGTTGTTCGATAGGGTATTGAAAAAGTGTCCAAACCTAAATGGGAGACAAAACGAAAAGAGCAATAAAACACCGGCAGAAAGACTCAAGGCCAGAATGGGAACGGGAATATACAGCGCCCTTCCTTTGACTCTTCGTATAATTATAAAGGCTAAAATGACTATCACTGCGCATCCTAGATATGCATATCCCTCCCAGTTTTGCATAGGCAAGGGGGTTCCTGTCCAATGAAAAAGCTTCACAATGAATTTGTACAACGGCCCTGAGTGAGGAGCGAAAATGGTCTCTATTTCTGCTCTATATTCAAAGAAGCCAAAGGGTCTTGTACTGCGTCCAGAAGAAGTGTCCATTGCTTTAATCCAGCCCATATACAGAACAATAGGAAGTATGGTTGCAAGCAACGCAATGATAGTATTGTCCTTCGCTTCTTTCGGTTAAGAGCATAGAGCAGATCAAAGCCAAGCGCTATTAAAATCAGACCTGAAGGGATAATAGCGAGGTATGGATGAATCCATAAGAGAACGAAGGTCATAAGAGCTAACACTACTCCATTCCTCACGCTATGTCGCGCTGTTCTATAGTTTAAATAAAACAAGATGTAAGCGGGAATAACCCATGAATAGGACAGGTTAAGATGCCCCGTGAGCCTTATGAGCTGCGGATTCATGAGCATGATGGCTAAGGAAAACAGTACGTTCATCCAGCCGTTAATTCCGAGGTTTATGAAGATTAACGAGAGAAGTAAAACCCCAAAAGCCAAGGAGAAAATCATGCTGAGATTATAGATGGCTAAGGCACTTTGCTCGGGGTTTAAAACACCTATGAATTTGAGGGTATTGGCCAGCGGAAGGTTCCCATCGGCAAATTGAAAGAGATCCCCATAGGGGTAATTCATCCCTTCAAAATGGGCATACGTGCTGTCGTGCTTTATATGATAGAGAAAGGAATAGTAGCTCTTCATTCCATCTCCTGAGGAGGTGAAAATATGTTCAGAAGGGGATCGAAGAATGTCAGAATACAAGAACACCACACTGAGGAGTCCCACCAGTAGAGCTGCTCCCCATGTTTTTGTAGTGATGCTCACCTTGTTCGGTTTTACTCCACCGTCACACTCTTAGCCAAGTTACGAGGCTGGTCTACATTACATCCGCGCATTACCGCGATGTGATAAGACAATAATTGCAATGGAACTACGGATAAGAACGGAACGAGAATATCTGTAGTCTCGGGAATCTCAATGGTGTAATCAGCCATTTCTTTTACCTGGGTATCTCCCTCGGTGATAATAGCTATGATCTTTCCTCCTCGTGCTTTCACCTCTTGGATGTTGCTCACGACTTTCTCATAGCTAGAATCCTTTGTAGCAATAACAATTACCGGCATCTCTTCGTCTATCAATGCGATAGGCCCGTGCTTCATCTCCGCTGCAGGATATCCTTCAGCGTGTATGTAGGAAATCTCTTTCAACTTCAAAGCGCCTTCTAGTGCCACTGGGAAATTAACCCCACGACCTAAGTAGAGCATGTTGCGTGCATCTTTGAAAATCTCAGCGATGTAACGCACCTGCTTATCGGTCTTCAATACTTTTTCAAGCTTGGCTGGAATCTGTTCTAGCTCCATCAAGAGCCTTTGCATTTTCCCTTGAGAAATCGTTCCTCGGCTGTATCCTAGGGACAGCGCCATTAAGGTGAGCACAGTCAACTGTGCCGTGAATGCTTTCGTAGAAGCCACACCTATCTCAGGCCCAGCATGGGTATAAGATCCTGAATGGGTTTCTCTTGGAATAGATGAACCAATGACATTACAAATACCATAAATCAAGGCTCCTTTTTCCTTCGCCATTTTAATGGCTGCCAATGTATCGGCAGTTTCTCCGGATTGGGAAATAGCTACCACCACATCTTTCTCGGTAATCACCGGATTTCTGTATCGGAATTCAGAAGCATATTCTACTTCTACAGGTACACGTGCCACGTCTTCTATAAGGTACTCAGCTACCAGTCCTGCGTGCCATGAGGTTCCGCAGGCTACGATGATGATGCGATCCGCATTACGTATGCGCTGTTCATGTTCTTTAAACCCACCCAGGACAATCTTCCCTGAAAGCAGATCTACACGTCCTCTCATGCTATCTAAGACACTCTTAGGCTGCTCATGAATCTCCTTGAGCATGAAGTGCTCATACCCTCCAAGCTCTATGGCCTCCAAGTTCATTTCAAGCTCTTGAATAACTGGATTGATCTCTTGGTTTTTAATAGTCTTAATGCGAAGCCCTTTCTTTCTGTCCACTGAAGCGATTTCTCCATCTTCAAGATAGACTACGTTTTTCGTGTATTCAATAATAGGAGTGGCGTCAGACGCGAAGAAGAACTCATTATCCTCTCCCACACCTACAACCAACGGAGACCCCATCTTAGCTGCGATAAGTTCATCCGGGTTTAGCTTGTTCAGTATGACGATGGCATAAGCTCCTACAACCTCATTCAAAGCCAATCGTATAGACTCGTAAAGATCTGATCCAGTCTTCTTATGTACTTCCTGTATGAGGTTGATTAGCACCTCCGTATCGGTATCGCTCTTGAACTCATAGCCACGGTTGATGAGCTCGTTCTTAAGCGAAGAATAGTTCTCTATGATTCCGTTATGGATGATGCATAGCTCTTCGCTTTCAGAAAAATGGGGATGTGCATTCACATCATTTGGTGGGCCATGTGTTGCCCAGCGTGTGTGACCTATCCCGCTGGTTCCTCTCAACTCCATACCGGCCACCATCTCTTCTAGATTAGAGACCTTCCCTTTACACTTGTGCAGCTTGATACCATCTTCAGTCTGTAATGCGACTCCCGCGCTGTCATATCCTCTATATTCTAATCTCTTGAGACCTTTGATTATGATAGGGTATGCTTCTCGGTGTCCTAGGTATCCAACTATTCCGCACATGGCTATTCGTATTCAGTATAGGTTATTCTTAATCTCGCTTGTTGCGTCATATTCTCTGGCCCGTATACTTGCACCATTCCAGCGCTGGTCGAATTACGGGTGGGTATTACCATGAGCTCAGGATTAGTAATCACTTGGTTCAGCACCTGTTGAGTAAAACGAGTGAGATTTATGAGGTAAGCTCCTTCCTCTTCATCATAATATCCATCACTGAAGCTTTCTCCCTCAAATATATCGGGGACAGAGGTAATAACACCCTCATCATTCCGATAAACCGCGAACAGACGATCGGGGAAACTCACATTGGACGTATCTTGACCATAACTCAAGGGTATTATTAGCTGCGCTTTATTGATGGCAATACCTCCTTGAAGATTCAAGTCACGCAGAGAAGGGAAACGATATGCAAGGTTTAACCCCGCCATAGATTGCACATATCCGTATTGGCTTCCTGCAGGATCAGAGTCCAAGGCCATTTCTATCTGCGTTCCAGCGTAATCATGGTCGAAATGCAAGAATCGCGCAGTGTTCTCATTGATTAAGAAATCATAGCGAAGAGGAATCACAGTATCAGGACTTTCCACGTGATAGTACATAGCTAGTTTTGAGTCAATGCTCAATAAATCAAAGCCAAGGATATTTCCACGTGGGCCTACTTTCTCAGCCACTACTTTGAAGCCTTTGAAATAAGCACTGAACTCAGTCAATGCGCCAAAATAGGTCCCAATTCGTGCTTCAGCGAAGACCTCTTGAGTAATCGCATCATTCAAGCGCATGCGCAATTGTGGACGTAATGTATCTCCGAGCATGGTCACTACACTGTCCTCGGAATTAGGAACTGAAGGGATATAGGAATCGTGCATCAAGTCTTCAGCGCCATACAGTATGTCATCATTCGAATAGTAAAGACTGTCAACAGATATGTCCTCAGTCAAACGATAGACTTTGAAACGCATCTCATCTTCATATCCATAAAAAGCCGAAGTCGTGGCATACTTAAAGACCAACACCAAACTATCCACGATGGCTGTATCGGCAATAGCTGGCAACAGTGAGCTCAGTCGTACTTGAGTGTAAATACTAGAGTTCAAGCGCCCGAATTCCGGGGTTTGTAAATCACCAAGCAAAGCGACTGAAAGCCCCGTAGTACGGCTAGAATCAGCTTTAAAGGTATAGCTCTCTAGACGAAAAGTATCCACTACAGCAGCGCCTAAAAGGTCTCCGTCTTCTTGCAATGCTGATCCTATCTGGTCCTCTATTTTAGAACAGGAAGCGAAGAGCAGAATGGCAGAAACAAAAAAAGTGGCGGCCAGGGAAGGCCGCCAATTCAAAATAGTGTTCATATATGTCATTTATCAGGTCATGCTAGGCTTGTTGCCGACTCGAAAACCATTTGATAGAATTCAGCATACTTAGGAGCGTAGTCTTCATCAGCACAGTATTCCATGACTTCAAGACCGCTCTTATCTATGGCTTTAACTAAGTTTTTCTCTAGGTCAGGAGACCCTTTGACTACTGCGTCTGAAAATTTAAGCGCTGCTCTATGAAGGTTGTCCATGCTTGGATCCTCTAGAATCTCAACATCTGACTTCTCCAATTCGTCTTCAAACATCAGTTTCTTAGTAAACGAGGCATCGAACTTTATATTTCCTGGAACAGAGTAGGGGCTATAAATAATTTTAGAATTCTCAAAGTGAGGATCCTCGTTGAATACCTTTCTGATTAACATGGGCGCAAGAGAGGTCATCCAACCATGACAGTGCACGATGTCTGGCTTCCAGCCAAGCTTCTTTACAGTTTCCAAGGCACCTTTGCAGAAGAAGAGCGCTCGCTCATCATTATCAGCGAAGAATTTTCCATCCGCATCAGCTACTACGGCCTTCCGCTTGAAATACTCATCGTTATCAATAAAATATACCTGCATCCTGATTTGTGGAATAGAGGCTACTTTAATTATTAAAGGATGGTCACTATCATTAATCACCAAGTTCATTCCTGAAAGACGAATTACCTCGTGTAACTGGTGCCTGCGCTCATTAATACAGCCATAACGAGGCATGAAGACGCGAATCTCGTGGCCTTTCTCGTGCATGTATTGGGGAAGCATCCGTGATCTCATAGAAATCGGGCTTTCAGGCAGGAATGGAGTGATTTCTTGTGATAGGTAAAGTATTTTCAGATTTTCCATATAGTTTTTTTCAGAACGCATTTGAGGGCACAAAAATATAGAAAAAAAACCCTATTCTCAACAATTAAAAGTAGTTTCACACGCAAACCCTTGATTATCAATGCTCTCTGAAACAAGCCGGATCATCAGGTCCGTGTCAGACCTCTCTAAATCAATCGATTCCTTCAAAAAGGCAGGTAAATCCATCGCATTGGTCCCAACAATGGGCGCCTTGCATGAAGGCCATCTTTCTTTGATCCGCTTGGCGAAGAAGAATGCCGATGTAGTAGTCTGCACCATCTTCGTGAATCCCACCCAGTTCAATGATAAAAAAGACCTGGAAAAGTATCCTAGAACGGAGGAAAAGGACGCTGAATTGCTCAACAAGGAGAAATGTGACATTATTTTTATTCCATTGATGCATGAGGTCTATCCTGTGGGGCATGTCCCCCTAAAGATTTCGTATAATGGATTGGATAAGGTTATGGAGGGGGATTATAGACCCGGCCACTTTGATGGCGTGGTTGAAGTAGTGGCTCGTTTATTTCAAATGACCCGTCCTGATGTTGCCTGCTTTGGTGAAAAGGACTTTCAGCAATTAGCCGTCATTCAAGAGCTAGTTGCTCAACATGATTTCCCTATCCTGATTATTCCAGGTCCAATTGTAAGAGAAGAGCATGGCTTGGCTATGAGCTCACGTAATGAACGCCTGACTGCCGCTCAACGAAGTGATGCTTCAATCCTATATAAAACCCTGAATGATATGAAGAAGATGGCGGCCTTCATGAATCCTGATGAACTGGCTTCGTGGGGCAGAGATAAAATAAGCGCATGCGAGTGCTGTGAACTGGAATATCTTGAAGTGGCTGAGAGCCATAATCTGCAGCCTATTTACCGCTGGAAAGAAACTGATTCATCGCGCGCATTTATAGTCGCGCGATTCGGAGAAATACGTCTAATAGATAATCTACAACTCCTTCCTTAATCCACTTCTGGAAAGGACCTACATTTGCAGCCCATGAAAATACAGGTACTCAAATCTAAGATCCACAGGGTCACAGTCACGCAGGCCGACTTGAACTATGTCGGAAGTATAACCATAGATAAAAGCTTGGCTGAGGCAGCTAATCTTTTAGAGGGTGAGCGAGTGCAAATCGTCAACATTAATAATGGAGCGCGACTAGAAACGTATGTAATCTATGCTGAAAAAGGGACTGGCGTTATCTGTCTAAACGGTCCAGCTTCTAGAATGTGTGCGGTAGGAGATATCGTCATCATTATAGGATACGCTTATATGGATTTCGAAGAGGCTAAGACCTTCAAGCCTAGCCTTGTGTTCCCTGATACGCGCACTAACAGTTTAAAAGACAGCTGATTCATGAAGAATATTGGCAAAGCACTCAAGATCGGAATACCACTTGGGCTTGCCGTATATCTTATGTACATCACCTTCGAGGATCCGACTAAACGAACGGAACTCTTCGATGCTATTGATGGAATGAACCTATTCTGGATCTTCCTTTCTATTGTCTGTGCGTGGGTATCTCACCTGGTGCGTGCAAGAAGATGGGAGTATATCCTAGAACCTATGGGGTATAAGACTCGCTTATGGACAAGATATCATGCGACTATGGCCGGATACCTCATCAATATGATTCTGCCTCGTGTGGGCGAAGTGAGCCGTGCAGCTCTCGTGACTAAGTATGAGAGAGTTCCTTTTGATAAGACCTTCGGGACCATCGCAGCAGAGCGTATCATTGACGTAATAATGTTAGGCTCCATTACCATAGTTACCATGTGGACTCAGCGAGACGTCATTTGGGATCACGTAGCTGCCATGTTGAACAAAGACGAAAGTGCTGAAGCTTCTCCTTATGGATTTTATATCAAGATAGCTATTGCCGTCATTTTTGTTGTAGTATTCTTCTTCCTTGGCCAGAAACTCAAAGACAAGGTCATTTCGTTCTTAAAAGGAATAGCCGAAGGACTTATGAGCATTTATAAAACACCTTTTAAAACTAGGTTCATCATAGACAGTCTGATTATTTGGGCCCTGTATTTATTGATGTTCTACCTACCTTTCTTCTCCATGCCGGAGTCTGCGGCATTACCTCTAGGAGCGCTATGTGCAGGATTCGTTTTCGGAAGTTTTTCTGTCGTACTCACTCCAGGAGGGACTGGAACATATCACTTTGCTGTGGGCCTAGCACTTTCACTTTATGGATTTGATTTGGGACTCGGACAAGCACTGGGCATGGCCATCTGGGCTTCCCAAGCATTAATGCTTATTTTGTTTGGAGCGCTTTCCCTACTTTTAGTTCCCATATATAACCGTGATTATGGAGGGTATACACCCATTTCTGTCCAAAAAACTTCACTCTAAACAGAGCCTTATTAAGCAGGTTTCTGCTTGGAAGAGCATGGGGCTGCGTGTAGGGTTTACGAATGGAGTCTTTGATCTTTTACATCCAGGTCATGTGAATTATCTGCAAGAAGCTGCTTCTCGGGTTGATCATTTGGTCCTTGGATTGAATAGTGATGAATCGGTAAAAAGATTAGGTAAAGGCCCTGGTCGTCCTATCAACAATGAATTCTCTCGTTCTATAGTACTTGCTGGCTTGAACTCCATCTCGGCAGTATGCGTTTTTCAAGAAGATAACCCAGAGACCTTAATTAAAGCCATTCTGCCTGACATGCTTTTCAAAGGAGGAGACTATGACCCGGCCATTAGCGACACTAAAGACAAGCGATATATTGTAGGATCTGATGTGGTAAAGAGCAACGGAGGAAGTGTGCAATCCATTCTGTTCGTGACTGGATTCAGCACCTCAGAAACATTGAAAAAGATAAAGAAGGATGGCCACTAAGAGCAAAAGCAAAAAAGCATATTTCTGCAAAAGCTGTGGCAATGAATTCGCACAATGGATGGGTAAATGCCCAGCATGTAACGAGTGGAATTCCCTCATAGAGGAACTAGTCATCAAAGAAGATAAGCAGGCCAGAGGCCGCGCACCCATGAAGGCGGAGAGTAAGAAGGCTTTACCTCTTTCTGAGATTCATAGAGAAGAAAATGAACGTATACCGACAGGATACGGAGAACTAGACAGAGTGCTCGGAGGCGGCTTAGTCCCAGGATCCATTGTGCTTCTGGGCGGTGAACCGGGAATTGGGAAATCTACACTTACGCTACAGGTGGCGATGGAACTTAAAAGCAAGGTGCTCTATATCTCGGGTGAAGAAAGCTTGCAGCAGATTAAGATGAGGGCAGAGCGATTAGGAAACATGAACCCCGCTTGCTTATTGCTCAATGAAGTGAACACTCATCACATCCTTTCCCAGCTCGAAGAAGTGCGGCCTGATGTCTTGGTGGTAGATTCTATTCAGACCTTGTACAGCCCACAACTCGACAGTACACCGGGAAGCATTTCTCAGATTCGTGAATGCACAGGCGAGATGATGCGTTTTGCCAAAGAGACTTCGACTCCGGTTATTCTCATAGGGCATATCACCAAGGATGGGAACTTGGCCGGACCTAAAGTATTAGAGCACATGGTGGATACTGTGTTGCATTTTGAAGGAGATAGAAATCATGCCTACAGGCTGCTTCGCTCAACCAAGAATCGCTTTGGTTCCACGCATGAACTAGGCATTTTCGAGATGGCAGGTGATGGACTTCATGAGGTCTTGGATCCTAGTAAAGTTCTTACGAATTCATTTGAAGAAGAATACAGCGGAATAGCCGTTGGAGCGATGCTGGAAGGGCTTCGGCCTATGCTCATAGAAGCACAATCGCTAGTGAGCTCAGCCGTATACGGAACACCACAACGCTCGGCTACAGGATTTGATCTACGGAGGCTAAACATGCTCCTCGCTGTGCTTGAAAAGCGCGGAGGATTTAAGATAGGGGCGAAGGATGTTTTCTTGAATATCGCTGGAGGATTGCGGGTTGAAGATCCAGGGTTGGACTTGGCCGTGGTAGCCGCCATCATGTCTTCATATCTGGATATGGCTATCCCTGAGGGAACCTGCTTCGCAGCAGAAATAGGATTGAGCGGTGAGTTAAGACCTGCCTCGCGTATTTCCCAGCGCGTAAGCGAAGCCGCCAAACTAGGCTATAAACGCATTTATATCAGCAGTTATGGCCCGCAGGATATGGATAAAGAAAATCGCTTGCAGATTATCAAAGTCTCTCGTCTTCAAGACGTCTTTGCAGGTCTTTTTGCGGGGGCTTGATTAGCTCATCTATCGCCAAAGACATCATCTTAGATCGGGGGCTCTCTTGATGGCCATATTGAAGCCCAATGGAGTTTGAGCGATAGCCTAAGCGCAGCACAAATCAGATCTCTCCAGCCATCGCTTCGTTCACATTCATGATATGATCACCCACTTTCTCGCATTGTGAGAAGAGGTCATTATAAATCATGCTGCCTTGAATGTTTTCATCCCCTTTAGCTATTCGGTCATGATACTTCCTGCGAAGCTCATTTCTATAGGTATTGATATCCTTTTCAATAGACTTAGCCTTCTCCAGATTTATCTTCTTATAATCTGCATTCAAGTTCTCATTCATGAGTTTAAAGGCTGCATCCAAGAGATTTAACATCTCATTCAAGTTTGCACGCTGCTTTGGATCGAAGTAGATATTGTCATCTCGCTTACGCTCCATGCTCTTAGACATCTGATAGAAGATGTCACCTATGCGCTCTAAGTCATTGATTATGCTCAACATGGAACGTACTTCCATGCTGTTCTCATCAGTAAGCTCGCTCTTGGCTACCTTCTCTAAGAATTGAGCAATCTCTATCTCAAAACGATCCGTTATTTCCTCGTACTTGCCCAATTTCTTGAGCATCTTTGCATTCTCTTTTTTCCCGGGTTCATTCAGAAGCACCCTTACGAATTTCACCATCCTACTTGTGATATCTCCAAAACGGGCAATCTCTTGCTTAGCCTCCAATAATCCTAGGCCTGTATAGCTGATGACACTTCCTCCTATGTAATTCAGCTTGAACTCTTCATCCGAGTCCCCTTTAGACTTCACGGTGCGCTCAGCTAGCCTGACTAAAGTAGGAACGAACCAGATCATGATGAACACGTTACATGCGTTGAACATTGTATGGAATAAGGCGATACCAGAGTTCGCCATTTCATAATTCTCAGCATCGAAACTATCTCCACCGATTATGTATCCCACCATGCTGGTGAACCACGGGAACACTAAGAGCATCCACGTGACTCCAATGATATTGAATAACGAGTGGATTCTGGCTGAACGCTTGGCGTGCACGTTGCCTACGGCTGAGGCTATCTCGGCAGTGATTGTAGTTCCAATGTTTTCTCCCAAAATCATCGCACATGCGACCTCATAAGGAATAATGCCCTTGGACACCATAGTAAGTGTAAGCGCCATGGCGGCTGATGAAGACTGAATCACAATGGTGACCAAGGCTCCCAAAAGCACGAACATAATGTTACTTATGACTGGAATATCCTTATAGTTCACGAAGAACTGAACGATAGCAGAGTCATTGTCCAAGGTAGGCACGGAGTCCTTCAAGAACTCAAGTCCAATAAATAGAATAGCGAAGCCAATGACTGCGCTACTAATTTCCTTTGCCTTAGAGAAATTCATGAACATCAAGGGTGCTCCCAAGGCAATCAACACCAAAGCATAACTCGCAATGCTCACTTTGAATCCAAGCAAAAGAACAAGCCAAGCAGTGATGGTAGTTCCTATGTTGGCACCCATCATCACACCAGCTGATTGTCTCAGGGTAAGAAGACCTGCATTAACCAGGCTCACGGTCATTACCGTGGTTACCGATGAAGATTGCACAATAGCTGTAGAGAAGAATCCGGTGAAAACTCCTTTCACACGATTCGAAGTAAGGCTACCGAGCATCTTTCTTAGGCGTTCACCTGAAGCTCTCTGAAGACCATCACTCATCACCTTCATCCCAAAGATGAAAAGCCCTAACGCTCCTATGAGGATTAAGAACTTCATTAGACCCCAGCCACGGTCGGCTTGAACCTTTATCTTCTTAGACCAGATCATTCCCTTGTCTCCAGATTCTATGGAGGGCATCTGCTCAGTGGAGGACATTCCTACATAGAAGACGTACTTCTCATTGCCTATCAAATCTTCTACGGCATAGCTTATTTCCTTGGCCGAAATAGGCTCTGTGTATTTCCAATCGGAAGAAAGACCACTCTCTTCACGCTTAGCCCCGATCTCCGTATTGTACTTGATGATGACGTATCGATCACCTACTGCAGCAACCTCATTGTAGTCAAGTACCCAGTTGATTTCAGCTCCTTCCGCAACTCCGCTTCCGTCTACTGACTTGAAGACCGACTTGTCAAGTGGTTTCTGGGTGTTTACTGGAACGTAGTTCTCAGTAGCTGTGCTATCCTGCGTCTGTGTAGCAGATAACTGAAGAGTAAGTCCTAGAAAGAGGAGAAGTGAAAAAATCGAATACCTGAAGGGAAACCTCATGAGGGGGCAACTTTTTATGAGCTGTAAAACTACATCACATGTGGCTAAAGTCAGGATTTTATCTCAAGGTTAACGATTCATTAACATAGGAAAGGAAATACTGTTCGCCATAAGCAGAACCGTATTAGCTTTAGGGCGCTGATCTTATACTATGTTATCAAAATGTTAGAAGGACATTATCTAAACTATAACAGTGCAAAAAAAAAAGAACTTTGGGCCTAATAATCCATCGAAAATCCCCTGCATGCATCTTCGCTTTCTGCTACTCGTAAGCTTATCGTTCGTCTTTAGTGCTCTATGCGCACAGGATACCACCAGCACCTCTTTTGGTAATGGGTTGATCAATGTGGTTGCTAAAGATTCTTCATGGTCTACTAAATCTACTTTCCGTGTGCAGACCCAGTACGAAGGGGTCCTCACTGATGACAACAGCTATACAGATAGATATAGAGTGAGAAGGGGAAGGATCAAAGGAAATGGATGGGTAGGAAAAGACCAAAAAATCAAATACAAGTATGAATATGACATGGTCAATGGCCAAGTCTTGGATGCCGTCTTGAGGTATGAATTTGCGAAGAATTGGGAAATTTGGATTGGGCAGACCAAACTCCCTGGCAATATTGAGCGTGTAATCTCTTCCCAAAGTCTTCAGCTAGTCGACCGTTCTATACTCAACGCGAGGTTCAACCTTGACCGTGATGGAGGTCTTCAATTGCACCACACTCATTTTCTTGGATCCGTCATGGTCAAAGAAAAACTGGCGTTCTCTCAAGGTGAAGGACTGAATTCAACGAATAAGTCGAAGGGGTCTTCCTATACCGCACGCCTTGAAATCTTCCCTTTCGGCAATTTCGAAAAGGCTAGGGGAGAGTATAAATCTTCTGATTTAAGAAGAACTAAAACACCTAAACTCATGCTTGGGTTTGTATTCGACCATAACGAGCAAGCTATTCGCAGCCAAGGCCATATAGGTAGTTATTTCAGTAACGCCTCAAGAAACCTGGCTACAGTAATGGCCGATGCACATTTAAAATACAAAGGATTAAGTATAATGCTTGAATATGCCCAGCGTTACGCAGAAAACTCCTCTCCAGTGATTGCACCCATAGAAGATGACCACGGAACAATCCTGGTTCCTGGAGCTGTCTTTTACACAGGATATGCAGCCAATGCTCAAGCAGGATATCTCTTCAAATCTTTTTGGGAAATTGCAGGTCGCTTTACCATGTTGAGACCTGAAGACCAACTCTTAGAAGACAATAAGGAGCAATACACCCTAGGTGTTTCGAGGTATGTCTACGGTCATAACCTGAAGATTCAGACCGATGCGAGTTTGCTTCAAGAAGCGAATGGATCCAGCGAAGTCATGTTCAGATTACAGACTGAATTCACCTTTTGATTTTACGATAGCTTAATCGCTGGCCCTGCTTACGTCAACAGCTTCAACCATTTCCATAGATCTGTAATCGAAGCCTTCATATTTCCGTGCGACTAGGTGAAGCTCTGCGATAATCTCGCTTTCCTCCATGGTAGAAACCATCACCGCACGATGCTCCTTTATGCCGGGAAGACCTTTGAAATAATTTGAATAATGCCTACGCATCTCTACGATGCCGAGCACAGGCCCTTTCCACTCTAAGGACATTTTCAGGTGTTGAATGGCTGCTTCCACACGTTGACCAACACTTGGTGGTGCTAAGTGCTCACCCGTGCGCATGAAATGTTTGATTTCATTGAAAACCCATGGATTCCCAATGCTCGCCCTGCCTATCATGATACCGTCTACTCCGTAGCGTTCTTTCATCAAGACCGCTTTTTCAGGTGTATCTACATCTCCATTTCCGAAAACAGGAATGTGCATTCTTGGATTATTCCTCACGGCTGCTATCAGGCTCCAATCGGATTCTCCCTTATACATCTGCTTGCGGGTGCGGCCATGAATAGAGATTGCCTTGATTCCCACATCTTGGAGTCGCTCTGCCACTTCTACGATGTACATGGTCTTCTCATCCCATCCTAGGCGTGTCTTCACGGTCACTGGGAGATTCACCGCTTTCACGATTTCAGAAGTCATGCTCACCATCTTCGGAATATCCTGCAAGATTCCCGCTCCGGCTCCTTTACAGGCCACCTTTTTTACAGGGCAGCCATAATTGATGTCAATTATATCTGGCTTGGCTTGCTCTGTAATCTCAGCAGCCTCTATCATGCTGTCTATGTCAGAACCGAAAATCTGAATACCTACAGGTCGCTCATACTCAAAGATGTCTAGCTTCTGGGTGCTTTTCACAGCATCACGAATCAGACCTTCACTGGAAATGAACTCAGTGTACATGACGTCAGCTCCATGCTTCTTGCACAGTGCCCTGAAAGGTGGGTCACTCACGTCCTCCATGGGAGCGAGCAACAACGGGAATTCCCCTACTTCTATGTCTGCAATCTTGACCAAGGCTCTCTGAAGCAATGTTAGCTTTGCTGCAAAAGTACATCCGCTTTATGGCCCAAGACAATAAAAAGCTCTTTCTTCTCGATGCAATGGCGCTTATCTACCGCGCTTATTTCGCTTTTATCAAGCGTCCTTTGATCAACAGTAAGGGCATGAACACCTCTGCCATGACTGGATTTATGGGCACCTTACATGACCTCATGAGCAAGGAAAGACCAAGCCATATTGCCGTAGCTTTTGATGCACACGCTCCTACTGACAGAAGTACCGAATTCAGTTTCTATAAGGCCAATAGAGACGAAACACCAGGTGATATCATCAATAACATAGAGCCCATCAAAGAATTCTTGAGGGCTATGAAGATTCCCATTTTGGAAGTAGACGGCTATGAAGCTGACGATCTTATAGGTACCATGGCCAAAAAAGCTGAAGCAGAAGGATTTCAGGTATACATGGTCACACCGGATAAGGATTTCGGGCAATTAGTCACAGAGAATATTTTCATGTTCAAGCCAGCCATTGGAGGACGTCCTCAGGAATTATTGGGCGTCAAGGAAGTCTTGAAAAAATGGGACATCGAGCGCATTGATCAAGTTATAGACATGCTTGGACTCATGGGTGATGCTGTAGATAATATCCCAGGAATAGCAGGAGTAGGAGAGAAGACTGCTCAGAAGCTATTGAAAGAGTATGATACTATTGAAGGATTATTGGCTAATACTTCAGGGCTCAAAGGAAAATTAAGGGAGAAAGTGGAGGAAGGAAAGGAGATGGCTCTCGTCTCTAAAAGGCTCGCAACCATCATTCTTGATGCACCGGTAGACTTCGATGCGGAGGAATACAAAATCTGTGGCCCTGATAAGGAAAGATTGACTGTGCTCTTTGATGAATATGAGTTCAGAACCCTTGGTAAGAGAATCCTAGGAGAAGACTACAGCTTTGGCACTACAGGTGGAACAGGAGGACAAATGGACCTCTTCAGCAATAATGGAGAGGAGGCCGTGGAGCCTGCTGGTGAGGCGCTCAAAACTATGTCAGACGTGGAAACTTCTTATTATCTGATCAATGACGACACAGGGAGAAAGGAGCTGCTTAAAAAGCTCATGGCTGAGAAGTTGGTGTGCTTAGACACGGAGACCAGCGGATTAGACCCTTTGCTAAGTGAGCTAGTAGGAATGTCTTTCAGCGTGAAGCCGGGAGAAGCTTGGTATGTGACTGTACCAAATGATAAAGAAGCTACTCAAGCTATTGTAGACCTATTCAAGCCCTTCTTCGAGAACGAGAAAATTAGCAAACTTGGGCATAACCTGAAGTATGATATGCTCATGCTCATGAATTATGGGGTGGAACTTCAAGGGGAAATACTCGACACCATGATAGAGCATTACCTCATAGAACCTGAGAAACGTCATGGAATGGATTATCTCTCTGAATCTTTCTTGGGTTACAGCCCTGTTTCTATCACTGAATTAATTGGCAAGAAAGGACGCAATCAAAAGAGCATGCGAGACCTGGAGCCCTTAGATATCAAAGACTACGCGTCAGAAGATGCAGACATTACGTTGCAATTACACCATGCTTTCAAACCCGCATTGAAGAAACGCGATGTGGAGAAACTGTATAATGAAGTGGAAGCACCCCTTGTCAAAGTTTTGGCAGAGATGGAATATGAAGGAGTAGGACTCGATGTCGAATTCTTGAACGCATATTCCAAAGAATTAGAGATTGAAGCCATCAGAGCAAGGGATAAGATATTCGAGAAAGCAGGCATGGAGTTCAACTTGAATTCACCCAAACAATTAGGGGAAGTGCTCTTCGATAAATTAGCTATTCCATACAAGAGCAAGAAGACGAAGACAGGACAGTTTAGCACCAATGAAGATGTTTTAAGCAGATTAGAGCATGAGCATCCTATCGCTGCAGATATTATGGAATACAGGGAAATCAGCAAGCTGAAAAGCACCTATGTGGACGCGCTTCCTGCCATTGTTAATCCTAGAACAGGAAGAATTCACACTTCTTTCAGGCAGGCTATCGTGCCTACTGGAAGACTAAGTTCTGATAATCCTAACATCCAGAACATTCCCATACGCACTGAGCGTGGGAGGAAAATCAGAAAGGCTTTCATACCGCCATCTGATGAGTTCGTATTGCTTGCAGCTG
Organism: uncultured Flavobacteriales bacterium; assembly: GCA_937875855.1. Taxonomy (GTDB): domain Bacteria; phylum Bacteroidota; class Bacteroidia; order Flavobacteriales_D; family JABDKJ01; genus JABDLZ01. The sequence continues at coordinate 23,462 of CALFHF010000222.1, forward strand.
ACTATTCCCAAGTGGAATTGCGCATTATCGCAGCATTGTCTAAGGATGCTAATATGATTCAAGCGTTCTTGGATGGAGAAGATATTCACGCTTCCACAGCATCTAAAGTCTTCGGGGTACCCTTGGTTGAGGTGACTACAGACCTTAGGAGAAAGGCAAAAGCAGTGAATTTTGGCCTTGCATATGGTCAAGGGGCTTTCGGACTAGCTATGAACTTGAACATCTCACGCGCGGAGGCCAAGGAGATTATCGATAATTATTTTGATAAATATCCAGGAATCAAGAAGTACATGGATGAGAGTATAGCTGACGCCAGAAAGAAAGGATACAGCGAGACCATTTTGGGAAGAAAAAGAGAATTGCCTGACATCAATGCAGGGAACAATACAGTACGTGCTCAAGCAGAGCGAAATGCTGTCAATACACCCATCCAAGGTTCCGCTGCTGATGTAATCAAGCTGGCCATGATTCATATTCAAGCGGAGATGAAAAAGAAAAAAACCCGCTCTAAAATGATTCTTCAGGTACATGATGAATTGGTCTTCGATGTACACCATTCTGAATTGGACTACATGAAAGCCATGGTGGTCGAAAAAATGAGTAAAGCTGTCGAACTGGAGGTACCTTTATTGGTAGAGGTAGGTTTTGGTGAAAACTGGTTAGAAGCTCATTGAGCGACTCGTTTTTTGAAACTTTGCACTTGATTTAACGTATATCTAATCGGACACAAGTCCTTATTGAATTAACGAACAGTTATGAGCTATAGAATGAAAAACATATCCCTCTGGATATTTGCGGCAGCTTTATGCCTAACACTTGGATTGACTTCCTGTGGAGACGTCTCTAAAGATGACTCCTTGACCAAAGCCAACACGGCTGCTGATGGTCAGACTGAGCAGCAGGCAGATCGAGTTAAGAAAATATTTTATTCCATCCCATCTCCTGTAGAGATGGTTTCCTTAATCCAAGATGTTGGGTCTAGGTATGATTATTCTTTGTTGAATAAAGTGGAAAACAGAACGAAGTATAGTTCCGCGAAAAGCAAAGCAGTAAACCTAGGTATCTATGGTGCTGACCTGAGTTATACCAGTGTGTTCAACCAAAATCAAGAGTCTATACTATATATGTCATGTGCCAAGCAATTGGCTGATGAACTAGGTGTGTCAAGCGCTTTCTCTAATGAAACCATAGCGCGTGTTGAGGAGAACTTAGAGAACAGAGATTCTCTCTTGCATATCATCACAGAGACCTTCTATGAATTAGATGCTTATTTGAAAGAGAATGACCGTTCTAATATATCAGCTCAGGTGATTACCGGTGGCTGGCTTGAAGGACTTTATCTGGCCAGCAAAATGGTGCAGATGTATGGAAAAGGAAATGAATTAAGCGATCGTATAGTTGATCAGCGCTTAGCCCTCAAAGACTTGATTTCATTGAACAAGGCTTACAACAAAGATGGTTCATTGGATGATGTCTTAATGGATTTAGAATCTTTGGAAGCCATTTATGCAGAGGCTGATGCAGGTGGTTCGGTGGAGACACAAGTGGCTGCCGATGGTAAGGTGACGCTAGGAGGCAGCCCTGCTGCTAAGATGAGCGATGCGGTCATGGACAAGTTAATTGTCAAGACCATTGAGATTAGACAGAAATATGTGATGTGAGGAAATTCTTCAGTAGAAGATTAAGAGAATTAAGAACAAGAGATATGGAACGTAAAGCGATTATAGTTTTGTTGATAGTGATGCTGCCGGCCTTTGCCTTTTCACAGTGCAGGAGGTTTACCAAGGTGTCATGCATACCCGCCCTAGGCGAGTACATCCCTAACGAGAACTTTAACAGTGCCGTGCTGATCCCAGGGGATCAAGCCGAGCTTATGATGACCTTCTATGCAGGTCAAGATTACAGAGTACTCATCTGCACCGAGGATATCCTCGGTGAAGTAGATTACACGCTCTCTGATGAATCAGGGAAAACAATATTCGACTCTAAGAACATGGATAGAGGATTCATGGACTTTTCGGTAGCCAAGACTCAACAAGTCAAGGTGAACCTGAGTGTCCCCGATCGACCCTCTACCAATCAGCTCATCCATGAAGGATGTGCGACCGTATTGATAGGATATAAGGAGAAAGGGTAGCCCTTTTCTAATCGTCAGATTGTCTTGAAGGCCTGTTCCAAATCTTGGATCAGGTCTTCTATGTTTTCAAGACCTACACTGAGGCGAATTAATGAATCAACTACACCAGTTTTTTCACGATCTTCCTTAGGAATACTCGCGTGAGTCATGCTGGCAGGATGACCAATCAAGGACTCTACACCACCAAGACTTTCGGCCAAAGCAAAGAGCTTCGTAGCTGCTGTGAACTGCTTGGCATCTTGAAGCCTGTTCCCTTTCAAACTGAAAGAAATCATGCCTCCGAAACCATTCATCTGTTCTTTAGCCACATGATGATTTGGATGCGTTTCGAATCCGGGCCAGAAAACATGGTCAACCTTATCCTGGTTTTTCAGATAGCGAGCTATCTCCGCACCATTTTCACAATGTCGTTCCATGCGTAAATGCAAGGTCTTAATTCCCCTCAATACCAAGAAACAATCCTGTGGGCCCGGCACAGCGCCACATGAATTCTGAAGGGCATACAGGCGCTTTGATAATTCTATATTATCCACTATCAAGGCGCCCATCACCACATCGCTGTGCCCGTTAATATATTTAGTCACAGAGTGCATGACAATGTCAGCGCCTAAATCCAGAGGATTCTGGAGAAATGGAGAAGCGAAAGTGTTATCGACTGCAAGTAAAGCACCCGCATTCTTAGCTATTGTTGCCATAGCCTTGATGTCGATGATGCTCATCATGGGGTTGGTAGGAGTTTCTACCCAGATGAGTTTCGTGTTCTTATTGACCAAGGAGCGCACTGCGTCTTTATCCATTAAGGAGTCAAAATAGAACTTGATACCATAGTTCTGCCATACTGTAGTGAAGAGGCGATAGGACCCGCCATACAGGTCATTGGTACTGATCACCTCATCTCCTGGTTTCAAAAGCTTCATTACCGTATCTATGGCCGCCATTCCTGACCCGAAGACCAGACCTTGGCTTCCGTTTTCCAGCGCTGCAAGATTCTTTTGCAAAGCATCACGAGTAGGATTCAGAGTTCTTGAATATTCATAGCCTTTATTCATGCCCACTGCTTCAAGTACATAAGTAGAGGTCTGATAAATAGGAGTCATGATGGCACCTGTTGTAGGGTCTGGTTCTATACCAGCATGAAGGGCTTTTGTTCCGAATTTCATAGTAGCTCGATGACTAAGGGGCAAAGGTAAACCTTCATTTTTTCGAGGTTCTACTTAGCCATCGTGGGAGGATAAGTATACCAGCAAAGAGGTATGGGAAATAGCTCAGTAATCTCCAAAGGATGGCTAAAAGTCCTACTAGCGTGAAGGGAACCATGACCCCACCGAAAAATTGATAGAACGCAAATTCAGCCACGCCACTGCTTCCAGGAGTGGGAGAAATGAGCATAATCATCCACATGGCGAGTTGCTTCGCGAATGCCAAAAGGTCATCGATGTCAGGAACGACCATCAGCAGCAGACAATTCAAAAGAATGAACCTGAATGACCATGAAATATAGGTCGCTGAAAGGCCTTTGAGCCAATACGAAACAGGCTTTTTTTTCAGCTCCTTAGATGTTGTCAAGAGGTCATTTCCCCATTCGATGATCTTGTATTTCCAGCGCTTTAAATAAGGCAAACTGAAGATTTTCAAAAGGATAAAACGGAATGCCCTTGGATTGATGAAGATGGCGTAAATTAATACTGTAAGTATCAAGAAAGTAAACCCATATCCCACCCAAAAGAAGCCTTCAGCAGTCAAGGATTGACCGAATAAGTTCATGTTCCATGATTCAGGAAATAGTGATGCGGCACCTAAAGTTAGAAGCACAATCGGGATCATGGTGACATAGAATATCTCATCCATCATAGCAGTGACCATGACGATGGCTGTGCTTTTCCCAAGATTCATTCCCTCTCTGTTTAAGAAGAATACCGCCACAGCAGATCCTCCTACGACACTAGGAGTAAGAGCTGATGCGAACTCCCACAGCAGCACGATATCACGGCATTGACGCCAATCAAAATCTCCATCGCTCAATATTTTAAGCCGCGCGACATACGCTAGCACTCGTATGAAAACACAGAGGATGGCAAGACCTAAAAAGAAGAGTGCTCTTCCTCCCCAGTCTATCTTGTTCAACGTCTCTTGATAGGTGATGCGCTCATAAGACCCCTTACCTGGCTCGGCTATTCTGAATTCAGCATCATCGCTGGGTGCCATTATTCCATCTTTATTCGCGTCTACCCATTCATAACTTCCGTCAGTAGCGGGTTCGTAGCGCACGGCTGAGAGAGAAGAATGAAGCAGATACCCAGCCATAGCTAACCCGATAAGGACTGGAATCCAAATCTTTCTAGCACTCAGTTGGCGTTTCACTTCAGCTTCTTGCATAGTATGATTGAATAAGAGGCGATGAAAGTACATAAGTGCGCATGCATCCGGATAAATTTTAGCTTCAGGCCATGAAAAAAATCTATCACCTGTCTTCATGCAGCACCTGTCAGCGCATAATCAAAGAGCTTGAACAGGTTTTGAAATCTCCTCTTGATGCCCAGGGATTCGATCTTCAAGATATCAAAGTCAAGAATATCTCTGCCAAGGAATTGGACGATATCAAGGAAAAAGCAGGAAGCTATGAGGCCCTCTTTAGCAAGCGCGCTATAAAATATCGTTCGATGGGATTAGACAAGATGACTCTCACTGAAAGGGATTATCGCAAGTACATGCTTGAGGAGTGCACGTTTTTGAAGCGGCCGTTTATCCTTGTTGGAGAGGAGGTTTTTATTGGGAACTCTAAAAAAACGATTGAGGCAGCGATTTTTAAACTTCAGTAGCAAGAGAAACGGCAAGCCCAATGACAAAAATCAAGAGTATTTGCTCAATTAAGAGTAAAAGAAAACAAGTTATTGCATTGGAAGTATTGCTCCTTTGTTGAATTAAAAAGCGGTATAGACTACTTCGAAGCTGTTTGAAAAACGGAAGAACCTAAAGGGATATAAACGTTTGACGATCGCCTGGCAGTTTGCCGGAGAAAGTGTTTTTTTGTCAGAAAACTGGGAAATAATAATGCGGGCAAGTAGCAGGGGAATCAAAATCCTACGGTCATCAGGCAGTGCGTGTCTGAATTTCGGTGAGGCTCAAGCTGATGTCACCGACAAGGATTTCATCAATAAGATGAGCATTGTCGTCAAAGAGCTGAAAGAGTCTAGGAATTGCGTAAAAGTACTTTTGTACAGCAAGGAGGGGGACGAACTGATAAGAAATTGGATTTTAATTTAAGTAGAAGAACTTATTGCCATTACGTATCAGTATGATCAAGAAAAGAAGATTATAGTATCATTCCATTATGCACTCTATTGAGCTTGATTCTTGCTCTTGAATTTGCCATTGAAATTGAAATCCCTCCTCCCTTACATCGCCCTTCTTTCCGTTTCCATCATCTACGGAGCCAGTTATGTTGTTGCTAAAGGCGTAATGCCCAACATCATTGGGCCCAGTGGGTTTATCATGCTTCGCGCTGTGGGAGCAGCGGTTCTGTTCTGGATTATTTTGCTCATGCGTTGGGAGTTGCCGGCCAAAAAGGACATCCTTCGGTTGGCTGTCTGCGGGATGTTTGGTGTCGCGGTGAATCAGTTGTTCTTTTTCAACGGGTTGAATCTCACCAGCGCCATGAACAGCTCTATCATCATCACCACGAATCCCATCATGGTCTTGATTATTGCCGCACTGTTTTTAGGAGAGAAAATCACCTTGCGTAAGGGCGTTGGAGTCATTCTAGGATTCATTGGAGCTATCCTTTTAATATGGCTAGGATCTCAGAATAAGGATGCAGGAACCTCTATTCGTGGAGACCTTTTCATCTTGATAAACTCCATGTCATACGCCATTTACTTGGTCACAGTGAAGCCATTGATGAGCAGGTACAGACCACTCACTGTGATCGCCTGGGTCTTCCTTTTTGGGATGCTCTACGTGATTCCATTTGGCTATTCTCAATTCACTGAAGTAGACTGGTCAGCACTGAATGGAGTGCAGTTCAGAAGCATAGCTTTTGTGGTGCTCTTTGCCACCTTTGGGGTATACCTACTAAACGTGTATGCCTTAAAAAGTGTGAGCCCCAGCGTGGTGAGTTCATTCATTTACCTACAACCCGTTATGGCAGGAATCTTCTCCTGGATCTTCTTTTCCCTTGGAACATACAGCAAAGTGGCGCCAGATTTCAGCTGGGGAATGGTAGGAGCTACGGGGTTGATTTTTATAGGAGTTTGGTTGGTATCTAGGAAGAAGGTAAAGCTTCTAGAACCCTGAGTATACAAGGCCTTCCCGCTGCTGTGGGACTCGGTCTCCGTTCCATTTATAGTGCGGACATCGAGCGATAGTCGAGTTTCTAGAATTTCACTTCGCAGCCCTAGGATCTGGCAGATCTATACCCAGCATGATCTCATGCGTTCCTGTGGAGTACTTGGAAACGTCAGTCGTGGTGAAATCATGAGCGTAAGCAATGTGAATCTTGTTATTCCATTTTACGCCTAACATAGCCGTGAACGCATCGCTGTTTCTGTAGCCTCCTCCCAGCCAGACTATGTCTTTATACAGCACACGTAGTGTCGCATCTATTTTTAGAGGAGCAGGGGTGACCATCTTCAGTAAGACATTGGGCTCTATCATAAAATCAGACGTGAGTTCATATTTATATCCTGCATTCAAAAGGTAGTGATTCACTAATGAACTGCTTCCCGCACTTGTTCCTGGATAGATATTCAAGTTCGCCTGACTCAGCTGAGGAATAGAAAATCCAACATGGAAATTCTCTCCAGAGACCATAGCTCCCATCTTGGCATCTATGACGTTTACTGAAGAGAGATTCGTGCCCAAAGCTGGGTCATTATCCTCTGCCAATTTGATTTTATCCGCGTCTATGGAATACTGAAGTATGCCCACTGAAAGTCCAAAACCTAAGGTCACACTCCCACTCAAGGGTATGCGATAGGCATAAGAACCTTGTGCGCCTATCCTTCGTGTAGGCCCCACTATATCGGTAAAGAGATAAACACCTGCGCCCATGTTCCCATCAGAAAGTGGTGCGGTGAAGCTCAGCGTATATGTACGCGGAGCATCTGTGATGCCTTCCCATTGATAGCGATTCAGCGAGCGTAATTCCATCTGCTTTCTCAGCCCCGCCACAGCAGGATTGATGGCATAATCATTCATGAAGAACAATGAATACTGCGCTTCCTGTTGGGCATATATAGCGCTGCATAAAAGCAGGCTCAGGGTCATCAGGGCTGTTCGTATCATCTGAAAATAGTTAAGGGTCCGGTCACCGCGTCAGGGAATTTCGGATCGTTCAATTCGATAATGTAGTAGTAGGTTCCTACAGGCAATGGAGCGTTATTAAACTCACCGTTCCATGGGTCAGGATACCCAGGAGCTGATTTGAAAAGTTCATCTCCCCATCGGCTAAATATCTGCGCAACCAAGTTCGGGAACAGGCCTCTATTCCCCAATACCCACACGTCATTTACCTGATCCCCATTCGGTGTGAAACCATCAGGAATCTCTATGCTTGGATCCAATGTAATGATTACATCATCTGAAGCGATACAGCCATTATTTCCAACAACAGTTACAGAGAAGGTCTGTGTGCCTGAGTTGACATAGATAGGATTTGGATGAGATGAATCATCTAAGAGTTGAGGCGGGAACCAATTATAAGACGCTGCATCATCAGCAGTAGGATCTCCTCCTAAGGTGACCTGTTCACCTAAGAAGGTAGTTTGATCTTCTCCTGCATTTACGATAGGAAGTAAGAGTATATCTAAGTTCAGCGTATCTCTATCAATACAGAAACCGTTTGTGATGGTCAAAATGACGACACTATTCGCGGTGCTGGCTTGTACATTCGTAGTGACTTGATTAGAGAGGCTCAGACCACTTAACAGGGTCCAGTTATAGGACTGGGCACCCGAACTGTTCGAGCCGTCTAGGAACACCTGATTCCCATTACAGATGGGGTCATAGGTCCCAGCATCGGCCAGAATCTCAAGTTGGTATGCGACTGTAAACGGAACCGATTCTATACAGCCATGATCATCAGTTACGCTAAGGGTATATGTTCCAGGTAGAATTCCTGTAAGATCCTCATTTGTGGAGCTGAATCCATTAGGTCCTGACCATGAAGTCTCGTAGCCCGGAACGCCTCCACTGATATCCACATCTATGGACCCATCTGGGCTGTTCTCACATATCGCATCGGTGATGCTTGTGGAGATAATTGAGATAGCCGCAGGTTCATACACAATGAACGGAAGAGAAAGCGCACAGCCATTGAAATCTATTACATCCAACACATAATCCCCTGCTTCAAGACCGCTGATGTCTTCTTCTATGGAAGTGAAATCATTTGGCCCTGACCAGAGTAACGTGTAGTCCAATGTTCCTCCGCTGATGTCCAATGAAATGGCTCCTGAGAGATCTCCATTGCAATTCAGGTCTACCACACTTTGTTCTGCTGCAATCAGCGTTTCAGGTTCAGTCAAGGTGATTAGGGTATCCAATTCACAGCCATTCTGATCCGTAATAAGAACTTCATATTCGCCTGCAAGGAGGTCGGCAATGTCTTGAGTTATAGCAGTAAACGGTACAGGTCCAATCCAGGAATAACCGTAGGTTTCAAGTCCACCGCTTACCTCTATGTCTATGCTTCCGTTTGTATTTCCATTGCAATCTATGTTCACACTTGTTGCGCTGAACGCCATTACTTGTAGGGCAATCAATACATAATCTGCCTCCACTGCGCAGCTATTGTCATCTGTGATTTCAACTTGATATCCGCCTGGCCCAAGTCCTGTTATGTCCTCGTCCATGCTCATGAATGTTCCCGGTCCTGTCCATACATAGGTCAATGTTCCAGTGCCGCCAGTCATGTCTAATAGTATAGAACCATCCTCATTCCCTATACACGATGGATTGGTCAAGGTCTCCATAGGAATGATCAATGCTGGCTCTACCAGAATGCCTTGATATGTTGCTTCACATCCATGATCATCAGTAACAGTAAGATCATACGTTCCTGGGATGAGGTCAAAGATGTCTGGGTCCATACTCGCGAAAACCCCTGGTCCTGTCCAAGCATATCCGTATGCCTCAGTGCCTCCAGTCACATTGGAAATAATACTTCCCGTAGAGTCTGAGAAACACAGGTTTCCTGTAATCGTTCCATCAGCCACAAGCTGTTCAGGTTCCATCACGTCAAAGGATTCATTGATCACACAACCCACACTATCGCTTAAGGTCAAGGTGTATGTTCCTGCAAATAGATTAGCAAGATCCTCTGACGATGCAGTGAAAGGTGAGGGTCCTGTCCAAAGCGTGTCAACTGGTCCTATAAAGGCGCCAACGATAGTAACTTCAATAGCTCCATCATCCAATCCAAAACAGCTTACATCTGTAACTTGACCAGTTACTGAGATGTCCATATTCTCTATCTCGAAATCAGCTGTCATGATACAGAGGTTGCCGTCAGTAACAGTAACCGTGTATATGTCCACTGGAAGTCCATCTACAAAAACTCCTGAGCCTACAGAAGCCAAAGAAGAGTTCGACCACTCATAGCTTAGGTTGTCATCTCCTCCAACTGCGAGCACTTCTATACTTCCGTTAGAAAGGCCACAATTTGCATTGTTGAGCTGTACTAAATCAATAACGATAAGCGGACTCTCCAGCACTTCAAAAGAGAAGGTTTGTACGCAGTCGTTCGCATCAGTAATATCTACATCATACGTTCCAGCAAGAAGGTTCATAATGTCTTGAGTGACCTCATCGAATCCATTAGGGCCAGTCCAATGATAGGTTGGCGTTCCTACGCCTCCAGATGGGTTTATATCAATAGCTCCTGTATTATCTCCATTACAAAGTACATGCGTGATGTCTTCATTGGCTATAATTCCAGCGGGCTGATTGACCACATAACTTTGAACATGCACGCAGTCATTCGCGTCAGTCAACGTTACCGTGTAGGTGCCTGCGAAGAGGTTGATAATGTCCAGTGTATTTGCGGTATACCCGTTGGGCCCTGTCCAAGAACCCGTGGCTGTTCCTGTACCACCAGTTACATTTATATTTATTTCTCCATCGTTAGTTCCATTACAGGAAACGTGAGTGATGATGGCGGGAGAAGAAATGGGAGGCGGCTGCGGCACTGTGTATTGCTCGCTGATTATACATCCAATGCTATCAGATAGTGTAATGGTGTAAGCTCCTGCAATCAAGCCTGAGATATCTTCAGAGCTAGAAGTGAATCCACCAGAACCTGTCCACATAGTGTCTACAGGACCTGTGAGTACACCAGTGACAGTGACGTCAATGGCTCCATCAGAAAAACCGAAACATGATACTGCAGAGATGGCTGCAGAAAGTGTGGCCTCTAAGCTGGTAACTGAGAATTGAGCTGTTCGTGTACAGAGATTCGCATCCGTCACCGTGACGGTATACGAGCCGACAGGCAAGCTACTCGCGGTAGCTGAATTTCCGACAACTGCACTTGCACTATTTGTCCAGACATAACTATAGCCGCCAGCACCTCCGCTGGCATTTACTTGAATGGACCCGTTACTTAAACCGCAATTGGCAGGGGTAATTTGAACAAGTGTAATCGCGATAGCAGGGGACTGAGGAACGAAATAAGAATTTGAATACACGCATCCTTTCGAATCGGTTACTAACAGATCATACATCCCCGAAGCAAGACCCGAGATGTCTTCAAAGGAACTGGTGAATGTTCCAGGTCCTGACCAAAAGAAAATGTTCCCTCCGTTTCCGCCAATGACTTCAATATTAATGGCTCCCGTGGAATCTCCGTCACAGATAATTCCAGTGATAAATTCATTGACCGAAATAGGAAGAGGCTGGGTCACAGTAAAGGTTCCAGTTCCAGTACACAAGTCTCCATCAGTAACAGTAACGCTATACGTTCCAGGTCCTAGGTTGGTTAAGTCTTGTGTGATTGCCGTGAATCCATTTGGCCCTGTCCATGCATACGTGAATGTTGGAACGCCACCTGCATGACTCATATTGATCGCGCCATTAGAATTTCCAGCACAAGAAACCTGGGTCACTACGGCTGTCACTATAATTCCGGCTGCTGGCAATACCTCGTAGGTATCACCTAGTACACAACCATTAGCACCTGTGACGCTAACAGTATATAGTCCTGGTGATAAGCCCGTGATGTTTTGTGTGGTGGCACTAAATCCATTGGGACCGTTCCATTGAACGGTAAGTGGAGTAGCTAGCCCCGTGACCGTAATGTCTATGGCTCCATCTTGAGCGCCCGCACATGTCACATGGCTGATAGCGGCTGTGAGATCACCCACGGAATCACTGATTACGAAGGATCCTGTATATACACATCCATTGTCATCAGTCACGGTGTATCCATACATTCCTCCATCTAATCCAGAGGCGGAATTTGTATTGGAAACAGGAGCGTTACTTGGGAGTTCAACAATGCTGTACACGTAATCAGCCGCAACTGTTCCTCCGCTCGCTGTGAGGGTGGCCGCACCTATGCTCATTCCACAGGCAGATGGGGTGAGAGCAGTGCTTACGGTGATGGCAGTAGGAGCAGTGACGGTGAAAGAGGCATTGAAAATACAACCCGCTGGAGTAGTCATTACTACGTTATATGTGCCCGCATTTAACCCGGTTAAGTCTTGTGTGTTTGCATTGAAACCATCAGGGCCATTCCATTGATAGGTAGCGGTTCCTATAGCAGGCGTTACACTCAGGTCAATAGCTCCATTAGTTTGTCCCGCACATTGAATATGTGTAATCACCGCAGTGAGCTGATAATTGACTGCAGGATTCACAGTAAAGTTGGCCGTTGCTTGGCAGTTATTCCCATCTGTCACAGTGACTGAATAATCTCCGGGAGCGAGGCCTGAGATGTCTTGGGTTATGGCAGTAAATCCATTTGGCCCTGTCCAGGCATAGACCTTGTCTCCAAATCCTCCTTGCACGCTCAGATTGATAGATCCATTCATTTCTCCTGCGCAGGTAACATGAGTTACTGCCGCACTGAGGTTTAAAGGTGGTGGAGCATTCACAGTAAACGTCTGAATCAAGGTGCATCCCAGCGCATCAATAATAGTCACAGTGTACGCTCCTGCTATTAAGGAACTGATGTCTTCTTGAATAGAAGTATAGCCGTTTGGCCCCGCCCATGAAACGGTCCAAGGCTGAACAAGGTCTCCTATGGTGATGTTGATGGCGCCATCAACATCACCTAAACAGGTGACATTCGTGATGACAGCGGTGACAAAGCCAGTAGCATCACTGAGCTCGAAAAACTGGGTATTATCACATCCATTATCGTCTGTTACGATGAATAGATAATTTCCGGTTGGCAATCCTGATACCGAGTTGGTACTTGAAAGCAGTGTGTTCATGGAATCATACCATTCATACTGATAATCAGCAGCGACAGTTCCTCCTGTTACGTTTGCGGTTACCGACCCATCCGTCATGTCACATGAAGGATTCATGATGTCAAGGTCCACCACGATTTCTGTAGGTTGGGTTAATATGTAGGTCCCTTGGATAGTACAACCAAGGAAATCAGTGATTGTTACTGTATATGTCCCGCCAGGGCTATTGATCAGGTCTTCCATGGTTCCAATGAATCCTAAAGGACCTGTCCATGAGTAGCTGTAGGTAGTGGTTCCGCCAGTGACAGTAATGTCAATGCTACCGTTAGAATCGGTGGCACAATCTGGGTCAGACGTCACGGCAGTGATTACCAAGGGAGCAGCTTGATTGACCGTAAAGTCAAAGCTGGCTGTACACAGAAGAGCATCGGTAATGGTCACTGTATACGTACCAGTAGCGAGGCCGGTAATGTCTTGAGTGTTTGCTGTATACCCGGCAGGTCCAGTCCAAGAAACTTGATATAGACTTTGACCTCCGCTTACAGTAATATCTATAGCTCCAGTTGATGCTGCGTTACACGAAACATGAGTAATTATCGCTGTTACCAGAATAGGCTGATTCTGAATAACTGTGTAGCTGGCCGTGCGACTGCATCCATTGTCATCGGTCACGATTACTGTATACATACCAGCGGCAAGTCCAGTAAGGTCTTCTGCAACGCTTGTGAACCCATTAGGTCCTGTCCAAGCGAACGCGTAGATAGGTGTTCCGTTACTTACTGTAATATTTATAGCTCCCGTAGTTCCGCCTGCACAGGCTACATGGGTGATGCTTCCCACAATAGTTATAGCCAGAGGTTCTTCAATAGTGACGGTCAACGTAGAAGAACATCCATTCACATCTGTGACAACTACGGTGAAATCATTAGGGCCAAGATTTGTCAGATCTTCGCTAGATGATGTGAATCCTCCTGGTGCTGTCCAAGCTATGGTTTCGCTTCCGCTTCCTCCACTTATAGTCAAATCAATAGATCCATTATTCGCAGCAAAACAAGAGATATCAATATGTGTCTCCGTAAGGACTAATGCATCAGGCTCATCAACCACATACGTCTCTGTGAGAATACAGCCATTGAAATCTGTAACAACTACCGTGTATGACCCTGCTTGAAGGCCAGTAATATTTGGGGTTATTGCTGTGAAGCTATTTGGCCCTGTCCATGAGTATGTATACGTTGGAGTACCCTCGGTGACGGTGATATCTATGGCTCCCGTTCCGTCCATGGCACAAAGTAAATCCGTCACAACCGCATCAATGACCATTGCGGTAGGTTCATCTACGGTGTAGGTCTGAGTGAATACACATCCATTCGCATCGGTCAAGGTGAGCAAATATGGCCCAGCTTCTAGATTGAATATATCTTCATCTGCGGAGGTAAATGCATTAGGTCCTGTCCAGGAATACGTATACCCTGCAACTCCTCCTGAAACAACAATTTCAATGGATCCTGTAGCATCTCCATTACACTCCACATCAGTGATGGTCTCTACTGCTGCAAGAGGATCTGGTTCCATAATGTTGAAGGTGCTGTCTACTTGGCAAAGAAGACCGTCAGTGACAGTGACAGTGTAAGCTCCGGCCAGTAGTCCTGAAATGTCTTGTGTGCTTGCTGTGAACGGTGAAGGTCCTACCCATGAATATCCATAGGTTCCATTTCCGCCCAATACCTCCAAGTCAATAGATCCGTCAACATCGCCTGAGCATTCTAGATCATCAATTACTGCAGTTAAAATAATTTCTGGTGATGTGTTCACCGTGAAGGTGCTATCAACGGTACAACCCACACTGTTCTCTACGACCACTGTATACATTCCTTCGAACAACCCAGTAATGCCTTGGGTGCTTGCTGTGAATGAATTAGGACCAGACCAGAGATAGGAAGAAACGGGGAAAGTTCCCATTACCGTCAAGTCTATTGCTCCTGTTGGATTGCCAAAACAAGTTAAGTCAGTAACGACCGCTGTGAGTAAAATCGGATCATCTTCATCCACCACATATTGAGCCGTATGGATACATAAATTGGCATCTGTGATCTCTATGGTATAGGTTCCTGCAAAGAGGTCTATGATGTCTTCAGTTCCTACTGTAAAACCATTAGGACCTGACCATTCGAATAAGTAATTCTCTGCGCCACCGCTGGTGCTGTGGTCTATGGCCCCTGTGGCTTCTCCTGCACATATCACATCGACAATTAGAGCTGATGAGACAATGGGAGTAGTGGGCATTACTTGGAAACTAGCTGTGTTCTGACAGGTATTCGAATCAGTCACAGTGAGGGTGTACGTTCCTGGTGCTAAACCAAGAATATCTGCAATGTTATTGGTGTATCCTCCTGGTCCAGTCCATGCATATGTATAAGAGTTCGTACCACCGCTGACCGTAACGTCCATTGCTCCATCATTGACCTCGGAACATTGTTGATTGGTTACTATACCTGAGATGACAATCGGAGGTGGCTCGTTTAAATAAGCATAGTTTACCACTTCTGTGCATCCCTTGCTGTCTGTAATGGTCAGTGTAAATGGATTACACAGCATAAAAGCAGCTTGGGTAGTTTCTCCGCTACTGTATGAAAACATATTCCCACCATTTCCTCCAATAACTATTGGATTTGCTTGTCCATCACACAAGCCAAAACAAGAAGGAGGGACTGGGTTCATATTAAACACAGCAATAGAGGCTGGTTCATTTACAAACACATCAAAACTGCAGGAAGTTCCACCTTGACCCTGGTCTATTACAATCACTGTATAGGTACCCGCTCCTACGTTGCTTCTGCAATTCGTTGTGGAGGTAGAACCTACCCAGATGTATTGGAAAGGGCCAACACCATCTGTGATAGTGATACAAGCTTGACCATCCGAGAAGCCATTACATGAAGGTTTTACTGGAGCCGGAACACCCGTGAAAAATCCGCAGCCTCCATTTCTGCGGGAACTCAAGGCTTCTTTATACGCAGACAAATCTTGCTCTTGCGCGCTCGCAGACACAGGGAGCATGAATGTCGAAAGGAAAAGGAAAATGATGAGAATGAAAGGGGTCCGGTTACACATCATAGCATGTTCTTAGGTTCAGTCGTAAGCAGCACATGGGACGAAGCCTCCTCTAGAATTCACGGGACAAGCAGTAATTCCAAGTATAATCTCATGGGAATTAGAGCTTGCCACTCGCACAGGAGAGGTGGTCATATCATAGGCATAGCCTACAGTAAAAAAGTTCAGGAAGTTAAATTTCATCAATGCTACAACAGCATCACCGTTCCTGTATCCAAGTCCAATGGCCAATCGCTGATCGAAATCAATCATGGCATTGAGGTCTGCGGCTACTGGAGCAGCGCGCACATATTTCACTAGCACGCTCGGTATGAACGATGTTGTTTTAGACATTGGAATGGAATAGCCCGTGGTCAAATTGAAATGAGGCAGAAGTCTGGCATTGCCTATATCAGAAGCTTTGCGCCCTGTTATGTGCTTGACGGATGCTCCTAAATAGAAACGCTTGTTATACATCCAGAACCCTGGGCTTAATTCTGGGACAAGCAAATTAGAACTGGATCCAGGAGCGAGGATAGGGTCTGAAGCATCTTCGACTAGGATGGTTGAGAGATCCATGCGATACTGTGTGAATCCAGCAAAGAGACCAAGTGATCCGCGCATTTCACGGTTCATCTTGAAATGGAATGCATAAGCCAAATTAAAATGTGTCTTAGAAAATGGCTCAGTATTATCTGCCTCGAGCATTACGCCTATACCATGAGAAACTCCATTTCTTTTTGGCTTTCCAATAAATCCATTGATGGATGCGAAACCAGTGCGCGGAGCACCTTCAAATCCTACCCACTGAGTCCTATATCCGAACCGCATGTCGAGGCATTGTTTCGTGCCAGCCACCGCGGGATTAATCTGAAACTGATTAAATAGGTAGTGGGAATATTGAGGTGCTTGTTGTGCGTTCAATGAAGCTATCCCGAACACAATGAAAATGATATATATTAATATTCTCATACTCAATACGTAATGGCTACTGAACCAGTCACTGGATCGCTTTCAACACCAGGGATATTCAAATCGATCACATAATAGTATGACCCGGCTGGTAAGGGTTTTCCGCCTTTCATTCCTGTCCATTCTCGCCCACTTCCATACCCCGTGGATCGGAAGACAATCTGTCCCCAGCGTGAATAAACACGCACATCAGCATTCGGGAATTGATCTATAGCGAAGATGCGCCAAGTATCATTGAAGGTGTCTCCATTTGGAGTAAACATGTTTACAGGAGTAATGCCCGGAATTACTTCCAAGAAGACCTCAAACGTTTGTGTGCATGTTCCAACTGTGGTCTCTACGGAATACAATGTTGAGTTAGAAGGAGAAGCGACTGGGTTAGCAGCGGTGTCAAAATCCAAGGTGGAGGAAGGGCTCCATGAATATTCTGAGGCTCCGAATGCTTCGAGCGTTTGGGAATCTCCTTGATTGATGATGTAATAAGGAACTGCTCCCACCTGGCTCTCTACCGCATCGCCTGATATCTGAATATTAAATCCGCAGCTTGCAGGGAATAATGCACCCATCTGTCCTGAAACGAGAACCTGATACGTTAGGCCGCTGTCCATGGCTAAGGTCTCTAGGGTTAATATCCCAGTTCCTTGCACACAATCAAGCTCTGAATACGTTGCCGGGTCACAAGGATCAGAGGCAGAAAAGAGCAAGACTTGCAAAGAATCGCCAAAATTCGGATTGCTGACATTGGCAAAGACAAGCTGAGAAAGGGTGACATTCACGGCACCCATGGCAAGTGTTTCAAAGCTGAACATACTGGCTCCATTGGCTTCAAAACAAGAGGTAGTAAGTCCATTTATGGGAGCCCCTTGAGTCGAGCCCGCATTCAGGTTGTTCAATGAATTAAAACACAATTGCTGTGGATCATCACAATCCTGAGCATAGCTCTGAACACTGAAGGTCAGTAAAATAGTAATCAGGACTAGGTAGCGGATCATATAGTTTTATTCCGAAGTGAAAGGTACTCAACGCATCAGATCAAAGATCCATTCACAGCGCCATTACCAACATTTACGGGTGTATAAGTGAAAATCAGAATCCCCATAAAGGGCTTTTTATAATCATTCAATGAAATAAGCAGGAAAACTTGAGGCAAAAAAAGAGGCGCTATAAAAGCACCTCTTTTTATTTTTTTGTGGCCCCGCCAAGAATCGAACTTGGATCTAAAGTTTAGGAAACTTCTATTCTATCCATTGAACTACGGGGCCCTGATTTTGAGGCCGCAAAGGTAGTATTATCAAGAATATCTAGGGATGTGAAATAGCAGTCAGAATCAATCGACCCAAACCTTCTTACGGTATCTTTCAGAGCCTATTATAAGCTCCACATAATAGATTCCTGTGCTAACATTGAGCTGATACGTGAAGCGATTTGTAGCTTGCATAATCTTACGCTGGAATACTAGTTTTCCGCCCACTGAATAGACTGTTACTTCTGCTTCTATAGGAATCTCTTGAAGGCCTTCTCCCGGTCTAATGTTTAATTGACCTGAAAAAACATGAATGTTATAGTCATTGCCAATGCCGTTAAAAGGCTTTGGGCCCTCTATAGGGGAAGGCGAACCGTTCACTTCTACGTTGTAATCATCCACTTCAGTGCTTGGGTGATCTCCTGAACTGTTTCTGTCAAAATGCAAGATGAATCGTGTTCTGTCATCGCTTATGAGAACATCAGTTGTGTAGACTCCATTAGTCATCAAATTATGGAAATACCCTAGTTTTCTATCCTCCAAATGCAGGGTGCTGAAGCATTCTCCACCATCGATCATAGGAGCTGAAATGTGTACCTCACCCTCTACTCCTGGATTCACGTATAGCACCACATGCTCACCATGCACTGATGTTGGTATAGAGTTAATAGACAAGACATTTCCACCTTGACCTATACTTCCGAGCGTAGGAATTAACTCATCCATACTCGCGATTTTCATTCCATCAAACGCTGGATCCCACGCCCACGTTGCATTATCTTTGAATCGAATCAATCCTTCATCGGTTCCTGAAGGACTTTCTATCTGCAAGCGGATATGATGATCTCCCAATGTTGGAGACTCCATAGCTTGCGCAAGTTCATAGGGACGTAATGCAGTCTCTTGATAACCTAGAAGCACTTCTTCTCCCTCAGGAATGTGAAGTAATACTGCATCTAATGGCCTCATGATTCTGGGCATGTCATGGATGCTTGCATCATCCACTTGAACAGAATATTGTCGTGTAGTTGGATTCCATCTATAGGTAACAGCCGGCACACCAGTGCTTCGTGCTATTCCAGAGATATTCATGATGGAGGGGAATGGATTTCCTACTGACCTTAAGTCCTTACTGGCAGCCCCCCCTTCGATATAGAGAAGATGCACAGTGGCATTACTCGCTTGTCCTGTTACCACTACAGCTTCGGCAGCACCGGTTATGCGCACAGCATCAGATGAGGAGAAGGTCGTTTCTCCTTGAATCTCATTCCACATTGAAGCAGAATTCATTGTATTAGATTCAGGATTGAAAGCGTCTGCTTGTGCGCTTTCATTTGAAAAACTTAATTGTTCACAGGTCAAGTCATTGAAGGGAATTCCTACAATCTCTCCGTCCATACCTGACACACTCTTCACGAAGGTCAACGGACCAGCAATATTTTCAGTGGGCATGTAGACGTGTCCTGTGTTTTGATCATTGACTAACATGGTCAGATTAGTACCTATGTTGGCTAAATAACCGTTTTCTACATCTAATAAGTCTTTCACAGTCACAGGCTCAGTGAGCACGTAAAAACCCTCTAAGCTCAGACGCGTGAATACTGGAGAGCCTAGGATCTCACCTCCAGTTACTCCTTGCTTCATACGCACGTCTCCTCGCAGATCACTCGTTCCTTCTTGTATGTAAGAGTGGTATACATTCAGCTCGGCATTGCCATTCAAGGTCAGGTGTGCATTCTCCAAGATGGTAATGTCCTTCACGTTGGCTTTAATCTCTATTGTAGGGTTAAAGGACCAAGCTTCAGGAATAATTACGCAGTCTAAACTATCAGGTACCATTGCTGGTGTCCAGTTCAGAGGCTCATCCCATGACTCGTTTATTCCACCAATCCATGTGCTGCATTCGCTCTCAACAACACTCATATGCATAAGAAAACCCATGTCAATACTGGGTTGAGGCGTTCCGTTCCAATAGTTTTGTCCATCGGGATATATATTTGCAAAATTGGCCCACATGGTTCCATAATTTCCATTGAATTCTATACGATAGGTATACGTTTGGCCAGCTTGCATCCATATGGGGGAAGAGAGAGTGTGGATTAGGAATCCACCCCACTCGTCTTCTATAGTTACCGTATTGGAATAGAGCATATTGCCAGCATATCCATCTCCTTCATAGAGGCTTAATATGGCTTCGAACGTTCCTTCTTGTAAATTATGGACGGGGACATCTATACGGTATAATTCAGCGGTGCCGCAAGGAAGAAAACTCTGACCGAAGTCCTCTTGTGTATAAAGGTAGGTGTCCACATATGGCTGATCGACATAGCAGGACTCCTGAGCCTGTAGCGACTGCACCCCCATGAGGAGGAATAATCCGATTACGAGTTGGTACTTCATTTCAATAGTTTCACCTATTTATACGTAGGGCATTTGAAAGGGTTTCGTTTGAGTTTGAAGAGGATACAAGAATAGGGGCCCGAGGACCCCTATTCTACACCTTAAACTAAACCATCTACACTTTACAACCTACTCCTCAATTTCTCTCTCTCGCTTTGTTTCAACTTCACTTTTAATTCAAAGTCCGATACTAATAGTTGACTACTAGTTCTCCCACCTATACGGCCCTCAGGACCAAATGGTTTCCTGCTTTGAATAATTTGTCCTGAAAGGCCTTTTATCAGCGAACTTTAATTCTACTGGTCATGGACTTATATTTGCCCATTCAATTTAAAATGGACGAAATGGCACTTCAAGAGGAGATTGCGAAACGAGTTGAATTATGGAAAAGTGATGCCTTTGACCAAGAAAGTCATGAGGCCATATCTATTCTTGAAAAGCAGCCCGATGAATTAGCCGAGGCTTTTTATAAGGACCTTGAATTCGGGACGGGAGGATTGAGAGGTCTTATGGGTGTGGGGCCTAACCGTATGAACCGCTACACCGTAGGAGCTGCTACCCAAGGACTGGCTAACTATATCTTGGAAAGAGCTAGCTCGCCTTCTGTAGCCATTGCTTATGACTCCCGAAATCAAAGTGACTTCTTCGCTGCTGTGGCCGCTGATGTACTGGCATCTAATGGTATCACTGTTTATCTTTTCGATGAACTCAGACCCACTCCCTTGCTCAGTTTTACAGTGCGAGAATTGAACTGTATAGGCGGTATAGTGATCACAGCTTCGCATAACCCTAAGGAGTACAATGGGTATAAAGTTTATTGGGAAGACGGAGGTCAATTAGTCCCTCCGCACGATAAAGGAATCATCACCGAGGTTAGAAAGGTAGACAGTCCCGTTAAAGTGAAAAACGGATTGAACAGTGAGCTGGTCAAAGCAGTTCCAGCAAAAGTAGAACAAGCCTATTATGCGATGGTCGAGGGTCTTTTGAAATTGCCAAAAGATCATGTAGGCAAGAAAGAATTGAAGATCCTTTTTACTTCCTTGCATGGAACCGGAATCACTATGATTCCAAAAGCATTGGAAAATGCAGGATTCTCCAATGTCCATATCCTTGCGTCTCAAGCTAGCCCAGATGGCAATTTCCCCACTGTGAAATCTCCGAATCCTGAGGAGCGATCAGCGATGACCTTAGCTATGGAAGAGGCAGATAAAATTCAAGCCGATATCATTCTAGGCACTGACCCTGATACAGATCGCGTGGGAATGGGTGTCAGGAATGTGAAAGGTGAAATGGAATTGCTGAATGGTAACCAAGCTGCAGCATTGCTCATTCATTATCTCCTTGCGGTGATGAGGGCGAATGGAGAAAGTTTCAAAGGTCGCTTCATTGCCAAGACTATTGTCACCTCTGAATTGCTCAAAGAGATTGCAGACAAAGAAGGTGTGAATTGCTATGACACGCTTACAGGGTTTAAGTATATAGCTGATCTCATACGTAATCTTGAAGGAAAGGAGCGCTTCATTGCTGGTGGCGAAGAGAGCTATGGATATCTTATAGGTGATGAGGTGAGAGATAAGGATGCTGTTTTAAGCACGGTTATGCTATGCGAGATGGCCGCTTGGGCAAGAGGAAATAGTAAATCAGTGAGAGAACTCTTATTCCAGATTTATAAGGAAGTTGGCATGTACAGAGAAAGCCTAATTTCTATCACCAAGAAAGGAATGCGCGGTGCGAAGGAGATTCAAGAACTCATGAACGGGTATAGAACTTCACCTCCATCTGAGATTGCTGGTTCTAAGGTTATTCGTGTTGCTGATTATCTGAAGTCTACAGATAAGGATTTGAAGACTGGGGCTTCAGTGAATATAGATTTGCCGAGTTCCAATGTCATCCAACTTTGGCTGGCTGACGGCACGAAGATTACGGCTCGTCCTTCAGGTACTGAGCCTAAGATTAAGTACTACGTAAGTGTGAAAGCGAAAGCGGAAGCGGATTTGGAATCGGCTTGGAATACTGTCGGAAATCGAATTGCGGAGATAGAAAAAGACTTAGGACTCTGAGCTGTGGCTCATGCGGAAGAGGTCATTGATTGTCTTCACTGGAGTAAACGTGCTGATAGGCACTTCTACAAAAAGCGTGTTCCAATCAGCCATCGCGCCATTCCATAACCCAGGCCATTCAAGCACAGCTATGTCTCTTCCTTCAAAATTCTTCGTAGTCACGAAGGCTGCTTCTTGATCTCTGAATGGAAGTATGCTCCTCTGATTTCCAGCAAGGTCTTTCGTGCAACATACCAGATCTACAGGATTGAAATGTGTACCTTCTTTCATCTTACGCCACTGATCAGGGTCATCATGATTTACTTGGGCGCTTTCTACGATTTGCAAGGTTCTATATCCTGAGCGCTGAACCCAGAACGGACCTCCGCCAGGTTCTCCTTGATTCCGCACCATTCCGCACACTCTGAAAGGTCTGTCGAGTAGGTTCTTCAGGCTTTGCAATGAGACATCTTTATTCTCGTCTATATCTAGACCAAGCTCACTCAGTAGTCTTCTCGCTTTCGATAAGGCCAATTCTGTGGCGTCTATCTCCAAGTCCTTGAGCACTGCTCTTGCTTCCTCCCTCACTTGAATGAGTAGTCCTGCAAGTGCTTTCTTATAGAGCAATGTATCTGCCTTGAAACGATCAGGGGCTACATTATCTACATTCTTGATGAAGAGAATATCAGCATCTATGTCATTCAAGTTATGGATCAATGAACCATGTCCTCCTGGTCTTAAAAGCAGACTTCCGTCAATATGCTTGACTAAAGATCCATCAATTTCTAGAGCGAATGTGTCTGTAGCAGGATCTTGAACGCTATACTCCACATCAAAGGTCACACCGTAACGTTCTCCATAGGTTTCAGTCCATTTCTGCATCTTCTTTTTCACAGCATCCATGTGCATAGGAGCAATGGTAAAATGCAGATGGACTTTTCCGTCAGAGATCGCATAGGCTGTCCCTTCCACTAAATGTTCTTCAAAAGCGGCTCTACTTCCTTCCGTATAACGGTGAAAAGGAATGGTTCCCTTAGGTGCATGTTGCAACTTTAATTCCTCAAAGAGCAGAGAAAAAAGCGCTTCGTCAGATTGAGGTAAAGGGAGTTCTTGGAATAAAGCCAAGGAAGGATAACGTTCCTTGAATCTTCGCGTAGTATCAGAGCTGACCTCTTCTTTCCAATCTTTCAAAAGCTCGCTGAACATACGTGTAGCTGCCCCAGAGGCCGGCACGAATTTCATCACCTTCAAATCCTTTCGCTGATCATACAAGGAAGCAAGTCTATTTACCTCCGAAGATTCTAATAAATGTATTCCATCACCTATGGATGCAGACTCAGCGAGCAAGATGGTTTTGGTTCCTCGCTTTAGCAATGCCAATTGCTCCGCAGCACGCTTTTCTGTCACTCCTTTTTCGAGCAAGGCATGAAGAAGAGTATCGCTATGCATGGATTCTGACAAGGTAGAAAATGGGTATTTGCGGGTGCAAATGTAGGGCTTTACTCATTTATTGGTAGAAGAAGCCCAGAAGTCCCACATACTATGACCTCAGCGATATTACTATAGTATCTTCGTCTCCCATAAATCAATGACTATGCGTCCTGATAGCCATACATATGCACTAAGCGCTGATGAGAAGGATGAGCTGAGAGACTTTCGTCTTCAGTTCCATGTTCCTCACTTCGAGGATAAAGAATGCGTCTACCTGACAGGAAACTCATTAGGCCTTCAGCCTAAAGGCCTTAAGAAGTATTTGGAGGAGGAGATGGAAGACTGGGCTAAGTTCGGAGTGGAAGGACACTTTCAGGCTCGGAGACCTTGGGTGAGCTATCATGAGCCATTTGCAGAGCCACTGTCGCGTATTGTCGGGGCGAAGGAAGAAGAAGTGGTGGCTATGGGAAGCCTCACTGCAAATCTGCATTTCCTCATGGCTTCTTTTTATGCTCCTAAGGGAAAAAGATGCAAAATTATATGTGAGAAAAAAGCCTTTCCCAGTGATGCCTATGCCTTACAATCCCAGGCAAAGCTCCACGGTCTGGACCCTGCTGAGGTCATCATTGAAGTAAGTCCTAGAGCAGGGGAGTACCTGATTCATATAGAAGACATACTGCAGGCCATTCGAACCCATGGTGATGAGTTGGCCTTAGTTATGATAGGCGGGGTAAATTATTACTCAGGTCAGGTATTCGACATGAAGCGAATCACTGAAGCGGGACATGCTGTGGGCGCCAAAGTAGGGTTCGATCTTGCCCATGCCGTTGGAAATGTCTTGCTTTCACTACATGATTGGCGCGTTGATTTCGCGGCATGGTGCAGCTATAAATACTTGAACTCAGGTCCAGGAGGTGTTGCAGGTATATACGTGCATGAAGATCATGCGCAGAACAAAGACTTGCTGAGATTAGCAGGATGGTGGGGACATGATAAAGAGCGTAGGTTCCTGATGGAGCCTGACTTTGATCCTATTCCTACAGCCGAAAGCTGGCAAGTGAGTAATGCTCCTGTGTTTGCTTTGGCCTGTCATAAAGCAGCACTAGATCAACATGATAAAGCGGGAATGAGCGCATTGCGCAAGAAAAGTTTGGCGCTTACTTCTTTCCTTGAAAAAGTCATCAAAGAAGTGGCCGAAGACCAAGGCGACAACGGATTCGAAATCATCACACCAACAGATCCTAATCAACGCGGATCACAATTATCCATCTTAGTTCACGGGCACGGAAAACCCTTGTTCGATAAACTGTCTGATCAAGGGGTGATTGCTGATTGGAGAGAGCCCAATGTCATACGCATTGCTCCTGTGCCTATATATAATTCCTTTATGGATTGCTACCGTTTCGGGGAGGCTTTGGAAAAAGCATTGAAGGCCTAATCTTCTTTCTTCAAAGGAATTTATATCCTCTTTGAAAAGACACGAAGACTAAGAGACAAAGCAAAACACTCAGGATAATATTCAAGGCCAAGAGGCCCATATCTCCTTGCTTTATTAATTGAAAATTCTCCAAGGAGAACGTGGAAAACGTGGAGAACCCACCACAGAATCCTACGAGGATAAAGAGCCTTTGCCAAGAACCTTCTTCAAGACGCGAAGACGCGTATATCAGGAATGCCGCCATGACTATACAGCTTAGCACATTGGCACTTAGTGTAGCCATAGGAAACCTAGTTTCCGTGGCGCGAATTACCAGCAAAGAGATTGCGTAGCGACATAAACTACCAAGTCCTCCGCCTATGAAAACTGCTATGAATCCGGTCAGTTGCATCTATCTTCTGTTAAGTTCATCCAGACCAATTTTCCCCTTGCTCTTCCGCACCGTATATCCATTCAGCTGATAAAGCATCCTACCTATCACCACTCCAAGAAGGCCTCCGAACAGAATATCTGCAGGATAATGAAGTCCTAAGTATACTCTAGAATAAGCGATGAGTGCTGCCCAGGTCAATAGCAAGATTGTGGCGTTCCGTTTTTTCATAAACGAGGCCAGTAGGGTAGTCAAACCGAAATAGTTAGCGGCATGCCCAGACACGAAACTGAATCCGCTTCCACAATGGCCATGAAAGGTGTGCACCATGCCTTTCAAATCCAGATTATTGCAAGGCCGGTATCTGGCGAAATATTGCTTGAGCACAGTACTTGAAAGTTGATCACAGAAGAGAATTGTAAGCGCTACCAGCAACGCGAACCATCCCATATTCTTCCAGCCGAAACTGCGTTGCACGATGTAGAAAAGGAGGAGGTAAAGCGGAATCCAGAAGAGCTTATTGCTCACCTGCATCATGATAGGGTCTAGCCAATCAGCATGAAAACTGTTTAAATAGAGAAAGAGATTTTGGTCAATGGACTCGATCTTTTCAATCATGGATCTTCGCTTTGGAAAGAGTGGATTCGAGATTAATTCGCTCCAAAGAAACGATTTCCGAATTCATGCAGGATCAGGCCTCTATGGTCTTCCAGATAAGGTCTTTCAACTTATCCAGATTCTCCCCGGTAACTGCTGAGATGAACACATACGGAATGGCAGGTAAATCTCTAGCCATAGCATCACGTAATTCTTGATCAGCTAGGTCACTTTTCGTTATGGCGAGCAAACGTTGCTTGTCCAGTAATTCAGGATTGTACATCTCTAATTCCTTGTACAAGATGCGATACTGATCATGTATGTCAGCACTGTCAGCGGGAATAGTGAAAAGCAAGACAGAGTTGCGCTCTATGTGCCTCAAGAAACGCAATCCCAGTCCTTTTCCAAGATGCGCATTCTCTATGATTCCAGGAATATCTGCCATGACGAACGAACGCTCTCCACGATAGGGTACGATACCCAGATTTGGCGTCAAAGTGGTGAATTCGTAATCTGCTATTTCAGGCTTGGCTGCTGAGATGGATGCGAGCAAAGTAGATTTTCCCACATTTGGGAAGCCCACCAGACCTACGTCAGCGAGGACTTTAAGTTCAAGCACTCTCCAGTACTCCTCTCCCAATATTCCAGGTTGTGAGAAACGCGGAGTCTGCATAGTAGGTGAGCGAAAATGAAAATTCCCTCTTCCACCTTGTCCACCCGGAGCTATAATCCATTCTTCTCCTTCTTCGGTGATTTCATGTAGAATCTCATCCGTCTCAGGGTCACGCACCACCGTTCCCATAGGGACCTCTATAAATTCATCATTGCCATCAGCTCCTGTGCACAGGTCACCTGAGCCTGAACCACCATGATCAGCCTTCACGTGCTTTCGGTATTTCAGGTGAAGAAGTGTCCAGAATTGCTTGTTACCGCGCAGGATGATATGGCCACCTCTTCCTCCATCACCACCATCAGGGCCTCCCTTGGAGGTAATCTTACTGCGATGAAGATGCGTGGATCCGGGACCTCCATTTCCTGAACGGAGGTTAATCTTCACATAGTCAACAAAATTTGCGCTCGACATATTTTAAGCTTGCATCGCCTCCTCTAATCTTGAAGCTATGGCTTCAATACTTCCTATACCGTCTATGGCTACGAAGCGGCCTTGAGCCTGATAAAATTCAGCCAGAATAGCGGTAGCTTGGTTATAGACTTTGATTCTATTTCTGATAATGCTTTCATCCTGATCATC
Source organism: uncultured Flavobacteriales bacterium (assembly GCA_937875855.1). GTDB lineage: Bacteria > Bacteroidota > Bacteroidia > Flavobacteriales_D > JABDKJ01 > JABDLZ01. The sequence continues at coordinate 50,846 of CALFHF010000222.1, forward strand.
AGGACGGCCGCTGTCTTTACCGCGTTCAAGAAGGCGTGTTACGAGCTCTTCTTCAGCCACATCTAAAGCCAACATCTTGAAAACGCCTGTTTTCTTACGGGCAAGGAATGCATCCAATGCCTCAGCCTGGGCCACTGTTCTTGGGAAACCATCGAACACGAATCCCTTCGCCTCAGGATGTTCTTCCACTACTGCTTCGAGCATGCGAATAGTTACATCATCTGGGACTAATTCCCCTTTGTCCATATAGCTCTTAGCTAATTTTCCTAATTCTGTTTCTCCCTTGATGTTCTTTCTAAAGATGTCACCAGTAGAAAGGTGGACCAACCCAAATTTCTTGATCAAAATCTCAGACTGAGTTCCTTTTCCAGCTCCCGGAGGTCCGAATAGGATGATGTTCTTCATAGGATTCTCGTTTTCAGGGATCAATTCGTAAATATCATCTAAGTTCCTTCCCAGCCCATCATAGTCTAGTCCATAACCCACTAGGAAATCATTAGGAACTTCCAGCGCTACGTGGTCTATTTCGAACTTGCGGGTATACGCATCAGGCTTGAACAGCAGGGTGGCTATGATGATGCGCTTAGCACCACGTCCTTCTAGGTCATAAAGAATCTGCTCCACGGTTCTTCCTGTGTCCACTATGTCCTCTACTACCACCACTACGCGCCCAGCCACATTTTCATCAAGGCCTATGAGACGCTTCACCTCGCCTGTCGAACGCGTGCCCTCATAACTGGCCACCTTCACAAAGCTCACGTTACACGGAGCCTCATAGTAGGAAACCAAATCAGCAACGAAACGGAAACATCCATTGAGCACACCAAGAAACAGGGGTACTTCATCACCTATGTCCTTCTTCATATGCGAGGCCATAGCAGCTATGGCAGCCTGAATATGGTCTGAAGGAATCTTAAGCTTGAAATGCTTATCGTGTAATTGTACGGTCTTCACATTGTGGTTCTGGGCCCGCGAAGGTAAGCATTAGGCTATATCTCATGGGAAACAGAATCTAAGAAGCCCAATAGCTTGAATTAGGAAGTGAAAGCTCACCTGAAAAAAGCAAGTATATCACACCTCCTTTTCTTAAGAGTTGGGCGCCCGAGCGGGCTATACATTACAGCCGCATCAGGCCTGGGCGTATTCATGGCCGGTATAGGAGCTTCTTATGTGGCTCTATCCCAGCTCATGGAATACAGCCCATCCCTTTCTGCAGCTTCCATTGCTATCCTTGGCGCGAGGGCATTATATTTTTTTTGACGTGTATACTAGCCAAGCGTATCCCCGCTTTGCAGCATTTGTAATGCTGCGTTATGTGAAGCTAGGGTCTTTGACCCTTGTTTAATCAAGCATATATTCAAAATCCCAACGGGTTGCAAACCCTATAATCTGTTATCGAAACATTGCAAATGCTTCGAAGCGGGTTTTCTTGAAGTTGGGAGAATGAAAATTTAAATGGGGATGGAAATGAAAATGTTCTTCAAGAGCATAGATCCCATGTAGAGAATAAAAGGGTAACGAGGTGAAAGAAAGTTTCTAGTGATCAGTGCCTGATGACCAGAGACTAAAAAAGTTCTTGGTACACTTCTTCGTTCATCTCCTTACACCTTTCCAAGCCTTACCTTTGAGCATGATGAGTATGAAAGCAACATTGGACACTGGGATTCGGAGCATCTCGGTGGATCTAGGGAGACCTCTTCCTATCAGCATTCGCATGCGACACGGGAAGGTGAATCCTGTAGCCTGGTATGCCCCCTATCCTAGTTTTGAACCCGTGAGAATGGATGGGTTCGTGGGCTCTGTTTCTGAAGGTGGAAGCGTGAATACACGTGATATCAAGTTCAATCCTCATGGGAACGGTACGCATACGGAGTGCATTGGTCATATCACGGAGGAAGTGCATGAAGTGGATGAGTATATCCGTGATTTCATGCATATCGCGCAGCTGATTACCGTGAAACCAAGTGTATTGGAAAAAGATATTTCTGAGTTCATGAAAGCTGGGGATCATGTCATCATGCCCACTGATCTGCAGGACGTGAACATTGCGGGTGATGTGAAAGCTCTTGTTCTCAGAACCAGCCCGAATAGCGATGAGAAATTGACCAAGGTCTATACAGGGTCTAATCCCTGCTACATGCATCCACTGGCTATGAAGTTGATTCGGGAAATGGGGATTGAACATGTTCTACTGGATCTTCCTAGCGTGGATCGGGAAAGTGATGGTGGGAAAATGCTTGCTCACAGAGCCTTTTGGTATGACGAGAACGGCAATGCCCGCATGCACGCAAGCATCACGGAGATGGTCTATGTGCCTAATCGTATACAAGATGGGGAATACCTCTTGAACCTGATGATCTCCCCTTTCGGGAATGATGCGGCTCCTAGTAAACCCACGCTCTATAGCATACACTCTTGAACATAGAGGACTATAGAAGCTATTGCCTTTCTATGCCCGGCACCTCTGAAGGATTTCCTTTTGATGATCGCGTTTTGGTCTTTAAAGTGGGTGGAAAAATATTTGCCCTCATTGACATAGAAACCGCTGAGTATGTGAATCTGAAATGTGATCCTCTGCGGGCTATTGACCTGAGGGAGCGTCATGCGGCCGTGAGACCGGGTTATCATATGAATAAGGAGCATTGGAACTCGGTCTATATCAAGGAATTAGGAGATCAGGCCTTGCTCAAGGAATGGACAGACCATTCCTATGAGCTCATATTCAAGAGCTTGAAGAAAGCATTACAACAAGAGATCAAGGATATGGCCCAATAGGGTACTTTTGCGGCATGGAAGCCAAGAAGATCTTTTCACGTGCGCTTAGTTATTTCATGCGGGGCTTGCTCTATACGGGCCCTCTTGCAATCACGGGCTATATCATCTATAAACTCTTTATCTTCTTAGATAATGTCATCCCTATTGACATTCCTGGCTTAGGGCTTCTTTCCTTGCTTGCTTTTATAACGATAGTGGGACTGGTAGGATCCACTTTCATAGCCCGACCTATAGAGAATTACTTCTCACGCCTCTTGGACAGAGCGCCATTGATCAAGACGATTTACAGCGCGATCTCTGATCTGCTCTCAGCCTTTGTGGGGGAGAAAAAACGATTCAATAAACCCGTTTTGGTGAGGTTAACTAAGAGTGCTGACCTTGAGAAACTGGGATTCATCACTTCTGAAGACCTGAGCTATTTAGGGATAGAAAAAGGCAGAATCGCAGTTTATCTTCCGCATTCTTATAATTTCTCAGGAAACCTTTATATCGTTCCTGTGGAGAATGTCACCCTGCTTGATGCCAATGCCTCTGAAGTGATGAAGTTCATCGTTTCGGGCGGAGTCACGGATTTAGATGTTGCTAAAGATGAAATAGAGAGCCATGAAGAATGATCGCATACACGCTGATAAAGCACCGAAGCCTGTTGGACTGTATCCTCATGCACGCAAAGTGGGAAACCTTCTTTTCCTCAGCGGGGTTGGGCCGCGCATAGCAGGCAGTGACGCTACAGATTCAGGTGTTCCCGGATTGAAGCTTGACAACAATGGAAATCAGATCGAGTTTGATTTTGAGGCGCAGGTGCATAGCGTATTCAAAAACGTGCGCTTGGTCTTGGAAGAGGCCGGAAGCAGCTGGGATAATCTGGTAGATGTCACCGTATTCCTCACTGATATGAAGCGAGATTTCCAGACGTATAATCGCATTTATGCTGAGTATTTCAAGGACAACCAGCCCTGCAGAACTACCGTGGCGATAGATTCATTACCCACGCCTATCGCTATAGAGCTTAAGTGCATTGCTACGATTTAAGTGGAACTAACTAATCAGTTAGTCAAATAAAGAACCCATAAAAAAATCCCGCTTTCCCATAAGAAAGCGGGGTTTTTAATTTCTTAGGCGTAGCTCAATAGAATCTCGCCATGTCATTTTTAACGCCTCTCGCATCGTTCAATGCATTGTTCATTTGACCTACTGAATTTCTCAGGGTGTTGTTCAATGCTCCCTTCTCCGCTTCCATATCTATTGCTTCAGCATTGGCCAGTACTTTACCACTCACTTGAATTACAAATACTCCGCTGTTTCCAACGATAGGTGAAAGCACTTCTCCTTCGTTATGCGCAAATGCATTGCCAACGATTATAGGCTCTCTGCCCGCCCCAGTAATGGTAGGATTAGACAACGTCACTGACTGAGCCGCAGCAGCAGTCTTAGAAAGCTTAGCAGCTGCTTCATCTACTGAAGCATAGCTTCCAAGCTGATCCTTAATCAGCTTCGCTTTCTTCTCCTTCAATACTTCAGCCTTAATCTGATCCGTGACGTCTGCTAATTTAGGTGCGCCATCTTCTTTAGCTCCAGTGAGGATAGCAATGATGAAATTATTACCAGCTTCCTTAGGGTCTGAAATATCTCCTACTGAACGCTCAGGTGCATAGGCCCAACGAACAAGCTCCTTAGCATCAGATACACCAGCAACAGCAGCAGAACCTGCAACAACATTCTTAGCAGGGGTCAACGTAATGCCTTCAGCCGCAGCCGCAGCTCTAAGCTCCTCTGGGTCGTTATGATCAATGAGGTAGGCATTTGCCATCTCATATACGTTGTCGAACGTTGATGTAGAAGGTTCGATAGTCTTGGTCAATTCTAGAAGACTTCGCATTGGCTCGCTTCTGCGATCCATGTTCTCTATGATGTGATATCCGTAGCTGGTTTTCACAACGCCTAGTTTCCCTTTTGGCTCATTGAAACTAAAATCTTCAAATTCCTTTACCATTTGGCCCTTAGGGAACCATTCGTATTTTCCGCCAGTAGCTTTAGATCCTGGGTCTTCAGTGAATTTCTCCACCATAGCTTCGAACTTGGCTCCTTTCCTGATAGCAGCTAAGATGCTGTCAGCTTTGGCTTTCTTCACAGCCTCGTTAGTAGGATCAGACTTGATAAGAATGTGACGCACGGTAGCCTCACTCTTCGCATCGGTGTTCTTTATTTTGTACAACTTGAATGATGTAGCATCTTCAATAGGACCTACAACATCTCCTATAGCCGAAGCGAAAACTGCAGTAGCCAAGCTTGAATCTAAGTCAGCCTTCGTGTACGAGTTCAAGGTATACTGACGGGTATCACTATTCTGTACTACGAAAAGAGAATCCTTTTCCGAGCTCTTGAATTGAGAAGCTAATTGCTCAGCATCTCCTCTCAAACCAGCGATGTCCTCAGGAGTTGGCAATACTGGGAAAACCATTACATCCATATCACGTCCTGCCTTCTGCTTGTACTTCACATCATTCTTATGCGTGCTGAAGAAGCTGTTCAATTCGCTATCAGATACCGTGATGGTGCTGTCGGGAATTTCGTTGAAAGCCTTCATCACATAGTTGAAGCTCACTGAGCTGTTCTTCGCGTCATATGCGTCCTTGACATCTAGTGAGTTCGTGAAAAGACTCTTACTCAATAGGGTGTTGTACTTCTCAGAGAGACGATTTTCTTTCAATCTGCGATACTCAGCTTCCCATACAGGCCTATTGTTCTTGTAAAGATTAGAGTAAGAGAACTTTACACGCTCGGGATCGAATTGTCCATTTTCTCCTTTGAAATTCTCAGTGAATTCAGTGATGGCTCCTTCACCAAAACGAAGGTCATCGAATTCCTCATCAGAGAAACGAAGTCCTACTGCATCGATGTCTTTCATCAAGACTTCTTGCTTCACCATATCCTGCCAAGCGATGTTACGCGCTTGTTCTGCAGAAATCTGCTGGTTATATCCTGTGGCATACATATCAGCCCAGTATTGAGTACGTTGCTCAAGCTCCTGTGTGTTTACTTCCGTATCACCCACCTTTCCTATTGAAGGAATCTGCTGACCTCCGAACAAGGTCTGAAGCGCGCTAGGATCCAAGATAAAGAGCAATATGCCCAGTCCTATGATCACTAACAACAACCAACTCTGACTCCTTATCTTACCAATTATTGCCATCTTGAACTCTGTTTAAATCTTTTGATTGTAGGCCTAGGCCCATTTCTTTTTAAGGTGCGCGAATATACGACCCTGACTGTCAATATGAAAGTGTCATTTTTTGTTGATCTGCAGCTCCACTTCTTCAATACGATGTCCTGAGACCTTAGTAATCAAGAATCGGAAGGGAGGGATAGAGATCCTATCCTTTACATCAGGCAGGTCTGCGTTATGATGCAGAATGAGCCCCGCAAGGGTATCATACTCATTTGATTCAGGCAGGTTTAGGCGATATCGCTCGTTCAGATAATCAAGCTCATGACGCGCTGCGAAGCGGTAATGATCCTCCGCTAACTGCGTCTCTATAAGGTCGCCCTTGTCATGTTCATCCTCTATATCTCCGAAAAGCTCTTCTACCACGTCTTCTATGGTTAACATGCCTGAAGTTCCTCCGTATTCATCTAATACCACAGCAATATTCCTATGCTCTGAGATGAGTTGTTCTAGGATGTCATTAGCCGTCTTCGTTTCTGGTATCATCGCGATAGGACGCAGAATAGACTTCAAGGTATCAGGACGCTTGAACAGCTCACTGCTATGCACATACCCTATGATATGGTCTATGTTATCTCTATAAACCATAATCTTCGAGTGACCCGTAGCGATCAGCATTTCCTTCAAAGCTTCAATGCTTGAATCAATAGAAATAGCCATAATCTCATTACGCGGAATCATGCACTCTCTAGCTTTCACTTTGGAGAATTGAAGGGCATTCTGGAAAATCTGAATCTCTGAATCCACCGCTACGTTTTCATCCATAGAGCTGGTTTTCTCTACCAAGAAGTTATATAGGTCAAGCTGATTGAACACCACGTCTTGAGATCCAGACTCCACTTTGAAAATGGTTTTAAGAATTATTTCAGACAACCATGTGATAAGCATGGCGGGGATAATCAAGATTGCATAAATGAATATCATAGGGACCGCCAATACATTGAGTAACCAATTCGGATTAATCCTGAATAGAGACTTGGGCAAGAACTCAGCGGTTATCAAGACTAAAAGGGTGGAGATAATAGTTTGGGAAAGGAGCACGAAAATCTCGTGATCCCAGATTTGCTTCATAGGCGGCTGAAGGACTATAGCCATAGAGATTCCATAGACGACTAGTGCAACATTATTTCCTACCAGCATGGCTGCGATAAAACGCGCCTTCTGATTTACAAACCAGTTTACGATACTCGCGAAGAATCTTCCTTGCTTGAGCTCTAGCTCTATCTGAAGCCTATTGGCCGAGACATAGGCAATCTCCATTCCTGAGAAAAAGGCGGAAAGAGAGAGGGAAAGTAGAATAATAGGCCAAGGGTTGTCTAAAGACATGGATGTAGATTAAAATTCAAAGATTTTCAGATTCTTTCTTTTCCAATGCAAGTCTAAGCCTTCTTCGGGTGTAATAGAAGAGTATGGCGATTATAGGAAAGAAAACATACCATTTGGCATCTACCAGTCCGAGCATGTACACCATGTAAACGCCATAGATGGAAGTGACGATGGCGACCATCAGCCAGAACTGCTCCATGAACTTATTGAGACTCTTCAGCTTCATTTTTGTTGTCTATCTCGTCAGGCACTGCAATGTCTCCTGAGGGCGCTAAGATAGTGTAGCGGCTGAAATCTTCACGAGCGCGCAGTCCACGCCCCTTTATGTCAAGACCATCAGCACGAAGAATGCGAACAGGGGCATCAGTAACGACCAGCTGGCTATCACTGTACCAGGTAAGGTATTCAGTGAAAAGAGAATCACCTTTGGGATTGCAGAAGACCACGTTATCTATGGCCTTCATTTGATTCAAGGTTTTGAAATACAGGCCATTATCAGAGTTCAGGATTCCACTGGGTTGTTCTGATTTATTGAAGATAACCAGACTTAAGCCGTCAGAAATCTTCACATAGTCTGTGTCGTGTATGAATTGTTCCAGTTTGCCTGCGTAAAGGGTATTGCGCACGCGTCCTGAATCAGTAAAAGTGTACGTGACTTCTTTGACCGTCTGAAAAGCACCAGCATCTTCTTCTCCCATTTCCTGAACGACTTTGATATCGTTCTGGCATGAAAAAAGGAGAATCCCGATGACCAAAGCCAACGGGATCCATGCATTTCCTATGAAAGCCCTATGAATCAACGTAACTTGACCGTAGTAGCTTCTCCTGAGCAGGTAGTATACGTCTGTCCTTCCTTCAATCCATGAAAGAAAGCATCTTCCTTCGTTGGGAATTGAGCTCGGCAAGAAGCCAATTTCTTATTGGCAATTTCTACCACCTTGCTAGAACCATCTACCGATTTTGCTCTAGAATAAAGATCATACGCCAACCAATACATGGACTGCTTTCCTAGTTTACCATCATCACAGCTACTTGCTGCTTGGAAGATAGCATCTGCTTTCAGGATGTATCCATTTCCGTTAGAAGGCTCACGTTGTAAAATCTCATTTGCAGCAGATCTCACTTGGCTCATGTTTCCAGTTGCTAGAGAGAAGTAACCAGTTTTGATAAGGTAGTTCACCTTTTCAGCACATTCTCCACACAGGTCACTTGCTTGATCATAATACTTAGCCGCTTGGCTATAATTCTTGTTACGCGCCTCTTTCTGTGCAATCGCATATGCTGATTCAGCACTTGGTTCTGAAGCGTGAACTGCTTTTGCTAGTGGCAAGAACATTTCACTTTCAGTACAGTCCTTACGGTTCATTATACGTAGCGCTTTCTTCTTCAACTCCATATCTTCAGGAGCAGCCTTTATACGAGTTGAGAAAATCTCTTCAATGTCTTTACAATCAGCAAACTGAATGAAGAACTCGTCCAAGTTGTTCTTGGCCTTCACGTACTTTTCTTTGCGTCCGCCTGAAGAATCTTCTTCGTCTTCATCCTCAGCACTGGTATCGAATCGCTCGATATTGATGTTGATGATGTCAGAAAGCGTAAGGTACTCTGTGAACATAGTCTCTAGGTCCACATTACCTGTGCGGTAACACTTATACAAGGTCTGATAATACGTAGAGATGATAGCGGCTTCAGCCTTATCTCCTGATACTTCTATTGAACGTTGAAGAATATCCTTGGCAGCGCAAGGGTCATCATTGAACTTGAACATCTCTACACCCTTACGTCCTAAGACATATCCTTCTTGACCGAAGTTCGCGATACGTATATCGAACAAGGTCATGAGCTCATCTATCAAGACCTGCTTCTTGGCGGCATCCTCTTCTTTAGCTATCAAGTCGCGGTACATCTTTACTCCATTTAGATAGATTCCTTTACGTGAAGCAGGGCAGATATCTACCAGCACTTTATAGCTAGTATATGCATCTGTATAGGCTTTCTGCTTTACGAATTCATTGTAAAGCGAAAGATTTTGCACACAGTTCACACTGTCAGTTCCGTAATCATATTTCTTCTGAGCTTGGCTTTGTAGGCCAAAAAGAACGAAGAATGCGAGTAAAAGGGTCTTAAAGGGTTTCATCGTATCGGGTTGTTTCTTGTCAATCATATTTTCTTCGTTGGAACCATTTGTCGAATCGGGCGTATGGATGGAAACTAAATCCTACCATGAACTTCCAAAATGTTTCTTCTAGGAGTCCGTTTTCAACACTGCCTCTGGTCATATACTCTACTCCCAGATCCAATTGTGTGTTTGTGCGGTTCAATCCGCCAGCTAACACGGGAAGACTTAATCCAAAAGACATGCCAGTTTCGGTAATCGCTTGATTAGCAATCAATAAATGCGTGTTTCCCGTATGATATCCTAGTCTATATGTCGCAATAGAGAATGAACTCACGCGGCTACCTGTTCGCAGGTTGGCGTCAGGCTGATAGCTCACTCCTGCGTGAACAGTAGCTAATTTTCCCATTTGAAGAAAGTCCTTCTCTGACCCGAAATCTTCTGTCAACGCAGACCAGTCTGCTGTCTTGTAATCTAGCGCAACAGTCATTTTATGAAGGTTCTTCGCATTTTCAGGTAGGAAGAAGAAATCTACAGAGGCACCTACAGAAATAGTTGTAGGTAGTGTAATGAAGCCTTTCAGATTATTGAAAGAATTCACAGAATCCTTAAATGTCACCACTTCACTCACATTCTGGGAATAGGTATATACGTCTTGGGTCTTACGCCCACTCAAGTTACCTCCAATATCAAGCACGGCTCCTACATTAAGCACGGTGAATTTCTTATCATCATCGTTTTCCTTTTTGTTCAGGTAATGCCTGGCCATCGTGGATATTCCGAAACTCACATCATTCAAGGTAGTAGCCTTGTCTACACGGGTGTTCATATAGCCATTGTTCGCAGGGAAAATGGAATTACGCTGCGTAGATAATGACCCAAAGAGGTAATTGAACTCACCACCTACAGAAACGCTGCTGTGCTGACTATACTTAGAGCTGTCACTCTTTACCACGAAGCTGCGTGCAACATCTAGGAAAAGCCTATTTAGACCGCCATTGCCCGTAAATTCGCTTACTTGGGTAATATCAAGATCAGGGAGATAGGTCTCGGTAGACCCGCTGTGTCCTATAGTAGAGTATGGAGTTAGCCCGAAAGCAGCACCCATTTTCCCTTTATCCATAGGAAAACCTACAGCGAAGTGATTTAATCTGAAATTCTTGCGGGTGACGCTTTGGTCGCTTGAAGAAATGGTTCCATAATCTCCCGTTGTGCCCACCTCGAAAGTTGGAAAACCTAGAAAACTCAAGCTGGCTGGATTCAATGGATTGATGTGCAATCCATCCACGATGCCCACTCCGGTCCCCCCCATACCGAAATTCCCAACGAAGTTCCCTTGGTCTAGGTCACCTATGCCGTATCGTGAGTAAGGAGAAATGCTGGTCTCTTGCGCCTGAAGGCCCATAAAGGCTAGGCTACAAAGAAGAATCAGGCTACTAAGATGTGTACAATAAGATCTCATATAATCCCTTCAGGGTTAGAAAAGGGGCTGCAAAGATGACATTTTCAATACGTTCAGCCAAGTAAGGGCCATCACCTCCTGTTATATAGACTGAACCTTGAGGATAACGCGATTCGAACTCAGTTATGATAGAGCTGACCTCAAAATGTAGCCCACGGTGCGCTCCTGCGCGCATAGCTTGGCTCGTATTCTTTCCCATGGCTTCTAATTCCTTGGCTTTTTCAAGCTGAGGAAGGCGCCCAGTGAAATGATGCATAGCATTCAATCTCATGTCCCAGCCTGGGGAAATGTTTCCTCCCATGTACACACCAGCTAGGGTATAGTCGTATGTAATGCAAGTTCCGGCATCAATAACGAGGGAAGCTTCAGGATTTAAAGAATTTCCGGCCACTGCATTTGCTAATCGATCTAGACCCAAGGTTGATCTCTCATAGTCCATTTTGAGCGGAATGGATGTCTTCTGATCCAGCCTCAACACCTTTCTATGGGCCAAAGAAGAGGCTGGAACTTCCACAGACAATGCCGCTGTAGAGCTTATGATTACAGGTGTTTCTGGATTTTTACCAAGGAAATCTTCAAGGAGAGCAAGCTCATCATGGGATATGCGAATATGCGCTTTGGGGCCCCCTTTTTGGAAGAGCGCGGCTTTGATGGTTGTATTGCCAATATCTACTACGTATGCTTTAATCACAGCACAAATTTACATTCGGACTAGCTTGGAATGAAAAACTATTTACTTTTGTAGCCCTTTTGAATGCAAGAGGGACAAGAAAAAAGTATTGGTGCTATAGCTCAGTCCCGCCTTGCGGGATTCAAGAAGATCTAACCTCAGCCCCAAGGGCTTCGTAAGATTTTCTAGAATTGGAAGCTAGTACGCACCTTCAGTCAAAAGAGGCTGTAAAGATTTAAAGTATTGGTGCTATAGCTCAGTCCCGCTAAGAAGCGGGATTCAAGAGTATCTAAGCTTCCCTGAGCGGGTCGCTAAGAAACTCTAGAATTGGCAGCTAAGCCCAGAATCGATTTACCAGAGTCGATAAACAAAATATCTCGGTGCTATAGCTCAGTTGGTAGAGCAATGGACTGAAAATCCATGTGTCCCAGGTTCGAATCCCGGTAGCACCACTATCAAATTAAAGCCGCTTCCCATAGGGAGCGGCTTTTTTTGTAGGATTTTTCTGAGGGATGAGAAGTTTACACTGAGCGGAGTATACATGTGCTATGATGCACCCAGGTCATTTGTCGAAGTGAATCCCGGTAGCACCACATAAGAAAGGAAAGACCACTTCTAATACAGATGTGGTCTTTTTCTATTTACACAAGTTTTAGCGGGATGAGAAGTTTACACTGAGCGGAGTCCATCGGACAGTTCTAATTCCCCATAAACTTGAAATCAGAAATCCCCTCTAATTCTTGTCAGATTCCATCTGGCCGAGCTTATTCCTATTTTCGCGTTTTAAATCCGCACATATTTCATGGCAACTACATCTGATATCAAGAACGGCCTCTGCATCAATTATAATGGAGACCTATGGACAATCATAGAATTCCTTCACGTGAAGCCAGGAAAAGGCCCAGCGTTCGTGAGAACCAAACTCCGTAACCTCAATAATGGTAAAGTGGTCGATAATACCTTCAACTCTGGTGTGAAAATCGAGGTGGTGCGTATTGAGACGCGTAAGCATCAGTACCTCTTCAAGGATGACATGGGATTTCATTTTATGAACTCTGATAATTTCGAACAAGTATGTATTCCTGAGCATTTGATCAATGCTCCTCATCTGCTTAAAGAATCTGTAACGGCTGATATCATGTTCCATGCTGAACTAGAGAAGCCCTTGAGCTGTGAACTTCAGCCTTTCATGGAATGCACGATCACCTACACCGAGCCTGGCGTGAAAGGAGATACAGCTACTAATTCGAACAAGCCCGCTACTATAGACACAGGATTTGAGATTCGTGTGCCGCTCTTCATTAATACTGGAGATATGGTAAAAGTGGATACCCGAAATGGGGGCACGTATGTAGAGCGCGTAAAGCAGTAAGGACATGAAACTGGATCGGGGATATAGTCTTAAGGAATTCGCTGAGCTCATAGGGGCGCAGATGAAAGGCCCTGCTGACCATGTAATCACCGGGATCAATGAGATCCATAAAGTAGTGCCAGGAGATCTGGTCTTCGTGGATCATCCTAAGTATTATGAGAAGGCCCTAGCATCAGCTGCTACCACAGTGCTGATAGATAACGCAGACGTGGAATGCCCTGCGGGAAAAGCCCTCTTAATCTCAGAGCAACCTTTTAGAGATTTCAATGCATTGACTTCTCGCTTCAAACCTGAGGTGAAGAAGCAAGATCAACATGCCCTAGACCTTCAAATAGGCAGCGGAAGCCACATCTCTCCTGGCGTGCATATTGGCCAACGCGTGAGCATAGGCAAGGACTGTTATATCTATCCCGGAGTAGTGTTGAATGACGATACGCAGCTGGGAGACCGTGTGATAATTCATGCGAATACTGTCATAGGCGGAGATGCTTTTTATTACAAGCAATATCCAACGGGTCGTGTCAAATTACATACCTGTGGAGCTGTAATCATAGAAGATGATGTGGAGATAGGCGCCCTGTGTACCATAGACCGAGGGGTTACTGGAGATACACGCATAGGTGCAGGAACGAAACTAGATTGTCAAGTACATATAGGCCATGATACTGTGGTAGGAAAGAACTGCCTTATGGCTGCTCAAGTAGGAGTAGCAGGCTGTGTGATTATAGAAGATGACGTTACGCTTTGGGGTCAAGCCGGGATCCCAAGTGGAAGGCGCGTAGGTAAAGGAGCTGTGCTTCTAGGTCAATCAGCCATAATGTATGATGCAGAACCGGGTAAAGTATACCTTGGATCTCCCGCCCAAGAACGCAGAACGGCATTCCTTGAACTAGCGCTATTAAAACGCCTTCCTGAACTCTTCAAGAAAAAAGATGGCAACGGATAGACTCCATAGAATGTCAGAACGCCTGCAACTGAATAAGTTCAAGCTACAGACCTTGCTAGAGATCACCAAGGGAATCAATGACAACTTGCCTATCTCCCAGCTCGTAGCCATTTATCGAGGAATAGTAGAAGGAGAATTGGAGCTGAGTAAACTGGTTCTGTTCACTAGATTAGAACCTGGCTGGGAAGTCCTTTTGCAATTTGGTGATCAAGATGTGGATCTGAGTTCATGGAACCCAGAGGATATGGACGCTTTTCAAGGCATAACCGTATTAAGCCAAGCGAAAGAGCAGATCATTCCTGGCTATGACATTATCATTCCTGTGCATCACCAATCCAGGGCCTTGGCATATCTCTTTATCGGGGATATGGAGGATGAGGTAGCTATAAGCCCCATCATCAAGCACATGAACTTCATACAGACCATCACGAATATTCTGGTGGTAGCCGTGGAGAACAAGAGACTCATGCGCGAGAGCCTGAGGCAGGAACGAATGCGAAGGGAATTAGAGCTTGCTGCAGAGATGCAAGCGCTGCTCGTTCCTTCTGAATTTCCTGTGATGGGAGAAGTGGAAGTAAGCGCACTCTATTACCCGCATCAAGAAGTGGGTGGAGATTATTATGACAGCTTTCAATTGCAGGATGGTCGCCACTTTATATGCATAGCGGATGTCTCTGGCAAAGGAATTTCAGCGGCTTTTATCATGGCTAATTTTCAGGCGAGATTACGCGTGATGGCCGAGGTAGAACCTGACATTTCGAAACTGGTCAGGCACCTAAACAAGAGCGTGGATGACAGCACAAAAGGAGAACGCTTCGTAACCTTTTTCGTGGCCGTATTTGACCCAGAAACGAGGGTATTGACCTCCATCAATGCAGGTCATAATCCTCCACTTTTAAAGAATGGATTTACCTCAAGTTTTTTGAAAAAAGGATGCATGGGCTTAGGAATGGTGCAAGAGATTCCGCAGATTTCTGTAGAAGAAACCACCCTTCAAAAAGGTGCTGTGCTCCTCTGTTTTACTGATGGATTGGTAGAAGTAGAAAATGAGCAAGGTCAAGAATATGGAGAGAAAGGACTTGAGAAACTCATGTCAGCCTTGAACCAAGAAAGTATGGCTGACTTGAATCTAAAGGTGAAAGCTGACTTTGATAGATTTAGAGGCGGCAATGCTGCTCACGATGACTTCGCAGTCTTGAGCGCACGATTCCGCTGATAAATATCCAAGGCTACGATGCCAGCCGAGAATCCCCAGAACGGCACACTCACCTTATCTGTATCCAAGAAATTATTGAGCACACCATGAATGAAATAGGTAATTAAGCCTAGTAACATGCACATGCACAGCATCTTCAGATAAGGGTCTTCCAGTTTGTAATACAGCTCAATTCCCGTCTTCAAAATCATGATGACGAAGCACAAGAAAAAGACCAATCCCAATACTCCTGTTTCACAGAGCGGACCCAGATATTCGCTATGGGCGTTTCCGGCATCCCCAAGATTCGTGCTGATGATGGTGGTCTCGCTGTGTTTTTGGAAAGGAGAATATTGGAACATATACGTACCCGGTCCCCAGCCAAAGAAAGGCCGCTGCTCGAACATGCGCATGGCGCTGCTCCATCGGTTGAGTCGTTCTAAGTTACTTGCATCTGTGGAGACATTGGTCATAGACTGAATGTGCTCCGTGAAATTCTCAGAGCTGTCTTGCCTGTTGCGCTCTAGCTCTCGCATTATGTCATCTTGGAAGACAATATATCCTGCTATCATAGCGAACATAACAGAGAATACAAGCCAGAATTTTATGCGCAATCTCATCACTATAAATACGCCCAATGCTCCCACCAAACTCAGCCATGCGGCTCGTGTATAAGAGAAGATTAACCCCACGGTAAGTATGACACCAAGTAGAATCGCGAGACCCTTTTTCCAAGTCTCCAGCTTGATAGAAAATATATGTCCTAAGACGAGGGGGATGAACATGGCAATCACGGCTCCATAGGACGTGTGGTCCTTGTAAAATGGATCCATGACATAGTGCCCCGTTTGCTCATCAAAGCCATTGGCAGCGTGTTTCATCATGGTGTATATGATGACAAGAGCCAAGGAAATAATGTACATCCAGAAGTATTTCTTCAGATAATTCTGGTCCTTGAAAAAGGCAATCATCAGGAAGAAAAGTGGAATGACAAACCAAAGTCTGCTGGCCAAGAATTTGAAAGAAATCAAGGGAAGACTGCTGGTCATGGAAGTAATGAAAAGCCATATCAGACCAATGATTACGACCACTGAAACTGGATGTCGCCAGAGTTCTTTGTCCAAGCGTTCCTTGCCAAAAGACCAAACAATAAAAACAAGAAGAACACCGGCCAAGATAGGCTCCGTAGGAAAGTAGAATCCCACTCCGCCTAGTTGTTTCAAGTTCTCAAGGTTCAAGGAAAAAGGAGTGAGAAGCGCAACAAAGAGCATCAACTCTTTTAGCCTATACAGAACCGCCCAGACCATTACCAAGCCAAGCGGAATGGCCATGGGATAGTACTTCTCCGTAGCTATAAAGTAGGTATTGAGCAGCGCAAAAAGGATCAGTCCTATCCACAGCAGATATTTCTCAAGCCGAATGGCCATGTTCAGCTCTTGGAATCCTTGAACTTATCATATGCTACGATGAGAATGGCTCCTCCAATCAACGTTAAGACCACACTCAAGACCAAGATGACCCAGCGTACAGGGTAGGATTTCTTATCGGCTGTTTGGGGACGCACCACGTATTGAAAATAGGTGAGATTCGTTTGCACTTTGGATCGTTCTACCGCAGCTTTTTGGGCGAGCTCAGCATAGGATTCTTGAAGTCCTCCAACCATGGCTTGAAGCATTTCTACTTCGCTTCCTTGCCCGGCCAGCTCTTTCATGAGAGACTCCACTTTCTCCATGCTTTTGCCCGAACTTCCTTTCTCTATCATGCGCACATATCCTTCGGTATATCGCTCTGATTGACTTTCAAAATCAAGGATGCCTGTCTTGGTCCTGATCTCAGACATACGTTGCTTTAGAGAGTCCATAATGGAGGCCATCTGATTCATCTCGTTCTGGGTCATTTTTTTGTATTCCTCGTGTTTGACCCGAATACTTTCGTTCAATTCAGAGTTATAAATGTCCAGAATGCTCTCCACCATTTGCTTGGCCACCTCAGGGGTCTCATCCTGACATGTAATCTCAACGCTTTCATAACGCGTAGGGCTTATGCTCACCCGTTCTTGATATAATAAGTCAGCCCAGTAGCGATACTCAGGGGCTCCAGGTATGAGACCCCCACGCTTATACATCTCAAACTTGTTTAGAAGAGAGTCCTGGATATCATCATCAGCCAAGAGCTGAAGCATCTGCTCTGTCTCTGATTCATCAGATAGTGGAGAGAGGTTCGCTGGATATACTACCGCGGTAGATGTATAACGCGGAGGCATCAAGGACGGCACGCTCAGGATTATTCCTGTTACTGCCGAGAGGATAGCCATGGCGGCTAAGAGTTTCCAATTGCGTTTCAGAGTATCAAATATCCCGCTGAAAAGGTTGCTGTCGTTCATCAAAAAAGAGAGTTTAAAAAAGCCGCGCTAAAGTAGGGTTTTAACGCGTTCAGCTCTGTTTCATTATGTGTGCAATGCCCTTCATGTCAATCAATTTCAACATCATAGCTACTAACAGCCCCATAACGCCCATGATCAAAGCATTTAGCACCCATGGCCAAGGCATAAAGTGGGCTATGTAACCAAAGAGAATTAAGAAGATGGCAAGGCCAGCGAATCGAAGGAGCAATGGTATGTCTAGCTTCAACTTAAAGACCTTCACCACCACCAGAACATGGATAATAGCTGAGAAAGTCTGGGTTGCCAGTGCCGCCCATGCGCTTCCTTCAGCGTATAACAGTGGAGCCAGCCAGAGGTTCATGACCAGGTTGATTAAGACGGTTATTGCGCTCAGAATATTGAGCAACTTCAATTCTCCTGCTGAGGTCAATAAGGTGCCATAAATATGAACCGTACTATAGCAAACTGCACTCAGGATGAGCAGTGAAAAGCAGCGTGTAGCTTCCTCAATGTGCGCATCATATCTCCAGCTAATAATCTCTAAACTGAAAGTGAAGCAGGTCAATGCGATGATCATCACTCCGCTCAATAAGATGCGACTTGAGAGGCTCAAAAGAGCTTTTATGTCTTGCTTCTCCTTCAGCATTCTGGAGAAAATGGGGAAGAGCAATACGGCAAAAAGAAACGAGAAATTATTCAGCGCTTCTAGGAATCTGAAGCCTTGGGCATAGATTCCTGCTTGTACATCTCCATTCACTACGATACGCTCCAGAATCACTGTGTCCATCCGATGATACAGGCTCATAAGCAATATTAAAATCGCATAGGGAATACTTTTCTTGATGATGTCTTTATTGAACATCGTATCAAAACGGGGCAAGACATTTTGCAATTTTCCTCTTAAGAATCCCAGCGCGACCAATAGCGTCAAGGCATAAGCTGCAGTCTGTGCATAGACGAACCAGCGTATGTCGAACTGAATCTCAACCATGGGGGACCAGAGAAGGAAACCGCAAATGAGAATCAATAGGGAACGATCCAATACGGAGATAATCGAGTCTCTCTTGAACAGATGAAGCCCAGCCAGATTACTACGGAAGAAGAAAATGGTGGCTACCAAGCCTTGATTCAAGACCAAGAAACCTAAGATATATATCTGCTCGCGATTATAACCAATGAAGATTCCTGCGAGCAATGTGAGTACTATGAACACGCCTAAAAGCATTACGCGTAATCCTATCATGCGCGGGAATAGGTCATCAATGGCTCCCGCATTTCGGGCCACATTACGGTTGTTATAATTCGTGGTTCCTAGGTCGTTCAGGATATTGAAGAGGAACGTGAAATTGAACAGCGCGAAATAATTTCCGTAGTCCTCAGCACCTACCATGTTCTGTACCTCGGCATCAATACCGAGGATATAGAATGGCTTTACTAGGAGGTTCACTAAAATGAGGAACCCGAGATTTGTGAGGAATTTCTTCTGCATGGATGCTTCGGTCAAAGTAAACCATATTCCCTTTCAGACCACACTCATGCTGTATCAAGACATGATCTATTATCCTTGTGCTCTGAAACAATGCCTAACTTAAAACCATATCTGGATCCTACTCTCATTGAAGCTGGGGTAGATGAGGTGGGCCGCGGATGTCTTGCCGGACCTGTGGTTGCAGCTGCGGTAATCTTGCCAAAGGACTACACTCATCCACTTCTTGATGACAGCAAGAAACTGAGCATGAAGTCCATGAAGATCATTGAGAAAGACATCAAACAGAATGCGATTGCCTTTGCCATATCCAAGGCTGATCACAAGGTGATAGATGAAATCAATATTCTTCAAGCTTCCTTCTTGGCCATGCATAAGGCATTGAGAAAATTAAAGACCCGTCCCGAGGCCATACTCGTGGATGGAAATCGCTTCAAAGCTTTTTCTAAGATACCGCATAGCTGTCATGTAAAAGGAGATTCCAAGTTCAGCTCCATAGCTGCTGCCTCTGTCTTAGCTAAAGTGTACAGAGATGAATACATGGCCCGCCTGCATAAGAAATTCCCAGTGTATGGATGGGAGAGAAATGTAGGATACCCCACCCTAGAACACAGAGCTGCTATCGCAGAAACAGGAAGCAGTCCCTATCATCGTATGAGCTTCAAACTCCTTGCCGAGGAGACCTAAGGATGCTTCACATGTTTATGTTGACAGGCCTTGGCTTGGGAGCGCTGAGTGCCTTTTTCAAGCACTAGCTTTGGGATATAACTTCCTGCCTTGAAACGTATCCTCTTCATCCTTCTTGTTCTTGCTTCCTGTATGGCCATCGCATTTATGTTTTGGAAAGGCCCTGAGAAGACTTCTGATCAAAAAAATCTCATGCAGTTTGTGCCTGAGGATGCCTTCATGGTTTTTGAAATTCCAAATGCAGAACTCTTGGATAGGCGTGTGAATGGCGGGTTAGTGATTTGGGAAGAAATGCAATTATTCCCTGCTATCGCTGGGCTAGATAGTTTGCTTTCACAATTAGGAAGAGCCTTAGGTCCTCAAGGCATTATCATTTCACGGCATCCTTCGGGAGCTCAGAAAAGCGATTGGCTATTCACACTGGGAACTGAGATTCCAGAGGCATCCTTGCGTTCTTTTTTCATACATAGAGGATTCAAGGACGAGGGAAATTCAGCGTATAATGGAGAAGAGTTCTTTCGTTTTTCCAAAGAAGGTCAAGGATATTTCATGAAGGTGAATGAGCAAGTCATGCACTTCTCTAGCGCTCAATTGCTCCTTGAAAAAGCAAGTCGAATGGAGGGCAAAGGGCTCTTGAAAGATTCAGGATTCAATGCTATTCTTAAAACGAAAGCGGCCTCTTCGTTGGCCTTCCTCTACATAAATCATGAAGTGATTCCTGATGCTTCTACAGAATTCTTGAAGGCTGATCTGGCCATACAGGAGAAGGTAGGCGCCTGGTCGCTCTGTGATCTCTCCGTCAAGACAAATGGAGTACAGACTATTGGCTTAATTCAAGTCTCTGATTCTGCAGGTCATTCCTTGGCTAAGTATGCACCATACCAGGCCGTAGCCTTGGATAATTTTTTGGAATTTCTTCCCGATAACAGCATTGAATATGTGATGAGAGGCCAGAGCCGTCCGAATGAGCCAGAGCCAAAACCGCTAGATCTGGATCCGAGTAAAGGCTATGTCATCTCGCGCTGTGATGGTGCAAGGGCTTCCTTTCTTCTTTATCCTCTTGTGGATGGCCCAGCCGCTCTGGATCAGCTGAAAAAGAACTTGTATAAGGATTCTGAGTTCAGAGGATTGGACCTCTTCATTGCGGATCCAGCGCTCTTCGACCTAGCGCTTATTGCTGAATCAGGAATGGGAGAAGAGCTGCACATAGCAGTGGTTAAAGACATGGCGATAATCACCATGGACATTGGAGATTTGAAAGATATTCTTGATCGTATTTTGACAGATAGAACCTTAGCCAAGGATTCTCATTTCCAAGATCTACTAGATGATGTGAGCAGTAACAGCGCCTATCATCATTACTTGAATCTTGCAAGCTGTGAAGGAATATTAGAGCGCTCTTTAGTGGGAGAACTTCCTGTGCAGTTTTTGACAGATCCTGAACAGTTGCAGAAGTTCCAAGCGCTTATCATTCAATTCGAACCGTCAAGCAAGGGACTCTTTCACATGAATCTTTTCTTGAAATACAATCCAGAACGGAAGAAGGAAACAAGTTCTATCTGGGAAATGGACTTGGATACGAATCTAGTATGGGGACCTAAATTGGTCAGGAATCACTACACCTCGCTCATGGAAATAGCAGTACAGGATGCTTCTCATCAGCTCTACTTGATTTCTAATACAGGTAAAGTCCTTTGGAAAAAGGCCTTGGAAGGAGAAATTCGATCTGAAGTCACGCAGGTTGATATTCTCAGGAATGGAAAATTGCAAATGCTTTTCAACACGGACAATGAGATTCATTTGCTCGATAGAAACGGAATTACCGTCACGGGCTTTCCCATAAAGTTGGTTGCTAAAGCAAGTGCTCAAGCGAGTGCAATGGATTATGAGAAAAACAGAAAGTACCGCATACTGATAGGAACCGAGGATGGAAAAATACTCAACTATAATGGGGTAGGAAAACGAGTAGAAGGATGGGAATTCGTGCAGCTCAAGGATGATCAAGTGAAGGGAATTCAAGAGCATTTCACCATAGGGAACAAGGATTACATCACCTGTATGACGGCTAAAGGGGAAGTGTTTTTCCTAGAACGCAACGGAAAACTGAGACATCGTGCTAGCAGTGTAATTAGCGGCTATGATAGCGGTGAGTATACCATCCATAAAGGGAAAAGCATAGGCGATACTCGGATCCGATATGCAAGCAAGGATGGATCGCTCAGAGAACTGAATGTGGGGGGAGGAGACAGAGAAGTAAAGGCAGGAATTCATGATTTACAGCCTTGGACAGAATCAGCTTGGCTCGCAGTTTCAGGCAAGGAAGTCATGGTCATGGATGATCGCTCTGATGAAATGAAATTCGAATCGGATCTTGACTCTATGCGTCTTCAGGCCCTGCCTAAGCACGTTCTTATCTGGGATCCTAACATGAATTCTGCGGTCTTACTTGACCATACACTGAGCCCTTTACCAGGCTTCCCTATTATGGGAAGAGGTCCCGCAGTACTCAGTGATATCAATGGTGACGGGTCCAGGGACCTCATTCTCATGAACGGTGCTCGTACCTTGACCATGTACTCTTTTCAATGACCACGGAGCCATTTAGGCTGCCGTTCATGTAGAGGTAGGAAACATTTATTACGCAAAACGTTTCCTTTGGGCCGAAAGCTTCCTACTTTTGCGGCCCGAATGAAAGAAAAAGAGAAAATATTCATTGGACAAGCCCTTCAGGCTTTTCTGAAATATGGCATTAAATCGATGACCATGGATGACCTAGCCCGTCACTTGGGCATGTCCAAGAAAACCATATATAATTATGTGAAGGACAAGAACGAGTTAGTGGAAAGAAGTCTGGCTATGCAATTCAATACGGAGGAATGTGCCGTCTCTGTTATCTGCGCTAAGAACTTGAATGCTATCGATGAGATGTTCGAGATAGGACTCTTTATCTCAGGCATGCTGAATGAGATGCATCCTTCCATCCATTATGACTTAGAGAAATATCACGCTGAAGCGTTCCATAAGGCTAAGAAGTCTCATGAAGAGCATATCTATAAATGCACAGTAGAGAACTTGAAAAAAGGAATGTCAGAAGGATTGTACAGAGAGGATCTTAATGCCGAGGTTATTGCCAAGATTTATATGACCAAAATTGATGTCGTCTTCAATGCTGAGCTTTTTCCGCCTACGGAAATCAGCTTCAATGAAGTCTATTCTACCATGTTCCGCTACCACATTCTAGGAGTCGCCAGCATGAAAGGTGCTACCTATCTTAAAAAGAAGTTGAAGAGTTCTAACACCATAACCTTATGAGAAAGATCAGTCTGATCATCGCCCTTTTCTCAGCCCAAGTTTTCAGTGCCCAACCTATGAGTTTGAGCCTTGCCGAAGCGAAAGAAAAGGCTTTGATCATGAATAGAGATGCGCAGTTGTCAGCGCTTGCACTAGAGAAAGCAGAACGTGTAGTAAAGGAGACATTAGCCATAGGATTGCCTCAAGTGAATGCTTCCGCGAGTTTTCAAAATTTCTTGAATGTACCCACCACTGTTCTGCCTGACTTCATCAGCCCTGCGGTGTATAGTGTCTTAATCGCAGAAGACTTAGTTCCTGATGGAAGTGGAGGAACTCCAGGATTCATCCCAGCGCAATTCGGAACAAATTACACGGCTTCGGCCGGTGCATCACTCTCCCAATTGCTCTTCAACGGTTCTTATCTAATAGGTCTACAAGCTGCTAAAAGCTACGTGGAATTCAGCAAGATTCAGAAAGTCAGAAAAGATTTGGATGTGAAAGAGTCTGTGGCTCAAGCCTATTACACCGCCTTGCTTTCAGCTCAGAATACCAGCGTGCTCAGAGAAAGTGCCATCACCTTGGACGCTATGCTCAAGGACATGGATGCCATGTATGCCGAGGGATTCATAGAGGAGCAAGATGTGATGCAAATGCGCCTCACGTTGAACACTTTGAAAAGTCAAATCCAGAACTCAGAGCGTCAAGAATCATTGACCAAGCAATTGCTCAATTTCCAAATCGGGCTTCCATTAGAACAAGAATTGACCTTGACTGACAACCTTGCGTCTTTGACTACTGACCCTTCTACAAATGCACTCCTAGCCACTGCAGATCCTGACCTGAGCTTACACCCAGACATGCAATTATCTGATGCGAATGTGATGCTTCAAAACCTTCGTTTGAAAGAACAGAAAAGTCATTATTGGCCAAGTTTGAATGGTTTTTTCAACTATCAGAAACAAGCACAGCGTAACGAGTTTAATTTCTTCGAAACCGATCAAGAGTGGTTCCCAAGCACAGTATGGGGGTTGAATTTCTCTTTGCCAATCTTCTCTAGCGGCATGAAACATCATCAGGTAGTGCAGAAGGAAATAGGAGTGAAAGAAGCTGTGCTCATGCGCGAGCAGGCCGAGTCAGGACTTGAGCTTTCTGCAGAGCGGGCTAGGTCTGATTACATGTTCGCCATTCAACACTACGAAACCGAAACTGAGAATATGAGCCTTGCTCAAACGATCAGAGATCGAACACGAATTAAATATCAAGAAGGAGTCAACAGCAGTTTCGAGCTCAACGAAATGGAGAATCAATTCATTCAAGCGCAAGGAAGAAAAATCCAAGCTTCTCTGAATCTGCTCAACGCCCTTACCGCATTCCAAAAAGCCTATAACACCCTTTAAGACCCTAGTATGAGAATCCATATATCTATCCTTACGATCCTCGTTATTTTTCTTGCCTCTTGCCAAGCGCCAGAGACGGAACTTGATAAACTTATAAGCGAGCGAGATTCACTCAGAGGCCTTGTCGATGAGCACAATGATCGCATCACTCAGATAAACAAGCAAGTGGCTGAGAGCGATGAGAACTTTGAAAGCAGCTTGACGCTGGTAGCCACGCTAACTACAACAACACAGCCTTTCGAGCATTATTTTGAAATCTACGGAGAAGTAAAGACCGACAAAAATGTGTTGCTGTATCCTGAAACTATGGGTCTAGTCACAAAGATTCTCGTGAGTGAAGGACAGAAGGTGAGCCAAGGACAAGTGATAGCGCAGCTTGATAATAAGATTGTCCAAGATCAAATCAGAGAAGTTCAGACTTTGTATGAAATGGCAAATACAGCCTATGAAAAGCAGTCCCGCCTTTGGGAACAGAAGATAGGTTCTGAGATGCAATACCTGCAAGCGAAAACGCAAAAAGAAAGTCTAGAATCCTCTATTTCCACACTAAACAGTCAGCTAGGAAAAGCTCAAGTGCGCGCTCCATTTAGTGGAGTAGTGGATGCGATTTTTCCTAAGCAGGGCGAAATGGGAAACCCCCAAATGCCTATTGCTCGTGTCGTGAATACAGAGAAGATGTACATCAAGAGCGATGTCTCTGAGCAGCACCTTCAAGCGGTGAGGCAGGGATCTCCTGTTCAAGTGGAACTTCCTGGACTGAATAAAACCTTAGAAAGCACCATCTCTGAAGTGTCTAAATACATCAACCCGGAGAATAGATCTTTCAAGATTCGAGTGGATTTGCCTGTTGGCGATACCGATCTACGCCCGAACCAAATGGCACACATGAAGATTAACGATTATGGAGATGAGGCAGCCATTGTACTTCCTAGCTCGGTGATCATGCAGACCCCATCAGGAAAGGATTTCGTCTTCGTTTTGGATGAGAAAGAAGGAAAGACGTTTGCCAAGAGAGTGCTGGTAAAAACAGGATTCGAATACGAAGGAAAGACAGAGATATTGGAAGGATTAGAGAAGGACACACAGGTGATCAGCGAAGGCGCGAAGAGCGTTAGAGATGGCCAACGTGTGAGAACTTCTTGAACCCCATTAAAAGCAAGACGTTATGAGTAACAAGACTACGAAGACCTTTGGTCTAACCAATGCTTCTGTTAGCAACCGGATTACCGTGATGCTGGTCACCTTCATCATAGTTTTGGCGGGTGTGATTTCCTATAATTCTATGCCTAAGGAGGCCTTTCCTGAGATTGTGATGCCTGAGATTTATGTCAGCACACCCTATCCTGGAAACTCTCCATCTGACATTGAAAAGCTCATCACACGTCCATTGGAAAAGGAGCTTAAGTCCATCACAGGAGTAGATGAGATTACCTCAACTTCAGTTCAGGGATTCTCCTCTGTGCGTATTCTTTTTGATTTCTCGGTGCCTGTAGATGTGGCCTTGAGGAAAGTCAAAGACAAGGTAGACATCACCAAGGCCGACCCTGATTTCCCTAAGGACCTTCCTGCTGACCCTAACATCTTTGAGATGAATTTCTCTGAGATGGTTCCCATCATGAATATCAACCTTTCTGGTGAGTTCTCCATGGAACAATTGAAGGAGTACGCTGAGTATTTGGAAGATAAAATAGAGGATGTCCCTGAGATCAATAAAGTGGACATACGCGGTATGATGGACAAGGAAGTGCGCATCCATGTCGATATGCCTAAGATGGAAGCCGTGAAGCTGGGCTTCCATGATATTGCCCAAGCCATTCAGCAAGAAAATGTGACCATCTCAGGAGGTGAATTATTGGTAGATGATTTCAGAAGAACGGTGAGTGTGAAAGGTGAATTCCAAAGCATCTCTGACATAGAAGACGTCATTGTAAAGCAGGAGAATAACAACATTGTTTATCTGCGAGACATAGCTACAGTGACCTTTGAAGAAGAGGAAAAACAGAGCTATGCCCGTGAATACGGTCAGCCTGTGGTCATGCTTGATGTGATTAAGCGCGGAGGAACGAACTTGCTTCAAGCCTCAGCTACCATTCAAGAAATTATCGCTGAAGCCCAAGAGCATTATTTGCCTGATAACCTAGAGATTTCCATCACTGGTGATCAGTCTGATCAGACACAGACTCAGCTTGATGAATTAGTGAACTCCATCATCTTCGGGGTGATCCTGGTGGTCTTGGTCTTGCTCTTTTTCCTTGGATTACGTAATGCCTTGTTCGTGGGAGTGGCCATACCACTGTCCATGTTGCTTTCCTTCTTCATCCTGAATGTGATGGGCGTGACCCTGAATACCATGGTGCTGTTCTCCCTAGTGCTTGCACTGGGAATGCTCGTGGATAATGGAATCGTGGTGGTAGAGAATATCTACCGACTCATGGATGAAGGAAAGAAGCCCATAGATGCGGCTAAAGAAGGAGTGGGTGAGGTCGCATGGCCTATTATCGCTTCTACTGCAACTACGCTGGCAGCATTTATTCCGCTCGCTATATGGCCGGGAATCATGGGAGAGTTTATGAAGTATCTTCCTATCACCTTGATTATTGTATTGAGTTCATCCCTCTTCGTGGCCTTGGTTATCAATCCTGTATTGACTGCCATGTACATGAAGTTGAAGGAGAATGAATTTGAGATGAGCCGTAAAGCGAGGATTAGGATTATTGTCCTATTTATCGTTTCTATTTTGCTCTCGGCTATGGCCTTGGATGGGGGAGGATTCATGACATTCTTATCCTTCATTCCATTCTTGCTTGCCATGTTCATTGTCTTGTCAAGATTCCTTTTCGTGACTGGAAATGTGGGTTTTGCGCAATTATGGAGACCTAGTTTGATTCTCTTAGTTTCCTTGATTTTATTCTATCTGATGGGAGATATTCTGAAAGGAAACCTGACCCTAATTATTCTGGTCTTTTTATATGTCTATCGCTTTGCATTGGCCCCCGCCTCTGATTATTTCCAGAATGTCATCATGGCTAAGCTGGAGAATTTCTACGAGAGATTCCTGAGAAATATCCTTGCCGGAAGAAAGCCTGTGAGATTGGTCATTGGGATGTTCGGATTGCTGATTTTCTCTTTCGCAGTGGTAGGAGTCTTCGCGCCACAGGTGCTTTTCTTTCCTGAGAATGAACCACAGTACTTGAATGTTTACATAGAAACACCCATTGGAACAGATATAGAGAAGACCAATGACCTAACCAAGCACGTGGAGGAATTGGTCTTGAAAGATCTAGAGCAGCCTGCTTCTATAGATGGTGAGCCACTTGTCTATAAGGGCAAGGAAATCAAGAAATCTGACATCGTGAGTTCTGTTATTGCGCAAGTGGGATCAGGTACTAGCGATCCAGCTCAAGGCCCTTCCTTCGGGGATACTCCTCATAAAGGAAGGATTCAGATTAGCTTCTTGAAATTTGCTGATCGCATGGGCATAGGTACCAATGACGTCCTAGAGGAAATGCGAAAGTCTATTGAAGATATTCCGGGTGTGCGCATTACCGTGACCAAGAATGCTGATGGGCCACCTCAAGGTGCTGCCGTGAACATAGAATTAGCAGGAGAAGATTATGAGCAGCTTTTAGCCGAGGGAGATGCATTACGCCAATACATTAACGATGCATTTATCCCCGGAATAGAGGAATTAAAGCTCGATGTAGAAACCGGAAAGCCTGAACTGCCTATCGTAATAGACAGAGATAAAGCGCGAAGGCTTAATGTGTCCACTTCTCAGATAGGAGACGCTATGCGCACTGCCCTCTTCGGAAAGGAGATTTCTAGCTATAAGGAAGGAGAAGATGATTATCCCATCATGCTCCGTTTCTCTAGGGACTATGCCTATGATGCTGATGCCTTGATGGATCAGCGCATCACCTTCCGTAATCAAAGCAATGGTAAAATCGTGCAGATTCCTTTATCAGCAGTGGCGCATAAGGAGAAGAGCAGCACCTTCTCAGCCGTGAAGCGTATTGATCTGGATCGTGTAGTGACGCTGTATTCCAATGTCACCACAGAATATAACCCAACGGAAGTCGTGGGCAAGATCAAGGAAATTCTCGTGGGCTATGAAATGCCTGAAGGAGTGACCTATAAATTCACAGGTCAGCAAGAAGAGCAAGCGAAGGAAATGGGCTTCTTGACCAATGCTCTGTTGATTGCCGTATTCATGATCCTCTTGATCATCATCGCGCAATTCAACTCAGCTACAACACCACTTATTATCATGACTTCAGTGGTCTTGAGTTTGATAGGAGTATTGCTAGGGCTCGTGATTTTCCAAATGGATTTCATCATTATCATGACCATGATTGGGATTATATCCTTAGCGGGAGTGGTGGTGAATAATGCCATCGTATTGATTGACTATACCAAGCTCTTGGAAGCGCGTAAGAAAGAAAAGTTGGGCATAGATGAAGAAGTCATGTTGGGTAAAAATGACATGTTCGAGGCGGTGGTTGAGGCAGGAAAAAAACGTCTGAGACCCGTGCTATTGACAGCTATCACTACAGTTCTAGGGCTTGTGCCACTTGCCGTGGGGTTGAATATTGACTTCATTGGGCTTATGACCAAACTTGATCCAGGAATCTATGTGGGTGGAGATAACGTAGTTTTTTGGGGTCCCATGAGCTGGACCATCATTTTTGGCCTAACATTTGCTACATTCTTAACGTTGGTCATTGTGCCTGCCATGTACTTGCTCTTGAGCAAAGTCACCCGCAGGTTGACCAACGTCTAATTGGTTGTTTGGTTTTGGTTTGAAAAAGGCTTCTCAAAAGTGAGAGGCCTTTTTCTATTTAAGATTCAAAGGCATTGGTCACTAGTCATTAGGCAATGGGCAATAGTTCCAGCGCGTAGATCCCTCGCAGGGATTAAGGGTGTGCGTGGGGAGAGAGATTTGAGATTCAAGGATTTGAGGATTCAAGACCTGCACTGAGCGATGTCTAGACGTGCTATGGATTCAAAATTCAAGAATATTTGAGGGTTCTAACCGCAAAGACACAGAGGTATCACAGAGTGCGCAGAGAAGAATTAGTGTTGCGCGTAGATCCCTCGCAGGGATAAGGGTTTGCGTGGGAGGGTGTCTATCTCTAAAAACTCCATCAAAACACAAAACATAACCCCATAAAAAAAGAGAACCCAATCTCGTTTGATCGGGTTCTCGTAACAGATTGTTGTAGTTAATCTACCTGAGTAAAAATCTCAGCTAGTAATAACGGGGCAATATTTTGACTTGTCAACCCATAGAAATACATGGATGAAAGACCTAGTTTTCAGCCGTTTACGTAGGTTCTTTTAACACGAGTCGGTATGCTGGTTAAGACCTCATAGGCAATGGTGCCAAGGCTTTCGGCCAATTCCTCTATGCTTTGGTTTGGGCCTATAATCTCTACAGGCTCCCCAGGGCCGAACGTCAGATTTTTCAAATCTACCATGCACATGTCCATACAAATGGATCCTACCGTTGGGCATGATTTTCCCTGAATAAAGACCTTTCCTTTTCCATGTCCGAGGCTGCGATGAATTCCATCTGCATAGCCCAGCGGCAGTATGGCAATCTTCATGTCTTTCTCTACTATGAAATTTCCTCCATAACCTATTGTCTCGCCTTTTTTTACGGTTTTCACTTGCCTGATCTCAGTGTCCCATCTGAGAATAGGCGAGAGTTTTTGGGCTAATCCGCGATGAGGTTCATGCCCATACAATCCTATTCCTAGCCTCACCATATCCATGCGGTATGCAGGATAACGCAAAATTCCAGAGGTATTCAGAATGTGATACATGGGCCGTTTCAAGGAACGAGATGTGATCATCTCTTTAATTCGGTCAAAGGAATCCAGCTGTTTTTTAGTCCATTCTTCCTTGCTAGAATCATCACTGGCTAGGAGATGACTAAACACGGAGATCAATTCCACCTTGGATTGTTTGGCTATCAGATCCAGACATGCCTCAGCTTCTTCTTCTGAAATTCCTAAGCGATGCATTCCTGTATCGAACTCCAAGTGAATCCCAATTCGTTTTTCGGTCTTTAAGCTCAGCAGTTCTTGCAACATAGAAGCGCTGTATATCACTGGTTCTAGCTCATGATTCAGCATGCGTTCTAGCTCATTTAGGGAGCTGTTCATCACCATTATGGGACTTCGGATCCCTTGTCTGCGCAGGTGAATTCCCTCATCGGCATAGGCTACTCCTAGATGGTCTATGCGGTGAAACTCAAGCAATCGGGCCAGTTCAGTATCTCCTGATCCATAGGCTGATGCTTTGACCATGGCCATCACCTTCACGTCAGGGCCCAAGGCTTCTCTGAAGACATTTAGGTTATGCACCACAGCTTCCATGTCTATGGTTACGCGGGTATGATGTCCTTGACCCTGAAGTAAAGAGCGCACTGACATGAAAAATGGGCTCCAAGAACCTGAGATGAGCAAATCTCCTTTTAGGCTGTTTTTGGCCAAAAAAGCATGAAATTCATCAGAATTGGACAGAAAAAGAGCGTTTTCGCCCAGTTTTTCAGATAATGGCTTCATTCCTTTTCCAAGGCAAATGACCTGAGTTCCTGATGTTCTTCCCGCTTCCAACACACGGGCTAGGGAATCTATGCGATGGCTATTGGCTAGTGGAGCTTCTGTTTCTATGAGTAGAATGATCTTCTCGCTTTCATGACCTGTCAGGGTTAATTGGGCTATGGCAAGGGACAATTGCGCTGCATCTAATAATCCCGTTTGAGTAAGAAGCACGGAACCTGTATGACTGCGTGTATGTTCCAAGATGTGGCTGCCGGTGCCCACTTTCTTGAACGCGGCTTTTATCACTTCCTGTTTTTCGCCCAAGGCATAGAGCGCTGCTAAGCAATGCATCTCATTGGCAAAATAATTCCCTTTGGTCAAGGGCATCGTCAGGCTAAATGATTTTCCTCCTGTGCAATAGCTTAATTCCTGCGTGTCTCCCTGTTCGGTATGACTGAGAATATGAAGGTCTTCTTTTCCTGTGTGCCCCCATGAATAGGTCTGAATGCTTTGTTCATGGGCAAAGGCTCGGATCAACTCCTCATCTTCTCCTAATTCATATACGAGCATTTGAGCGCCTTGGAACAGCAGTAATTTTTCGTTCAGATGTTCTTCATGACTGCTGAAATGCTCATGGTGTGCTTCTCCCAGCCCTGTGAAAATCCCAATGTCAGGCCTGATGATGCGGGCCAGATTTTTCATCTCTCCAGGTTCTGAAATACCCGCTTCGAAGATGGCTAGCTCATGTCCTTGCTCCATTCCGAGCACTGATAAAGGAACGCCCACCTGAGAATTATAACTGCGCGGAGATCGTATAATCGAGCAGTGCGAGCCTAATAAACTCGCAAGTCGTTCTTTCACGGAGGTCTTCCCGTAACTGCCCGTAATTCCTATAACCGGATAGCTGAATAAGGATCTATGATGAGCTGCCCAATCGTGTAAGGCCTTCAAACTATCAGCAACATGAATGACAGAACAATCAGCGGGGAGGGTTACTTTTTCTTGAACCAAGAAACTTCGGATTCCGCCCGCATATGCAGCTTCAAGAAAATCATGTCCGTCAAAACGTTCTCCTTTAATAGCGATGAACAAGCTCTGATCAGGGCCCGTTATTCTGCGGCTGTCTGTGATGACATCACGGATTATGTGGTCAGCACCCTGAAGCTCTGCGCTTAGGATTTTCGCTACTTCTTGGAGCTGATACCTCATGATTTTTCGGGTTCCTTCGTTACGCGTGCCTCCCTATAGCAGGAGCGACACAGCGGCACATATTCTTCAGATTCTCCGAGCAATACCAGCTCATCGCTCTCTTTTTTGCGATAGGAATACACAGCTAGATCCCCACATGACATGCATATCGCATGCACCTTGGTCACGAATTCGGCACGGGCTAGCAAGGCAGGAATGGGCCCAAAAGGTTTTCCAGAAAAGTCCATATCAAGGCCTGCTACGATGACGCGTATGCCTTGATTAGCGAGCGCATCGCATACATCAGGCAATTGATCATCGAAGAATTGGGCTTCATCCACACCCACCACATCGAACTCATGAATATTGAGCAAAATATCTCTAGAATGCGCTACAGGCATAGAGGGAATGGCATTTTTGTCATGACTCACCACCTGCACTGCATCATAACGCGTGTCCAGTTTAGGCTTGAAGATCTCGACATTTTGGCCTGCAATCTGGGATCTGCGCAGCC